>DASYTV010000405.1:0-17799 GCA_036001885.1 Actinomycetes bacterium
GGTCCGCTCAGCGAGAGCGAGATGCGCGCTGGCCTCGAATCGCTGACACTGATCGAGCGGCTGCTCTGTCGGCGGCTCATTGTCCGGCAACTCCGCCTCTCGCCAAGGGCCGCTCGCGATCTTAGGGATTTCGGACCTACCGGGCTCATCAAGATTTCCAGCGCTCGTGCTCTGCAACTGTTCGTCTTCGTTCTCGTGGTAGTGGCCGTTGCGCTCAGCTTCGCCCAGATCAGCCCCCCTGCAGCCATCACTATCTGGACCCTCATCCTCGTTATGTCCGCGTTCGTCCTCGTTCGCAGCTTCACCGCCGCCCGAGAGGCCAAACGTTACCGACGACACCGATCGGCCTCAGGCCTACAGCAGAAGTAACGCCTGGTGGGAGATCGGATAGAAATGACGGATCCGGCTGCGGACCGCCTGGTTCGAGTAAGACCGCCATGGTGGAGCTGAGGGGATTTGAACCCCTGACCCCCTCGATGCGAACGAGGTGCGCTACCGGACTGCGCTACAGCCCCAAGACGCCGTCGAGGCTACCATCCCGCACCGCTGCAAACGGAGTCGATCAAGATGCCGTTGATCACTGGACTGCGTCTGATCGGTATCAATGGACACCCGCCCAGACGATGCTGCGGCAGCTCTCAGAACGATGGCCCGTGACCCAGACAGATGGGCCTCTTCGTTGGGGCTGACTGTCCAGCGATCGGCATCACGCCCGACTAACGTCTGGGCCACCGTCCATCGACGACAGCGGTCACCCGGGCGATGGCCGCGAGCATGACGACCTACTCGTTGACTGCTCTGGGGCGCGGCCGGTCGGCGGTCGATCCGTCCTGGGCGGCGGGCAGGTCATCGCCGGTATCGCCGGCAGGGAAGCGGGTGGGCGACTCCCCTGCCCGGCCAGGCGACCGCGCGGTCCGGCCAGCCGACATCCCTGCAGGGTCGGTCGACTGAGCCACTTGGCTTGGCAACGGCTTGGGTGCACGGCTGCTGAAGGCAGTGATGGCGTTGACGTCAGGCTGGCCACGGAAGCCCGACATCAGGTCGGTGAGCTGGCCTGAGGTCCACGCACCCTCCGCATCCACCGACACGACGCGCGCAGGCGGCCGGCGAACCACTGGCGCGGTGACGTAGGTGGGCAAGGGGATCCGCATCGGCTCCCAGCTGCCGTCGGCGTGGATGGTGCCCGGCCGAACCGTTTGTGGTTCTGCCCGTGCGGCCTGCTCGACGGCGGCGGCAACCGCCGCCTCGGCCCGGAGCCGCGCGGCCAGCCGCCGCATGTCTGCTGCACGCTGGCGGCGTCTCCGCGCCTCCAACCTGCGAGCCTCCCGGCGTACATGCAGGACGTACACGACAATCCCGAGTGCGGGCACAGCCGGAGCCCAGGCCGGGAGCCCAGATGTCTGCCCGCCGACAACGCCGCCGACTATGAGAATCGCCAGCATCCCCACCAGGCGCCTACGGCGGGCGAGCGGAGCACGACGCGTCGAGGCCGGGACGCCCGTTGCCGCGGCGCCGCCAGCCGTGGACGAGGCGGACCGGGCCGCACGCCGCGGACCCGATCGAGCCGTCCGCTGCATCCGCACCGGGGGCAATCCGGCGGATCCACGCGGGCCCACATTTCGCGGGATTGCCGGACCCCGGGCCCCCGAGGCCGGAGGGGCCACGCGTCCGCCGCCAGAGGACAATCGCGCGGTCGTCGGCCGCGCGGTGGGCCGAGCACTCGTACCGCGCCCGAGCACCGCGTGGGCGTGGGCGCGGGGCCGGCGCCTGCCGAGCACTCGAATGCCGGACGAGTTTCTGGCCTGGAGAATCGGCTCGGGAAGTGGGTCAGACTTCTTGATCAGGGTGGGCGCGAGGATGGCACCCCAGACCGCGACGATCGCGGCATAGATCAATCCGGCCCCCATATCCATGACCGTAAGCCGGGCGCGCCAGAGATCGCGGTATTAAACGGGTGTGTCGCATGTGACTTATGTGATTAGTGTGACTTCGGACTCACGCTGGTGTCGCTCGTGTCGCCTGCCAGCGAGCAAGCAGGCTGCCCGCCACCTCCTCCTCGTTCAGCGCGTAGACCAGGTGGTCCCGCCAGTCGCCGTCGATGTGCAGGTAGCGCGGCCGCATCCCTTCGAAGCGGAAGCCGAGCTTCTCGACGACCCGGCGGCTCGCGTGGTTCTCCGGTCGCATAGCGACCTCGACACGATGGAGCCCGACCGCGTGAAAGCAGTGGTCGGTGACCAGTGCGACAGCCGTCGGGATGATCCCCCGACCGGCGTGGCCGCGATCGATCCAGTACCCGAGCGATGCCGAACGCATCGAGCCCCAGATGACATGAGCAACGGTGAGCTGGCCCACCAGACGCCCCTCGTAGGTCACGACGAACGGGAGCAGCCGGCCGCCGCGGGCGTCGTGGCGCAGCCGGCGGACCATCGTGGCAAAGGAGAACGGTGTCGCGTCGCCCACCTCCGGCACCGTCGCCTCCCACGGCGCCAGCCAGTCATGGTTGCGGCGCCGCAGCGCGTACCAGTCCGAGGCATCGCGTAACCGGATCGGGCGCAAGCCAACCCGGCCGTCCGCGAGCCTCGCCGGCCAGCCTGGCGTCACCGTGCCCAGAAGGGTCAGTGGTCCCCCCCGCCGATCTGGTCCACTGCGTGCGCGAGAAGCGGCCGGAGCACCTCGATGCCATCGCGGACACCACCGCTCGACCCCGGCAGGTTGACCACCAGCGTGTCGCCCGCGACACCGGCAAGCCCGCGAGAGAGCGCGGCAGTGGGCACCTTCGCCATGCCGACCATGCGGATCGCCTCGGCAATCCCTGGCACCTCGCGGGTGATGACCCGCCTGGTCATCTCGGGAGTGAGGTCGAGAGCCGTAAGGCCGGTGCCACCGGTGGTGACGACGAGGTCGTACGACTTCGCAATGGCCTCACGGAGCACGCCTTCGACCGCCTCGCCGTCGGGGACGACGACAGGACCGTCGACGTCGAAGCCAAGGCCGCGCAGACCCGCAACGCAGATCGGTCCGCCGCGATCCTCATAGACGCCGGCGGCAACACGGTTGGACACCGTAACGACGAGCGCCCGCACCGGTCACCTTCCGCAGGTCGGCAGCGAGCCTGCCAGGGCTGTCGCAGTCAAGCGCCGCCTGGAACGCGCGGCACCGGCGGCCGTTCCCCCGCAGGCTCTGGACACGCACGCAGACTACGGGGGAACCGCGGTCGTCGGCATCACCTGGCCCGATGCCAGTCCCCGGATTTGCCGCCGGTCTTCGACTCAACTCGGACATCGGTGATGACCGCGGCCGGATCGACCGCCTTCACCATGTCGACGACCGTCAGTCCCGCGACGGCCACACACGTGAGGGCTTCCATCTCGACGCCGGTCCGATCGGCGGTGCGGACGGTCGCCGTGATCTCGATGGCGTCACGGGCGACCGCAAGATCGACCGTGACCCCATGAATGGCGATCGGATGGCAGAGCGGTACGAGATCGGGCGTTCGCTTGGCCGCCTGGATGCCCGCGATGCGGGCAACCGCGAGTGCGTCGCCCTTTGGCAGTCCTTCGCCGCGCAGCAACTCAACGACGGCCGGCGATACCCGCACTCTGCCGGTCGCGATGGCCGTGCGGACCGACACATCCTTCCCGGAGACGTCGACCATCCGGGCGGCGCCTCGCTCGTCGACATGCGTGAGCCGAGCGTCTCCGCCTCGGCCCGGATCCGATGCTGCCGATCCACCGGTTGCCGGCATCACGAGCGCGGGTCAAGGACCATCACGTCGACCTCGTCGCTGGCGCTGACCTCGACCACCTCCTCAGGGACCACGATGAGCGCGTTCGCCTGGGCAAGGTTGCGGAGAAGGTGTGAGCCGGGGCCGCCGACCGGCCTGACCTCGGCCCAATCGCCTGACTGATCCAGCCTTGCCCTCGCATACTGCCGTTTCCCCGGTGGCGAGGAAAACGCCTCGGTGCACATCGCCTTAACGGTGGCCCGTTGGATCGGCTCCTGGTCCAGCAACGTACGGATCACGGGCCGCACGAACACCTCGAACGACACGTAGGCACTGACCGGGTTTCCGGGCAAGGTGAAGATCGGTGTCTCGTCCGGCCCGATGGTGCCGAAGCCCTGCGGCATCCCGGGCTGCATGGCGAGCCGGTCGAACCGAACCGTCCCGAGCTGCGACAGCACCTCCTTGACGACGTCGTACGCACCGACGCTCACACCACCGCTCGTGATCACGAGGTCGGCGCGGACCAGCTGGTCGTCAATGGTCTCGGTGAGCATGGCCGGGTCGTCCGGCACGATGCCGACCCGATAGGCGATGGCGCCCGCCTCCGTCGCCGCGGCGGCCAGGGTGTGGCTGGTCGCGTCGTAGATCTGGCCGGACGCGATGGGGTGGCCCGGATCGACGAGCTCGCTGCCGGTGGACAGCACCACAACGCGCGGCCGGGGCCGTACCAGCACGCGGTCCGCTCCGATCGCCGCGAGGAGCCCGACCTGGGGGGCACCGAGCCAGGTCCCGGCCGTCAGGATCCGCTCCCCCGACTCGACGTCGTCGCCGCGCCGGCGTATGTGCTGGCCGACCTCCGGTGCCTGCCTGATCGTTACCCGGGCGACGCCGCCGTCGGTCCATTCGACCGGCACGACGGCGTCGGCACCAGTGGGCATTGCCGCACCCGTCATGATCCGTGCGGTCATGCCCGATGCGATCATGCGCGCCTGCGTGTCTCCGGCCGGGATGTCCCCGACGACCGGGAGGACTACCGGGTTCTCCGGGCTGGCATCCGCAACGTCGCCGTGGCGGACCGCGTAGCCGTCCATCGCCGAGTTGTCGAAGGACGGCAGCTCTACCGGCGCGATCATGTCTTCCACGAGCAGGCAGCCATGCGCGTCGAGCAGTTGGAGGTTGATCGCCGGCAGCGGGCCGACGGTTTCCAAGATCGTGGCGAGGTAGTCGTCGACTGTGGTGAGCCCGTCCGACGGATGGTCGTGCCCGCCGGCGCGGTGCCTGCCACCGTCCTGCACCGGCTCAGCAACCGCCGCCTCCTCGGGCCCGGTCACCGGCGCATCATGGAGCCCCGGTGGTCGGCTGCCCGGCGGCTCCCCCGCGCCCTCGATCATTGCCTGTCCATTTCCTCGGCGACGAAGGTCTTGAGCCACTGCCGGAACTCCGGGCCCAGATCGTCACGATCGCACGCGAGACGTACGGTCGCCCGCAAATACCCGGCCTTGTCCCCCGTGTCGTAGCGCCGTCCATGGAAAAGCACGCCGTGGACGGGACCGCCGCGATGGCCGTCCCGCCCGGCGAGTGCCCGCAGCGCATCGGTGAGCTGGATCTCGTTGCCTCTTCCCGGCGGCGTCTGGGCCAGGACCTCGAAGATTGCGGGATCAAGCACGTAACGGCCGATGATGGCCAGATTGCTCGGCGCGTCGTGCTCCGGCTTCTCGATGAGATCGTCGATTCGTACGATGTCCGTCTCGCCGGGGACGGCTGACACCGCCGCGCAGCCGTACAGATGGATCGAGGCGGGATCGACCTCGATGAGCGCGATCACGCTGCCGCCGTATCGCCCGCGTACCTCGATCATGCGATCGAGCAGCGGATCTCTCCGGTCGACGATGTCGTCGCCCAGGAGGACCGCGAATGGCTCGTGGCCGACGTGCTGCTTGGCACAGAGCACCGCGTGGCCGAGCCCGCGCGGCTCCGCCTGCCGAACGTAATGGATCGTGGCAAGCTCTACCGGTTCCCTGATCGCGCGCAGCCGCTCCTTGTCTCCCTTGGCCTCCAGCGCCGCCTCGAGTTCCGGTGCGCGATCGAAGTGATCCTCGAGCGCGCCTTTGGCACGGCCCGTCACGAAGAGGATGTCGGTGAGCCCAGCGGCGACCGCCTCCTCGACCACGTACTGGATCGCCGGCTTGTCGACGACGGGGAGCAGTTCCTTTGGTGTCGCCTTCGTCGCGGGTAGGAACCGGGTACCCAAGCCGGCGACGGTCAGGACAGCCTTGCCGACATGGGGCGGGCGTGCCGATAGACGCGCCGCGGCGCTGTGGTCCGAGCTCATGTCATCGCACCCTAGCCGTCCAGCCGCGCCGCAAACCTCCCAGGTCAGTGCCACACTTCGGTCAGCCGTCGGTGATCGTGTCGCTGCGCGCCATGATGCACAGATCGGCAGGCGGTGGGTCGGAGTGGAGACCGATGCGGCAGGAGCCCAGCGACAAACAGCAGGTGAGGTCGCGTTTGCTCGGCTTGCGCGGGCAGCGATCGGCGGCCGAGCGAGCCGCGGCAGGTCAAGCGCTGTGCCGGATCGCGCTCTCTATCCCGGAGATCGAGGGTGTCGGGCAGGTCTGCTGCTACGTCGCGATCGGGACTGAACCAGACACCGGTCCCCTGCTCGAGGCCCTGCGCGAGCGGGGTGTACGGGTCCTCTTGCCCGTGCTGCTCCCGGACGGCGACCTGGACTGGGCGGTGTACGAGGACGAGCAGGCGCTGCAACTCGGTCCCCGCGGGACCCGTTCTCCGGCAGGACCGGCGCTGGGGATCGACGCCATCACCTCGGCGAACGCGGTCTTCGTTCCTGGGGTTGCCGTTGACCGGAGCGGCGTTCGGCTGGGCCGCGGCGGCGGCTCCTACGACCGAGCGCTGGCCCGGGTGGCCGGGCTCACCGAGCCGTTTACCGCGATCGTCCTCTATGCGGACGAGATCGTGGCCGACCTTCCGCATGAGGTCCACGACCAGCGCGTCGACGCCGCCATCACGCCGGCCGGCGTCACCCGCTTTCCCGAGTCGTCTGCGGGGCAAGGGTGAGCGTGTGTTTGGCGTCCCGCTCGATGGAGTCCCGCCGCCACTGCATGGCGATGGTTTCGCCGTCGCTCCAGAGCTTTGCTTGGTCCCAGTAGTTCGGCGACGAGGTATGCCCCGAGGCGCCGGTCAGGTTGATCCACCGTGATCGGTCCAAGTCGGCGAGATCGATCACCATCCGCATCGACGGCACCGCGGTGACCTCGTAACCCTCGTCGGCGTTCCAGGCGGTCGCGTCCACGATGGACTCGCCGCCGCCGAGATGCAGCGGGCCGCGGTTGAACAGGCCCGCGATGACTCCGATCCCTGACTGACCGAAGCTCTGGTTCTCCAACGTGAGGGTGTGGATGCGGCCCCATGACCAGGTGGACGGGTCCTTCCCTGAGAGCCTGGTGAGCTCGTTGCGTGCGTCGGTCATGGCCGCCCGCAGGATGTCGTCCCTGGTCTCCCTCTTGTTCTTCGTCCGGACGTTGTCCCACCAGCGATCCGTCGGACGGTCGAGGAGTGGCCGGACGACCTCGAACCACCGGTCGCTTCCATCCGGCCGCGCGAAGCCCTCGGGTATCTCGTCGTCGAAGGTACGGATGAGGAGGTTGCGCCAGACGGCGTTGTAATAGGCGGCCGCGCCGGAGTCGGTCGGCTGGGTGTAATCCCAGCCACGCAACAAGCGCTGCCCATCGGCGGTCCAGGAGTCCACTCTGAGCTTGAGCAGGCGCGGGACGAGCACCGGGGCCATGCCGTTGTACGTATCGCGCTGGATGCGCAGCATCGCCTGCGGATCCAGGGTGCCCCCGTCCTTGATCAGCTCCTCGATTCGGCTCGAGCGATAGCCGTACGACCAGTCGTTGGTGAGGAGATAGGGATAGGACGCCGGCGCGACCGCGTTGTTCGCGGTGACGATGAAGCCGCTCACCGGGTTATAGACGGTTGGCAGCGCGTCGAAGGGGACGAAACCGCGCCAGTCGTAATCGGCGCTCCAGCCGGGTACCGGCCACCGGCCGTCGCCCTTCGCCCGGATCGGAATGCGTCCCGGGGCCTGGTACCCGATGTTCCCGTCTACATCGGCATAAATAAGGTTCTGCGCCGGCACGGCGAAAGAGCGGGCGGCCGTCCGGAAATCCGCCCAGTTCGACGCGGTATTCAGCAAGAGGATCGCATCCGCCGTCCTTCCCGGGTCGAGCGCTGTCCAGCGCAACGCCACCGCGTAGCCCTCGCCGCGGTCACCGGGTGTGCCGGGCGCCGGAGCGAGCTTTCCGACGTCACGGAGGTCCTCGACGGTGTCGGAATCACCGGGAGCGTCCGAGACGATCGGGCCGTGCCGCGTCGACCGCACGGTGATGGTCACATCGTCACCGCCGGCCACCTTGATCTTTTCTTGCCTGGTGATCAGCGGCCTGAGCTTGCCCGCGTCCTCGTAGCTGCTGCCCCGGATGCGCTCGAGGTAGAGGTCGGAGACATCGGCACCGAGGTTGGTGAAGCCCCAGGCGATCCTCGCGTTGTGACCGATGATGACGCCGGGGACGCCGGAAAAGGTGAACCCGGTGACGTCGAACGGGCAGGCCTTGCCCGGATTGGTGCAATGCAGCCCGGCTTGGTACCAGACCGACGGTATGGACGGCGACAGATGCGGGTCGTTGGCGAGCAACGGCTTGCCCGTCGAGGTCCGTACCCCCGACACCACCCAGGAGTTGGACCCTATGCCGGCGCCCTTGCCCAGCAGGCTCGGCAGCGCATCGATGCTCGCAGCCGCCCGTGCCAGTGCTGGTTGCGCATCACGCGTCGCGTCCAGAACCGCGCTTGAGGGTTCCGCCCCGAGGGGCGGCTCGGCCGCACCGGACCGCTCAGCCCGATCGGGCGGCGCGGCGGTCGAGGGTGCGGGGCGGGCACTGTCCGGAGACGGCGGGGTGTTCACTGGTGGATCCAGGCTCTCGCCGTCGCCTGCCCCCTGGGTGACGAACCGACCGTCGACCACCCGGCCGGTGCGAACGATCGGCAGGTTCCGCTCGTAGGGATAGGCCGGATAGAGCTGGTCGACCCGCTTCTTCGAGAGCGTCGCGGCGGCGAGCGAGCGGCCGATCTCGTCCTCCATGTTCGTCCGCAGGTCCCAGGCCATCGCCTCCAGCCAGGCCAGAGAGTCGATCGGGCTCCACGGCTCCGGCTTGTAGCCACGGTTCTGCGTCCAGAGCAGCGCGTACTCCAGGCTCGCCCGGCTGCCCTGGTGATCGGCGACGTAGGCGTTGACGCCTTCGGCGTAGTCCTGCAGGTAGCGCTTGGTGTCCGGGGACAGCAGAGTCCACTCCTGCTCGGCCACCCGGCGCCAGCCAAGCGTACGAATGAAGGCGTCGGTATCGACCTGATCGCTGCCGAAGAGCTCGGACAGCCGCCCAGCGGTGACATGCCGGCGAAAGTCCATCTCCCAGAAGCGGTCCTGGGCGTGGATGTAGCCCTGGGCGCGGAAGAGGTCGTCCGGGTCCGCGGCATAGATCTGCGGGATGCCCCACGCGTCGCGATAGACCGTCACCTCGCCCTCAAGTCCGGCGATCTCGATTCGGCCGTCGAGCTGCGGGAGGGGCCGGTGGACGAGCCAGCGGAAGCCGAGCGTCACTACGAGCACCAGGACAAGCAGGGGAACCCCGATCACCATCGCCCAGCGAGCCGGCTTGGGCAGCCTGTTGAACGGTGCAAGTGGTGCAAGCCGGGGCACGACCTCTCCCTTCGGACGCGGGCATCGTGCCACACCGCGCTGAAGAGCATCACCTCACGCCACCGGACGTGACCATCGGCTGAAATGTCCGGTTAGCGTGATGAGCTGCCGCGTACGGTTGCACGTCGAGGCGCGACGTACATCACGGCTTGGATGACCTCGGACCTCTACCCTTGCCTTGATGACGGTGGAGCGGCTCGACCATGTGCTGCTCATCGGCGCCGCCGTCTTGCTCTTCGCCATCGTCGCGGCGCAGGTGTCGGCGCGATCTGGCCTGCCGAGCCTCCTCTTCTTCCTCGGGCTCGGACTGCTGCTCGGCGAGGACGTGCTCGGGATCGAGTTCGACGACTTCGGGCTGGCGCGCGCGATGGGCTATGCGGCTCTCGTCGTGATCCTGGCCGAGGGCGGACTCACGACGCAGTGGAGCACGATCCGGCCGTGGCTATGGCCGGCGGGCCTGTTAGCGACCGCCGGCGTGGGGATCTCGGTCGCGGTCACGGCTGTCGGTGCCCGCTTCTTGCTGGACGTCGGCTGGCAGTCGGCGCTGCTCGTCGGTGCGGTCGTGTCGGCGACCGATGCGGCGGCCGTGTTCTCCGTACTCCGGCGAGTCAGCGTCCCGCGGCGAATCTCCGGCCTGCTGGAAGCGGAGTCCGGCGTGAACGACGCACCGACGATCCTGCTCGTCGTCGCCCTGAGCACCTCGACCGCGTGGGATGCGGCCGAGATCGGTGAACTCGTCGGGACGATGGCGTACGAGCTGATCGCCGGTGCGGTGATCGGTGTCGCGCTCGGACGGCTCGGTGCGGAGGGACTGCGCAGGATCGCCTTGCCCTCGTCGGGCCTCTATCCGATCGCCGTGTTCGCACTCGCGGTGCTGGCATACGCGACGGCCGCCGCCGCGCATGCCAGCGGTTTCATCGCGGTGTACCTGGCAGCGGTAGTGCTCGGTAACTCTCGACTTCCCCATGGTCCAGCCACCAGGGGGTTCGCCGAGGGTCTCGCATGGCTGGCACAGATCGGGCTCTTCACGATGCTGGGCCTGCTGGCGACCCCTTCTCGGCTCGGTGGCAACATCCTTCCGGCGCTTGGAATCGGCCTGGTGCTCCTCCTGTTCGCCCGCCCGATCTCCGTCTGGTTGTGCACGCGGTGGTTTGGGGTGCCGCTGCGTGAGCAGGCGTTCCTGTCCTGGGCTGGGCTGCGCGGCGCGGTCCCCATCGTCATGGCAACCGTCCCGGTGGTGAACGGACTACCGGGCGCGCTGCGGATCTTCGACTTGGTGTTCGTCCTCGTGGTTCTGTTCACCTTGATCCAGGGCCCGTCGCTGCCGTGGGTTGCCCGACGGCTGGCCATCTCCTCCCCGTACGAGGCTCGCGAAGTCGACCTCGAGAGTGCGCCGCTGGGGCAGCTCGACGCCGAGGTGCTCACCGTGCGGGTGCCCGAGGATTCGGAGATGAGCGGGGTCGAGGTCTCGGAGCTGCGGCTGCCTCGCGGCGCCCAGGTCACGCTGATCGTCAGGGAGGGACAAGGCTTCGTCCCGGCCCCGTCAACGGTGATCAGGCACGGCGACGACCTCATGGTGGTGGCGACGGCGGACGTACGCATCACCACAGAGCAGCGGCTGCGCGCGGTGAGCAGGCGAGGCCGGCTGGCCGGCTGGTTCGGTGAACACGGCGAGTAAGCATGACCTGAGCGCGACATCGATCATGAAGTGGTCTTTGCGGATCAAGGCCCGGGTGGCGCATCATTGGCACTCGGGGCTGTTGAGTGCTAGCGGAGGACTGACTGGTGCCGACCTACCAGTACGCGTGTACGTCGTGTGGCGAGCAGCTTGAGGTCGTCCAGAAGTTCACCGACGACCCGCTGACCGTGTGCTCGGCGTGCGGTGGTGAGCTGCGGAAGGTTTACTCAGCGGTCGGGATCGTCTTCAAGGGTTCGGGGTTCTACCGCACGGACAGCCGTGCGGAAGCCAAGAGCCGCGCTGGCGCCGCGAAGGGTTCCTCCGACAGTTCGCCGGACGGGTCGAGCTCGGGCGGTGAGTCGACGCCGTCGAAGACCGGCTCGAAGCCGGGGGCGGACTCGGCCAAGCCGGGGGCGGACTCGGCCAAGCCGGCCGCATCATCGAGCTCGAAGGGGTCGCAGTCGACAGCGGCCTCCAGCTCCTCTTCGTCCTCCTGACGGGCGAAACTGTCGGACGTACACGGCAGGATGCTCGGCGACGCAACGGTGGGGACCGGATGCGAGGTGACGTCCGTGCCGGCTGAGGCTCTCCTTTATCGCGAAGTGCCGCCGCCCGTGGACCTTGCGACCCATATCGCCTGCCTGTGGACGCAAACGGTCCGGACGGATGAGCCCTACGTTCACCGCGTGCTGCCCGACGGATGCATCGACATCATCTGGTACGCCGGCTCGCTGCACGTCGCCGGCCCGGACACCGGGCCGTTCCTCGCCCGCCTCCTCCCCGGCTTGCGGATAGCCGCGGTGCGGTTCCGGCCGGGGATGGCACCGGGTGTCCTCGGCATCCCGGCGGACGTGCTGCGTGATGACCGGGTGGCACTCGCCGAGATCTGGGGGTCCGATGCGGACCGGCTGAGCGACCAGATCGCCGCGACCGACCAGCGCACCGCGACCCGCATCCTCGCTCGAGAGCTCGGGCGCCGGCTGCGCGCCGCCTTGGGTCCCCCGGACCCAATCGCCACCGCCGTCGGTGAGCTTGTGCGGCGGCGGTTCGACGTACGCCAGTTCGCCGAGCACATCGGGCTGAGCGAACGACAGCTACGGCGGCGCAGCCTTGCCGCCTTCGGTTATGGGCCCAAGACCCTGCAGCGGATCCTGCGCTTCCGCCGGGCCGTGGCCCTCGCTCGTCGAGGCGTTCCGTTCGCCGACGTCGCGGTCCATGCTGGCTATGCCGATCAGCCGCACCTAGCCCGCGAGGTCAAGGAACTGGCAGGTGTGTCGCTGGGCGAGCTCGTCGGTGCGGACCGCGCCAGCAATGCCCTTCCGAGCGGCCATCTCCGCCGGGCCGCCTAGTGTCCATCACTATCCAGGTCCGCTAGCGCTAGCCCCGGAAGCGCGACTGCGCGGGGCCGCGGCCGTCCTTCAACCCTCGCCGGTGATGCCCGGCCCGAGCGACCCATCACCGCCGGGGCTCAGTGTCCCGGGTCCGCTAGGCCGGGAACCGCCCGTAGGAACGCAGCCGCAGGAGGCTGTGGACCGTCATCCATCCGCGCCAGTCGAACCCGGTCGCCGGTGTCCAGATCTGCCAGTTGACGTCCCAGCCGCCGTCGTCACGTTGTGAGTCGATGAGGGCGTCGAGGTGGGTGTCGATGACGTCGTCGGTGAACAGCCGTCGTGCCAATCCGTCCGGTTTGGGTGCCAGGTCGAGCGGTGATTGCGCCTCGCCGGGTGCGTCAGGGTCGAGGTCGACCGGGCCTGCGAGGACCGGCCTGAGCCGTTCGAAGGCCGCTTCGGCACGGCTGCGGTAGGGCACGTGGTCGAGGAAGGCGAGGATCGCGCGCGCTTCGTAGGGATCGGTGGTTTCGAGCGCGTCGATCCGTTCCCAGCAGAACCGTCCTGCCCGGTCCACCCACGGATGGTCGACCTGGTGGGCGTACAGCAATCCGGCCAGCGTTCCGGTCGGGTTCAGCGATGCAGGTGGGTTTTCAATGATGGGGAGATATGGCGCCTGCAGGTCAGCCGGGCCCGGCAGAGCGAAGGGGACTCCGCCCTCGGGCCGACTGATCTTTGTGAGGTAGTCGCAGACGTCGGCGACCATCAGGTCGTCGAAGCGATCCGTCTCGTCGAGGGTCTCCAGCACGTGTTGGACGGCGAATGGCTGGCTGCCCGGCTCGCGCAGATCGGGCTCGAGGGCGTTGCCAAAGCCGCCGTCGGGATTCTGGTATGGCCGAAGCGATCGGATCACTGCGTCGGCCGACCCACCACGGAAGTGATACGCGAATCGCAGCCGCTCGAGCAGCCGAGCGTTGAGCAGCACAAATGTCTCTGCCCTCTGGAGGGCGCTGGAAGTGACTGTCTTCATGCGAGAACGGTACGAACTCCGCTCCGTCGATGTCTTGACGAAAACGGCCACCGCCGAGGCGGAGCCATCCGGAAACAAGCGAAGGCCCCGAACCAAGTCCTTGATCAATAACACTGGCCGAGGGCTGTGGACAGACGCGGTCGGGTGTCCGCTGCTGCGGCTATGGTCGCCTCATGACCGAGCGCACCGCCCGACCAGCAGGCTCGGAAGCCGTCGCCGATATCGGCATCATCGGCGGCTCCGGTTTCTACTCCCTGCTCGACACAATGACCGAGGTCGACGTCGATACTCCGTGGGGAAAACCGAGCGACCCGATCACTGTTGGCGAGGTGGCCGGCCGCCGGGTGGCATTCCTCCCCCGGCACGGACGCGACCACCGCTATCCGCCGCATCGGGTCCCCTATCGGGCGAATTTGTGGGCGTTGCGCTCCCTCGGCGTACGCCAGGTCCTCGGACCGTGCGCTGTCGGTGGCCTGCGGCGGGAATACGGGCCTGGCACGCTGGTGATTCCCGACCAGTTCGTCGATCGCACCTCAGGCCGTGCCCAGACCTACTTCGACGGTCCTCCCGCCAAGGTCGTGCACATCTCCACGGCCGATCCTTATTGCCCGACCGGACGGGCAGTCGCAGTCAAGACCGCCGGGGCGGCGGGCTGGCAGGCGATCGACGGCGGAACGCTCGTCGTGGTCGAAGGCCCACGTTTCTCCACCCGCGCCGAGTCGCAGTGGTATTCATCCGCCGGCTGGGCGGTGGTTGGCATGACAGGTCATCCGGAAGCCGTACTGGCTCGCGAGCTTGAGATGTGCTTCACGGCATTGGCGCTCGTCACCGACCTCGACGCCGGCGTCGAGGAAGGGGAGGGAGTCACTCACGCGGAGGTGCTAAAGGTCTTCGCTGAGAACGTCGCCAGGCTGCGCGGTGTTCTGCTCGACGTCGTGGCCGAGCTGCCGACCGAACGGGTCTGCCCATGCGGATCTGCCCTCGATGGCCTCGACACCGGAATCGAGCTGCCCTAGATCATGACCGCCACCAATCGCCGGAAAGGGTGCGCCGCCCCGGCGTGGTGGCCTGCTCAGTTCGCTAGTGTCCCGTGTCCAAAGTCTCCTTGCGTTGGCCCGGTCCCGCTGGCCCCTAGCTGCGTTCTCGGTCGCTCGCGTACCTCCAGTACGCCGGGCTCCCTGCGGCCTTGCCAGTCATCCAGCGATCCTCAGGCCACCGTTAAAGGACCTCGGACACAGGACACTCGATCGGCCGCATGACCGCGCAGGAGCGCCCGCGTCCGGGCGGTGCGGGCGGGTGGCTGCGGCTGAGACGAGCGGTCCTGCGCCATCGCCCGCTCGTGACCGCGGCTTTGGCGGCTGGCGCTGTCGCCGCGGCGCTCAACGTGCTGGCTCCTGACCCACCGAGAACCGTCAGGGTGCTCGCCGCGGCGCACGACCTCTCGGCAGGCCGACCGCTCGCTCCGGGCGATGTCGCAACCGTCGAGCTGCCTGCGGCCGCCGTACCGGATGGGGTGTTCGCGAGCTCCGACAGCCCAGTCGGGCAAATCCTGGCCGGCCCAGTTCGACGCGGCGAGCCGCTCACCGATCGCAGGTTCGTGGGCCGGTCGCTGCTCGCCGGCTTCGGCGACGGTCTGGTGGCGGTACCGGTCCGCCTCGCTGATCCGGGCATTCTTGCCGTGCTTCGCCCTGGCGACCTCGTCGATGTGCTCGCGGCACGTCCGGCCGGTGATTCGACCCTGGCCGACCCATCGACCGCGCCCGACCACGCCAGTCCGCCCGGTTTGGCCGAGGTCGTGGCTCCTGGGGTTCGGGTGGTCGCCGTACCGGCGGCCGGCGCGGACGTCGACGACTCGTTCAGCGCCACGAGCCCTGTCGCCGGCAATGACGGTGCGCTCGTGATCCTCGCCACCACTCCGCAAGCCGCTCAACGCCTGGCCGCGGCAGCCGTTACGTCGAGTCTGTCGGCCATCGTCCGGGTCGGCTGATCGGATCTCCCACATTCGCCCGCTTCGATCGGCCATCTTTGGACCTAAACGCGGCCGATCTGAGGGAGGAATGCGTGCTCAAGGGCTTCCGTGACTTCGTCCTGCGCGGCAACATCGTCGAGCTCGCTGTCGCCGTCGTGATCGCGACTGCCTTCAACGACCTTGTGAGGGCCTTCACGAACGACATCATCAACCCGGTGCTTGGAAAGATATTCGGCAAACCGGACTTCTCCGCCTTCCATCCAGGCGGCATCGGCATAGGCAGCTTCATCAACGCCTTGATCGCGTTCCTGCTCGTGGCGCTGGCCGTCTACTACTTCATCGTCGTGCCCTTCAACAAGCTGGACGAGCTGCGTCGCCGGGGCCAGGTACCCGTCGAGCAGATCCCAGAGGACATTCAGCTGCTACGGGAGATCCGCGACGCTCTCGTTCGTACCGACGGCCGCTGACCGCGTCCCGATCTCAGTCGAGGTGGTGCGGTGGCTTCTCGGCGAGGATCCGTTCGACGTCGTCGCTCGTGAGCGACTCACCGCACGATTCGTCGGCGTCGTCTGACGTCTGCTCAGGGAACAGATCGTTCCAGTCGTACGGGTCTGGCATGCCCGGTGTCCGGTCTCAGTCGAGGTCGCCAGCCTCGATGCGGGCCAGCCGCTTTTGCCTGACGAGGTGGTCGACATCCAACTCGACCGCGTCCGGGTCCTTGGAGAGAGCGGCGAAGATGCCAGTGACATCCCTCATGCTCAGCATGCCGACCACCGCATCATCGGCAGTGACCGGCAGGTGACGAATCCAGTGAGCGGCCATCGTCCGTGCTGCGTCCCGCAAGGCCTCGTCCGGATAGGCGGTGATGACATCTCGCGTCATCACGTCGTCAACCGTCGTCGTTTCGAGATCGACGCCCTGGGCCACCGCCTTCAGGATGTCCCGTTCGGTGATGATTCCGACCAGCCTGTCGCCGTCCATGACGACCAGCGATCCAGTCTGCTGTCGCCACATGCGTTCCGCGGCCAAGCGCAGCGTGTCCGCTGGAGAATCAGTGATGCTTGCCTCGGTCATGACGTCGGCAACGCGCACGGTGATCCGCTCCTCCCGGGCTTTGCGTACGCCCAAGCGTAGCGACGTGCCAGCAGACCTGGTCGCCCGGCAGCTACCCGACCGGTGAACGCCTGGCCTCACCCCCAGCAGCCAAGGATGGCAAGACGATAACCTGTGAGTGGCCGGGCTACCGATCATGAGACGTCGGCCACGCCCTCGTAGCTCAGGGGATAGAGCACCGCTCTCCTAAAGCGGGTGTCGCAGGTTCGAATCCTGCCGGGGGCACCCCATCTGACCTGGGGCGATGTGAATCCCGTTCTCGATTAAGGATCGCGTGTGGCATGGAATATGGCATGAGCGCACCGTACTCTTCTTCACATGGCACGCCGAGAACGCCGTCCCAACGGGAACATCGAGCCGTTGCAGTCGGGTCGCCTGCGGGTCCGGGTCTACGCGGGCCGCGATCCGGTGACCCAGAAGGACCGCTACTTGCGCGAGGTCGTGGACACGGAAAAGGAGGCCAAGGCCGTCCTGGCGAGGCTCCTCAATCAGATCTACGAGCAAAAGCACCCGCGCAGCGCGATCACTGTGTCCGAGGCGGTCAAGAAGTGGATGGACATCGCCGAGCTAGAGCAGAGCACCCGGGAGCGGTACGAGGACCTCATCAGGCTGTACATCAACCCGATCCTTGGCGACCGTCAGTTGGCCAGGGTTGACGCCGAACTCCTGGAGCAGTTCTACGCGAGGCTGATGCGATGCCGAGAACTCTGCAGTGGAGGCCGGCGTGCCAAGCACAAGTGCAGGCCCTTGGCGCCGAACACCGTGCGGAAGATCCATTTCATCCTCCGCGTGACGTTCGACAGGGCTGTGCGGTGGCGGTATATCAGCGTCAACGAGGTGGCCATGACTGAGCCACCGGGATTCGTCCGCAAGAAGCCTGACCCTCCGAGCGCTGAAGAGGCAGCGGACTTGCTGAACGAAGCCTCGCGTGACGCTGAATGGGCGCTGCTGCTCTGGCTGACCATGGTGATCGGCTGGCGGCGCGGTGAAGTATGTGCGCTCCGGTGGACCGACGTGAACCTTGAGCGCAGAACGATCTTCATCGACCGCAGCAACTGGAACCGCCAGGAGAAGAGCACGAAGACGGGTCAGGAGCGGCTTCTCGCGCTCGACGACCACACGGTTGGACTGCTGGCCGCGCACAAGGCCCAATGCGAGAGCGCGTGCGCTTCGCTCGGTCTCTC
>DASYTV010000406.1:0-1601 GCA_036001885.1 Actinomycetes bacterium
AAGGTGATCATCGCCGCCCATTGGACCAGACCGTGCGCTGCCGGGCCACCCCCGCATAGCGGGTTCTGCCACACCCGAAGGTGATGGCGGCGGTTTGCGCTGGAGCAAGCTGCGCAACGCACCACCCCCGCAGGCCGTCCAACGGACACCGGTCGCAACGGGCAACACGCCCATGGTGAAGTCACCGCAGCCGCACTGGAGCCGACCTAACAACCGGCAGGTCGGCGCCGCACCCGGAGCCTGGCGGGAAAGTTGGCCGGGATGGCTGGAAGGGCACTCCTCTCGTACAGCAGCATCGACAAGAATGGCAGCTGTCGATCCTTTCTGGGTTCCACCAGGCGCGGATCACCAAAGGACCATCAATCGGACGCTGCGAAGGGAGCCTCATGTCACGCCGCGGATGGGTGCTGTTCATCACCATGGGTGTGATCTGGGGCGTGCCGTATTTGATGATCAAGGTGGCGGTCAGCGAGATCGAACCCGCCACGCTCGTGCTCGCCAGAACGCTGATCGGAGCGGCGCTGCTCGTACCGCTTGCGGCCGCCCGCGGGCAGCTCCGATCGTTGCTTCCGCATTGGCGGCCGCTTCTCGTCTTCGCCGCAGTCGAGATGGCGGTGCCTTGGTTCCTGCTGACCAACGCGGAACAGCGGCTGACCAGCTCCCTGACCGGTCTTCTGATTGCCGCGGTACCGCTGGTCGGTGCGCTGCTGGGCTGGGCATCCGGAGGGGAACGGCTCGGTCCCCGCCGGATTTTCGGGCTGCTCGTGGGATTCGCAGGCGTCGCGGCGCTGGTAGGTCTCGATCTCGGGCGTGGGGATCTCTTGGCATTGGCGCAGATGGCAGGGGTCGTCCTTGGCTACGCCGTCGGTCCGTTCATCATCAGCAGATACCTCGCTGACCTACCCGGCCCCGGTGTCATTGCCGCGTCGCTGGCAGTTACCGGCCTGGTGTACCTCGCGCCGGGAATCGCCCAGCTCCCGACGCAGATGCCCCGAGGGACCGTGATCGGCGCCGTCCTGGTACTCGGAATCCTGTGCACGACGGTAGCGTTCCTCCTCTTCTTCGCCCTCATCGATGAGGTCGGACCGGTTCGCTCGACCGTCATCACGTACGTCAATCCGGCCGTCGCGGTCGTCCTCGGTGTCGTCTTCGTCCATGAGCCGATGACGGTCGGAATCGGTGCCGGCTTCCTCCTGGTACTCCTCGGCTCTGTCCTCGCCACTCAGCGAACACCGGCACGGACGGTCGCCGAGCCCGAGCGTGCCCCAGCCGTCGTCGGCGAGCGATGAGGGGCGCCCTCGGCCCTTTAGGCCCGACCCGGCATTAAGGACAAATCGGCACGGCAAGAAACGCCGGGATCGAGGCGGCTCCTCGGGCGGCTCGCTGCCCAGCCGAGGCCTTAGGGTGGTCGCCGTGACGGCACCGGCGGCGGCAACGTACGCCCTCGACGCCGGTGGCTCGCGGACCGTTGTACGCACTCGCGGGCCGGACGGCCGGGTGCGGACGTGGGAGGGGTCTTCCTGCGCAATCGCGACAGTCGGCGAAGCGCGCGCGGTCCGGCACATGAGCGCGATCCTTGGTGAGGTCCGCGCCGAGCTAGC
>DASYTV010000407.1:0-4913 GCA_036001885.1 Actinomycetes bacterium
CTGAGCCTGAGCTATCTCCCGGCGCCCAGCAGCACGCCCTGTTCAGACTGGACCTGGCGAGTGGACCGCATCGCCACGCTGACGTAGAACCACGCGACCACGGCTCCAGCCAGGATCAGCGGAAGGTGAAAGCCATATTCGACGAGCACCATCCGGTTCCAGTCACCGTTGGTCACGCGGTGGACGTAGTCGTGGGGCCACCAGTTCGCAAGCAGGAAGGCGATCGACAAGTAGGCGGCGGTGGCGAGCCGCTGTGAGACTCCGGTCGCGGTCAGAAGGGGCCGGCCGAAGATCAGAAAGGCCACTCCAAGTCCGAACGCCATGGACTCGACGAAGGCCAGCACCACAAAGAAGGGGAAGATGGCGGCCGGCGGCTGCGGAGCGTTCGCCGGCACCGGCAAGAGCGGAGTGAGGAGGAACAGGACAGCGCCGACGAGAAGCGTGACGACCAGCCAGCGCACCCAGCCTTGCATCGACTTTCACCCCTTTTGATCCCGGTTGCCACGGGAGCTACAATTTGCGAAATGACTATTTCATGAAAGGTACGTTTTGTCAATAGCCAAGCACCGTGCTCGCCCCTACCGGATGCAAAGGCGGGCTGAAGCCATCGAGGAGACGCGCAACCAGATCATCTGGGCGACCATGCAGCTTCACGCCGAGAACGGCGTCGCCGCCACCTCGCAGGCGGACGTCGCGGCTCGCGCTCGAGTCGCCCCGGCCACCGTCTATCGACACTTTCCGACCATGGGTGCTCTGGTTCACGCGTGTGGCCGGCTGATCTGGGACGCAGTCAATCCACCGAAACCCGAGGACGCCGGCCGGCTGTACGGCGGGCTCCAGTCGACCCACGACAGACTGGTCCGCTTCGTCGACGAGGTCTGCGCCTTCTACGCCCGGGCCTGGGCCTCGCTGGAAGCCGCGCGCCGCGAGCGCAATCGCGTGCCGGAGCTGGACGACGAGTTGCGGGGAGTCGAGGCCGGCATCGCGGAGCTAGCGCTCCGAGCGCTCGACACCGAAGCACCGGAGGCGACGCCGAAGCTGCAGCTCATCCTTGCTCTCACTGACTTCGCGGTCTGGAAGTCGCTTCGCGACCACGGCATCTCCGAAGCCGCGGCGCCGAAGATCCTGACCGCTCTGCTGAAGTGTGCGTTGGATCAGGCAACCTCCCCACGATGATGCTCGACGAGAGGACGGCCGGAAACCTGGGCTCGCCCATCTTGTGAAGTGATTCGCGGCGCGTGACAATCACGTGATGGCGTGGCCGAAGAGGCAGCTTCCGCCGGGGCATGGATCGTTGGAGGCAAAAAGCTGATGCGCCGGCTCGCAGTGGTGTTGGCTTCGACCTTGACCGCGTGCTTCTGCGCCGGAGCGTCCACCATCGCTGCCCACGCGACCAGCACCAGCCAATACACGCTCACCGACCTCCAGCAGTTCGGCGTTTCCAGCGCCGGATGGGCGATCAACGACGCTGCGCAGGTCACCGGCAGTATCGAACCCGACACCTCGAACAGCCACGTCTTCCGGTACAGCGGGGGTGTGGTGAGCGACCTGGGCACCCTCGGCGGACCGAGCGGCATCGGGATTTCGATCAACACCAACGGCGAGGTCGTCGGCTGGTCACTGATCGACCCCTCCTCGTTCACGACTCATGCCTTTTACACGTCAGGCGACACATTGATCGACCTGAAGACCCTGGCCGAGGGTACGCCGGTCGGCCCGTACGTCAACAGCCAGGCTTTTGGCGTGAACGACGGCGGCCTGGTCGTGGGCGAGTCTCAGATCGACGGCCCGGGGACCCGAGCCTTCCTTTACAACGGGCTGCTGAGGCAATTGCCACTGCCTGGCGCCTATGCGTACAGCGGGGGGATGGCGATCAACAATCAGGGGCAGATCCTGTTCAAGACCCAGCAGCCTGGCTTCAACGCCTTCATCTACAGCGGCTACGCCGGCGACGGAGGCGGTGGGAGCTTTGTCCAGATCCCGGCGCTCGTGGCCGGCGGCCTTGTGATCGGCGCCGACATCAACAACGGCGGCGTGGTGGTCGGCCAGGCAACTCCGGTCAACGACCCACTCGGGTTCCACGCCTTTCGCTACTCCGGCGGGGTGTCTCAAGACCTCGGGCTTCTGCCGGGCTTCCCCTCCACCGGCGCTCTGTCGATCAACGACTCCGGGCTGATCGTCGGCTGCGCTTTCAACGACACGGACGAGCATGGCTTCATCTACGACGGCGCGCTTCACGATCTCAATGACCTGGTGGCGCCGGGCTCGGGCATGGTGCTCGGCTGTGCAGGCGGGATCAACAACGCGGGCCAGATCACGGGGGAAGGGCTGGTCAACGGCGTGTTTCACGCCTACCTGCTGACGCCCAGCACGGCCACGCCCCTGGGCACAAACGTAGCCGTGAGCCCGACCGATCCGAATACCGGCAGTTCGCCCGTGACGCTCAACTTCTCGGATGTGACCGGCGCAGGGACCACAACGCTCGACATCACTTCCACGGGCCCTTCGCTACCCAGCGGCTACAGCCTGGGCAACGGGGTCTACTACGAGGTCGCGACCACAGCGACCTACTCGGGATCCATAACCGTCTGCATCGTCCACACGGGTCTCCTTGCGCCATCTCTCTGGCATTACGCGAACGGCACATGGACGCAGGTCACTCCCGTCACTGACGATGGCACCACGATCTGCGGGTCCGTCACGTCGCTCTCTCCCTTCGCCCTCCTCCTCAGGACCGGCGGCCGGCCGCCGACCGTAGATCCCGGAGGTCCGTACGCAGTGGATGAGGGCGGTTCCGTCGTTGTCACGGCGACCGGTAGCGATCCAGGCGGCGAGACGCTCACCTTCGTGTGGGACCTCGACGGCAACGGAACGTTCGAGACACCAGGCCGGTCGGTGTCGTTCTCAGCGGCCGGGTTGGACGGCCCGACAACGCAGACGGTCAACGTTCAGGCGACAAATACCGACGGGCTCTCGGCCACCGCGGCGACATCGATATCCGTCGCCAACGTGGCCCCCACCGTCGGCGGCATCGAGCTCCCTGCCGGCCCCGTCTTGCTCGGCGCGACCGTGTCCACCTCGGCCAGCTTCATCGATCCAGCGCCGGGAGACACTCACGCCGCGCAGTGGGACTGGGGCGACGGCAGCACCAGCCCCGGCGCGATCGTCGAGGCGGTCGGCGCCGGCACGGCCACCGGCTCGCATGCCTACCTCGCGCCAGGTTCGTACACGATCACGGTTTACGTGACCGACGACGATGGCGGGACCAGCGCGGCCCAGGCGACGCTGGTCGCGATCTACAACATTTGTCTGCTGTACGACCCGAACAAGCCTCTCAAGGGCGGCGTGGCACCGATCAAGCTCGCCCTCTGCGATGCACACGGGACCGACCTCTCCGCACCTTCGGTCGTGGTGACCGCCGTCTCCACCACCTCCCCCAGAGGCCTGGTCAGCGTCGGCAACACCAACCGCGGCAACCTGTTCCGCTATGACGCGACGCTGGGCACCTCGGGCGGCTACATCTTCAACCTGGACACGACCGGGGATCCTCCAGGCGCGTACGTCCTCAGGTTCACGGTCGGCCAGGAGCCCTATGTCTATTCGGTGGGCTTCACGGTCGGGTAGCGGATCCAAATCGCAATGGCGCTTTTTGAGTAGCGCCAAGAAAAGCAGTGACCCCGACGAATTCCTTGGGCTTGCGCCTTCCGAACCCACCGGGGCCACCACGATCGTCGCACGCCTTGTACCCGCGCGCAACCCCCATGTTTGCTTGCCAGGCTACATATGGGAAGTGCCGTCGCTCGCGACCCTCTCGCGGCTACCGCCGGCCGGCCGTGGAGCGGACCCGATCCGGCGTGATCACGAACACCTCCCGCTCGCCGGGTCGCTGGTAGGGGCGGCCTGTGTATCGCTCCGACATCTTGTTGATGAAGGCCAGGCCTTCGTCGGGGTAGATGTCGGTCACGCGGCCGCTCACCTCGACCCAGCGCCAGGGGTTCTCGCGGTCGACCACGGACACCGCCACCTGCGGGTTCAGCCGCCAGTTGCGACCTTTCCGCCCCCCAACAGGCGAGCTCGTGAGCACGTGCTCGCCGTCATAGTCGACCCACATCACGTTGGTCGCGATGCGCCCGCTGGGGGTCAGCAACGACACATGGCCCAGGATGTTCGTGGTCAGGAGATCGACGAGCTCGTCCGGCACTCTGGTTTCAGTACTCACGTCCAATAGTTTGAAGGTGTTGCGCGGGAGCGCCCCGCACCTCATCCTTCCCTGCGATGAAAGTCGCGCCCGGTGTCCGGATCGGACCCTACGAGGTCATGGAGCAGGTCGGCCGGGGCGGTATGGCCACCGTTTTCAAGGCCTACCACCACGCGCTGGAGCGCATGGTCGCGATCAAGGTCCTCCCCGACTTCCTTGCCGAGGACCCCGAGTTCCGGGAGCGCTTCCGCCGGGAGGCCATCGCCATCGCCCGCCTCCGGCACCCCAACATCCTGGCCGTCTTCGACCACGGCGAGTTCGACGGCCAGCCCTACATCGTCACCGAGTTCGTCGAGGGAGGCACGTTCGCCCACGAGCTGGGCAAGCCTTTGCCCATGCCCCGGGCGCTGGAGGTGCTCGGAGCAGTCGCCTCGGCCCTCGACTACGCCCACGCCAACGGGGTCCTCCACCGCGACGTCAAGCCCTCGAACGTGCTCATGACCAAGGACGGCAAGAGCGTGCTCGGCGACTTCGGCCTGGCGCGCATGATGGCGGCCAACCAGCGGCTGACGCGCCTGGACATGGTCGTCGGCACACCCGAGTACATGTCCCCCGAGCAGTGCGGCGGCGGTGAGACCGGGCCCGCCTCCGACCAGTACTCGCTGGGCGTCGTCGCCTTCGAGGCCCTGACCGGCCACCCTCCGTTCCACGCCGA
>DASYTV010000408.1:0-9681 GCA_036001885.1 Actinomycetes bacterium
TACCCACCACGAGCCGGCGGCACTTCCACGGAATCTTCTCCTCGACGGACAGCGGCGTGTGACCGAAGATGTCGCGGAATGGCTTCGACGGCTTCTTCCTGCGCTTGCGAGTCTTCCCGCGGTCGATCACCACGTCCTGCCCGTAGGTCACGTCATCGATGCGGATGGAGCCGAAGCTGAAGCGTTCGAGGCGCATGCCAGTTTCTCTCGTGTCGAGGCGTAACGGCGTGCGGTAGGGGCCACCCGGACCGACCTGGAGCGAAGTCCTGCCTGAGTGACGTGTGACGCCTCTCCGCTGCCGCCGTCGCCACCGTAGCGCCGGGACGTCGACCGGGCGCCCCCTGGTGGCGCCCAGTGGCCGGCACGGCGTGTTGAATGGTCGGTCGAGTGCGGAAGGTGTCACGTGATCGCGACGTACGTTCCTGATCTGAACTGAGGTTGGCCAGGCTGCTGTGGTGGCCGCGGCGCTGCGTGTGGGCACGTGGTACATGCGCACGGGGCACAGGTCAGCCGGGTAGTGGGTGTAGCGTGAACAGCGGTTTCTGCCGGGGGCTAATGCTACAGAGGTGAGGCCGCCGTGCGTAGCAGCCAACCTCCTAGTCCTCGCTCATTGAGTCCCTGCTGATCTTTCGCCTCGCCATCACGCGACTGCTCCGAACCGAGCAGGTCGCAGTGGGCAATTGTTGTGATCTGCAGGCTTGACACGGAGGCTGTCATGTCCGAGTGGCGTTCACGTGCCCTGCGCCCGGCCCGACGGGCGCTGCGTCGCCCCGACCACCGCGAGTCCGCACCGGAACAGTCGATGGACTCTCGGGCGCCGGCGACGACGAGCGCGTTCCCACCTGTCGAAGACAGCATCGTCGACATTGCGCTCTACCGTGACGGTCGGCGAGTGGCCAGCCCGCCGACGGTGGCCGATGCACATCGATCACTGCTCGCGGAACAGGGCACGATGGCCTGGATCGGGCTCTACCGCCCCAGCGAGGCCCAGCTGCTCGCCGCCGCCGAGGCGTTCGGGCTGCATGAGCTGGCGGTGGAGGACGCGATCGTGGCCCACCAGCGGCCCAAGCTGGAGCGATACGGGGACACCCTCTTCGTCGTGCTGCGCGCCGCCCGCTACCTCGACGATGTCGAGGAGGTGGACTTCGGCGAGATCCACCTGTTCGTGGGTCCCAGCTTCGTGCTGACCGTCCGGCACAGCCAGGAACCCGACCTGGCAGCCGTTCGACGCCGGATGGAAGCCGACCCCGAGCTACTGCGGCTGGGCCCCCAGGCAGTGCTCTACGCGGTGCTCGACTCGGTAGTTGACCGCTACGCCCCGGTGGTAGCGGGATTGCAGACCGACATCGACGAGATCGAGACCGAGGTATTCGGTGGAGATCCGAAGGTCTCCCAGCGCATCTATGAGCTGTCCCGCGAGGTGGTCGAGTTCCAGCGCACCGCCCGCCCGCTGCTAGGCATGCTCGACGCCCTCGCGCTCGGGTCCGACAAGTACCACATCGATGAGGAGCTACAACGCTACCTGCGCGATGTGGTCGACCACGCCACGATCGTTGCCGAACGAGTCGACGGCTTCCGGCAAGCACTAGGCGAGATCCTCACCGTCAATGCCACCCTCGTTGCGCAGGCGCAGAACGAAGAGATGAAACACCTCACCGAGACCAGCAACGCGCAGAACGAGGAGGTCAAGAAGGTCTCCGCCTGGGCTGCCATCCTGTTCGCGCCGACCCTGATCGGAACCATCTACGGCATGAACTTCGAGCACATGCCCGAATTGCACTGGCTTCTCGGCTACCCCATCGCACTCGCCCTGATGGCCATGACCTGTCTTGGCTTGTACGCGATCTTCAAACGTCGCGGTTGGCTCTGACTCAACCACGCCGGATCGGGCCAGAACAGAGGGACGCAGTCCGCGTGACGTGCAGGATCGCGTTGGTGCTTTGGGGTGCTGTCCTCAGTACCTCGATCGCGTCTCCGCGAGACCCACTCCGCGGTCGCCTCGCTGGCTGCGTTCGCAGCTCGCACCGTGATCAGGGCCCGGCTGCCGACAGGAGGTCCTGTCGGCGCTTGCGGGTCCGGGCTTAACCCGCAGGTGCCGGCGTGTGCAGGTCGGAGCTGGTCTGAGGAGGGGCCGGGGCGAGATGACCGCCTTCGGTCTCCCATACATCGACGCCGTCGGTTTCAGGTGAGTGGTGGCCAGCCGGCGGGCGACGACGCCGTCGTGCTAGTGCTGGGGTCAGCTCTTTGACGTGGCGTTCGTTGCTCGGCGACGTCATCGCTCATTCGGAGCTGACCGGTCGCGCAGTTCCCCGGGCACGGCTGCGGCATCGGTGGAGATCTGGGGACTGACCGTCGCCGACGCGTCTGCGGCGGGGTCTACAGGCTCGGTGGTGGGCGTCCAGGAGACGTACGGGCTGGCGGTGGAATTGTGGCGGTTGCGCCGGAAGACGGACATGACAACCCCTTCGGTGAGCCGGCGTGGCGGGCAGCCTCAGGGTGGATGTCGACGCTTTCCCGGTTGCTTCTGATGGTACGCCGATTACTTCCGAGAATCTATATTCTCGGAAGTAGACTCACAGAGTGACACCCGCCCACGCACGCCACGGCACATCGCTGGACGACCAAGCAGCCGGAGCGACGACGCGACCCGGCGCCGCCGGCTCCCGACGGCGAGGACGCCTACCCGTCGCGCTGCCGGTGCGGCTGGCGGCTGCCCACGCCGCCTACACCGCCCAGCTGAGTGCCGCGCCGCTGTCGGGCGAGACCCGTCGCACTTACGCCTCCAAGACCCGCCAATACCTTGCCTGGCTAGCCACCGCCGCCGTTGTCGACGGTGATCCCCTGACCAACCCCGCCGCCCGGGACCAGGCGGTAGGTGACTGGCGCGCCTATCTCGTCACGGCCGCCAACCAGGCCCCGGCCACCGTCAACAACGCCCTGGCCGCCGTCGACGACTTCTACGCTCGCCGCGGCATGGGTCGGGCCACCGTGGAACGAACCTCCGTTCCTGGCAAGGCGCCCCGGTTCCTCGATCGGTCCTCCCAGCTGCGCTGGCTGCGTGCGGCGGAGTCCGACCCTTCCCCGCGCGACCGGGCCTTGGCCAGTCTCCCGTTCTACGCTGGTGCTCGGATCGCCGAAACCGTTCGTCTCGACACACACGACGTTGCCACTTCGGGTCATCAGGGCGTGCTACGCATCCACGGCAACGGCGGCCGGATCCGCGAGGTCCCCATCCATCCGAACCTGCGAGCTGACATCGATCGCTGGCTGGCCGACCGCGCGCGCTGGCCCGGCGCCGATACCAACCCAGCCTTGTTCCTCAATCACCGCGGCGGGCGGCTGTCCGTGCGTGGCGCCCGCGACGTTATCGCCCGCATCGCCGTCATGGCCGGCCTCGGTGCGGACATCACCGCCCAGGTCCTGCGGCACACCTTCGCCGCCACCCTCGTCGCCGGTGGCACCGATCTGGTCCTCGTCGCCGACCTGCTTGGCCACGCCCGCCTGGACACAACCCGCAGCTACGTAGCGCCGACCGCCCAGGACCGTTTCAAAGCCCTGGGCCTGCTCCCATCCAGTACCGACCTAACCACCGCGGAACCATCGCGGCCGTAATCGGTGGAGCCGAGCAATGGCACACGGGCTCCGTCACGCTGCCCGCCGGCGCTTCAACGCGCGTCGCGCTCCGCGGGTCGGGGCCGGTCCGCTCGGATTGATGAGGAGCCTGCGCCAGGCTTCGGCGAGCCAGTGCCCAAACCTCTGCGGTGTCCAGCCCCGGTCGTGGACGAGCAGGATGTAATACTCAGCCGCGTTCATACTCCACAGGATGTCGGCGATCTCGTCGGGGCTGAGCCCTGGGCGTAGCTCTCCGGTGGCGAGGAGGTCCGCGGTAAGCGCGCGCATGTCTCGTACGCGCTGGTCGGCGACTTGGGACCACAGCTCGGCGAGTTCGGGGTAGGCGGTCGCGGCCTCGCGGAGCGCGAGGAACAGCGGAGCCAGGCGCTGGTGGATCGCGGCAATCGTCGAGGCGTACAGCTCGATCTTCTCCCCGGCCGTGGGTGCCGATCGAAGCTGCAGGAGGGAGTCGCCATCCGCGACGGGCCCGTCTTGACCTTGGCCGGCCATCGCGGCCTCGATCAGCTCCCGGAACAGCGCGGGTTTGCGGCCGACTGAGGCGTACACGGTGTCCACGGCGACATCCGCGGCCTCGGCAATCCCCGCGATGGTCGTTGCGGTGTAGCCGTTGCGCAGAAACTCCGAGCGTGCGGCAGTCAAGATCGCCTGCCTGGTGGCCGCTGCCGCCGCGATGCGGCGCGGCGAGTGATACGGACGCCGTTTGACTTCCTTCCCCATTCGCCATAGCGTACAGGTATTGATCCGAAAGTCTTTCGGCCCAATATGGATCTACCGCCAACACGAAAGGAGGCGGGGTCCCGTGACATACGTGTTCACTCAGGACGTACCTATCAGCGCAGAGGTGTATGGCAAGATCGCCACAAAGGTCGGCAGGGAGCCGATGAAGGGTCTGATCGTGCACGTCGCGTCGAAGACCACCGACGGCAAGCTGCACTACTTCGACGTCTGGGAGTCAAAGGAGCTCTGCGACCAGGCATTCCTGGATCGCATTAGCCCGGCCACCCGGCGCGTGCTCAGCGACAGTGGCACGACACCGATGAGCGAGCCCGAGCGACAGGTGCTCGACACCGTAGACATTCGCCGGAGCTAAGCAGCTCCGAACGGGGCCGGCCGACCTGCAGGTCGGCCGGCCCCCTCACGCCACCCCCGAGTTCCGCATGAAGCGCGGAGCGCGCTGTCCCTCAGTGCTGGTCGGGACGCTGCGCTTCGGTGAACAGGGCGCCCTGCGCGGCGCCCGAGCCGGCCAGGCCACCGCCGCGGCCTCTGAGCACGTACGCGATGCCGACGGCTAGCGTGGCGCCGACCAACGGGCCAACCACGTACACCCAGTACGAGCCGAAGTCGGCGCCGACCGCATCCGGTCCGAAGGTGCGGGCCGGGTTCATCGACGCCCCCGATATCGGACTACCCCACAGGCCCGCCAACGCAATGTAGGCGCCCACGCCGATGGCCCCGATGACCCCAAGGTTCTGGGCACCCGACGCGGTGCCGAGGATGACGCTGACCAGACCGACGGTGAGCACGGTCTCCATCAGGACCGCGTCGCCGGTGGAGTACTCCGCCGCCGGGTAGTTCGAGCCGTAGGTGGCGGAGACATTGACGACGGCCTGCAGGAACCAGGCGGCGAGCGCCGCGCCGGCCAGCTGAACCACGATGTAGCCGGGGACGCGCCGCCAGGGGAAATCCCCGCGCAGCGAGAACGCGATGCTGACTGCCGGGTTAAGGTGCGCGCCGGACACCTTGCCCATGAACAGGATGATCGCCAGCACCATCAGGCCCGGCGCCACCACCGCGGCCGTGCGGCTGATCGTGTTGGGGAACGCCTGCCCCATCATCCCGCCGCCTGCGGCCACCAGCACCAGGAAAAAGGTGCCGAGCAGCTCGGAGACAAGCCGGCGCCACTCCTGAGACGGGTTGTCGAAATCCTCCAGGGCCTGCGCGAAGCGCCCCGCCTCGGCTGCAACCAGCTCCTCGGCCTTGTCCAGGCTCGCCGCGGGCGGATCAGATCTCTCGCTGGTCATATGCCCCGTCCTTCTCAATGCCCAGGACGGCGCGATCCGCCCGGGCAGTCCACACTTTCGATGTTGCCTGATCCGGCTGCGGCTCGCTAGCCGCGTTCTTCGTGTGCCTGATTGGTGACAAGACCGCTGGCAGCCGCGGCAGAGATCAAGGGGTGACTCTGTTCAGAGCTAATCTTGCCGTCCAGGCTCACTATCCACCTGAGTTCCGCAGCGGCTTCCCGGCGCTTGACGTGGCTCGGGTGCTCGATCTCGCCAGGGTTCTTGGTACCTGTGGACACAAGGACTCATGTCGTTCGCTTGGCGGTGCGCTTTCGTTTGGCCGGGCCCGCGTTGAGCGCCTGGGTCGCGCGGATGCCCTCGGCCCCGCCGGCGTCTTCGTGGGCGCCGAGCCGTCCGTCGGCGATGGCGCCGGTGAACGCGGCGAAGTCCTGCTCCGTCTGGTCGGCGTAGGACTCTGCGAACACGCTGACCGCCTTGTCGAAGGACTTCCCCGTCCCCAGATAGGCCGAGATCGCGATCGCATCACCGGAGCGGGCATGCGCGCGGCCCAGGGTGTGCCCGCACAGCACCGCGTAGGCGCCGATCCGCTTCTCGCTGAGCGAGGCAGGATCCGGTGACCACTTCATGTCCCGCAGCTGGCGCACGTAGAAACTGCGGCCGGCGGGTCCATCGATCCAGCCGAGGAACGAGTCACTGGCCGCCTGCATCAACCGCTGCCCGGTGACAACCCGATGACCGTGCTTGGTGAACACCGACTTGCGGGTGTAGCCCTCCAGCACCGAGGCCTGCGCCTGCTTGACCTGGAGCACCATCAGGTCGTTCTCGTCGCGACCGCGTAGCAGCAGCACGAACGCCAGCAGGCCGACACTGCCCACCCCGACGACCTTGTGGCCCATGTCGATGATCTCGTAGCGCTTGAGCAGTTCCTGCCGGTCGTCCTGCAGCGTCGCGCGGTACTCCCGGAAGAGCGCGTTGAGCTGAGCGGCGGCGTCCGGGGCGATGTCCAACCGGGTCAGCAGCGGGGGCTGGTCGCGGAAGCGCCGCCGCCCGTCCACGACTTCCGTGATCTTCTCGATCGCCGACCAGGCGTCGCGCAGTCGGGCCTTCGCAGCGGCCCCTTGGATGGTCGCCTCCGCTTTCGCTTTCTTCTTGGCCTCGGACTTCCCTTTGCCGCTCGGGAGGTCCCGCACGGCGCCGACCAGCCGGGCCGCATCGATGCGGTCGTACCAGATCTCGATCTCCGGTTTCCCGGCGTAGGCCGCCATGGACTGGCGGTAGGCGCCGGCGGCGGCCTCGGCGGCGGCCCGGCCGGCCTTGGCTGACAGCCCGTTGTCCCGCGCGGCCAGCACGAAGGAGGTGGCCAGGCGCTTGACGTCCCACTCGAATGGGCCGGGATTGGTCTCGTCGAAGTCGTTGACGTCGAAGATCACCGAGCGGTCCGGGGCGGCAAACAGGCCGAAGTTGGACAGATGCGCATCCCCGCACAGCTGCACGTCCAGGCCGCTGCGGGGGAAGCCCGCAAGGTCTGCGGCCATCACCAGCGCCGCGCCCCGGTAGAAGGTGAAGGCGCTGACCGCCATCCGCGTGTGCCGCACCGGAACCAGTTCCTGCACCCGCGAGGTCTCCTGACCCGTCAGCAGCGCCACCGGGTCAGCCCGGTCCGCCGCCGGCTCCCAAACGGACAGGCCGGCATGCGGGGTCTCCGCCCGCGCCACCCGCCCCTTCGTTTGCCGCTCCTCCAGACTCGGGTGCGCAACCACCTTCTGCGCGCCCGCCCCGGCGGCTCCCTGACGCCCGACTTCCTGCTGCGACATTGGGCTGACAACCTCCGCCACCGATGTCGCTCCAGAGGAGCCGGCCGGCCGCGCGGTCGAAGCGTCGGCTGGGATCGTGCGAGCAGGTACTTTGGTTTGGCCCATGCACGCAGCGTACGCCGCCCACCCAGCCCGGCCGCGGATCACCAAACGGCGCACCAGCCCATCGAGCTCGAAGCCATCATCAGCCCTCCCGGGAACCTCCTCGCCGAAGGCATCGTCGCGCCGACATCTCTTGTCCGCCGCGAAATCGAGGGCCGACTCAATCAATGCACGGTTGGTCGCGGGGCTCGACCCGGCCACTTGGTTGTCAGCCGATAGTTGTCGCGCCCGGCCACCCGTGGACAGCGCTGAGTGGGAGTCCGCGCGCGGGCCGTCGGCTTCGTTGCGGCTGGTGACGTGAGTCGCGGGTGGGGTGCGGCACGGGTCGCCGTTGAACGGTCGAAGATCGCCGCCGCCAGCGCGCCAGGGCGTGAGGACGCGCCCGAGTCACGCTGGATAGGTCTTCGCGACCAGCTTGAGGAAGGCCGGGAGCTCCTGGTGGCGGTGCCGACCGAAGCAGGCGTCGGTGACCTTCCCGATCGCTACCTCCAACGCGGCGAACAGGGTCGCGGTGCCGTGCCGGACGTAGTCCACCTGGCTGTTGAGAAGCTCCAGCTGCTCGGTGAACAACAGCGCGGTGAATGCCTTCCCGGCAGTTGTCCCGTCCGAGGTGGTGAGCAGGTTGGCGCGCAGCCGCTCAACGCTCACACAAAGCTTCTGACAGTCCGAGCCGGCAGTCAGGGTGGGTTGGTTGTGTTGCCGCCCGGTCCTGTTAGTGCTGCGGTTACCGGCCGCCGCGGCGTCGACGTGGGCGTCGCGCCGCCTCGAGCCCCCCGACGAGGGTGCCGATGCCGGCCGTGAACCGTTCGTCGCGGTTGTCGACCCAGACGTGTTCGCCGTGGGCGACCAGCGTGGGGAAACGGTCGGCCGGCAATGACCGAAGGAACGCGTGGAGCTTGGTTCTGGTCGCGGTGTCCTGGACGCGTTGCTCGTTGACGGAGGTGGGGGTGCTGAGCGCGAATCCAAGGGTGTAGTCGTAGATCAGGAAGAACGCCAGGCCGGTCTCCCGTTCGGGTAGGCCGGCCGCGTGCAGCGATGCCAGGAACGCCTCGGCCAGTGCGAGTGAGTGAGGTCCGAGGGGGTCGCGGGTCTTGAGGAGACCGGCGATGCCGGGATGGTTCTCGAGGACCGTCCGCAGCCGGTGGGCGAGCACCTTGACCCGTTCGGTCCAGGCGAGGGCGTGATCGACGTCGCAGTCGACCTCGGCCAGCATCCCGTCGAGGACGAGGTCGTGGAGTTGCTCCTTGTTACGCACGTGGCGGTATAGCGCCGCGGGAACGACTCCCAGACGTGTGGCGAGGGCGCGCATGCTCAGCGTGTCGACGCCGTCCGCACCGATGACTGTCAGGGCCTCGGCAACGACGCGCTCGCGGGTCAGCGTGCGGCGGCGGCGGCGGTTTTCTTCGCCGGCTGGAGTGTTGAACCAGAGCGGGTGCGAGCCCGCATCGTCAGCGGCTGGCTGTCGTCGCTGCGTCACGTTTGCCTCCGGACGTTGTCGTTGACGGTGAACTACGTTCACGATACAGTGAACAACGTACCCCGGAAGCGAATGTCGTTCACTTTGCCGTTTTCTTGCCGGGCCGCCGGGCCGCGGGTCCGGCCAGATGCAAGGGAGGACGACATGACCATCATGACCAGCTGGGACCTGTTCGAAGACCTGCGTGCTGCGCAGGACGAGCTGCTGCGAATGAACAGGCTGCGCGCCCAGAGGCTCAGTCAGCTCGGCCCGCAGGATGACCGCGGCATGAGCACCCCGACCTGGGCGCCGGCGGTGGACATCTCCGAACGCAAGGACGCCTACCTAGTGGCGGTCGAGCTCCCAGGCGTCGGGATCGACGACCTTGAGATCACATTCCAGGACGGCCTGCTGACGATCCAGGGCGAGCGGCGCTTCGCGCACGACTCATCCGGGGAAAAGGTCCATCGGGTCGAGCGCAGCTACGGCCCCTTCCTCCGCTCCATCACCCTGCCCAGCCATGTCATGGCGGACGCGATCGAAGCCTCGGCCCAGGACGGCGTGCTGCAAATCCTGGTACCCAAGGCGGAGGAAGTACACGCCAAACGCATCGAGGTGCGCGTCGGCCAGGGGCACGCCGCTCTGACACCAGGCG
>DASYTV010000409.1:0-5987 GCA_036001885.1 Actinomycetes bacterium
TACTTCCTCATGGAGAACCGCCAGCGCGACGGCTACGACGCCTCGCTGCCCGGCGACGGGCTGCTCGTGTGGCACATCGACGATGCCGTATCCACCAACCGGGACGAACGGCATTACAAGGTCGCCCTGGTCCAGGCCGACGGTCGCAAGGACATGGAGGGCAACGCGAACCAGGGCGACACCGGGGATCCCTTCCCGGGGTCCGCACACAATGTCACCTTCACCGACACCTCCGGCCCGAGCAGCAAGTCCTATGCCGGTGCCGCCACCTCCGTCTCGATCACCGAGATCCCCGAGGCGTCGGCCTCGATGACAGTACGGCTCGGCGTCCAATCCGCTGTCCAGCCACCGTCCGACCTCGACGATGTGGCCGAGCAGCTGCGGAAGCTCGATGCCCGGGTCGCCGCGGTCGAGGCAGCGGTTAGCCGGCTCCAGGGCGGCGATTCAGAAACCCTGCCCATGGCATGACTATCGTTCCCGTGGCTGATCTCGGGACGGCGAGTGGCTTGACCAAGCGGCGCGCCGGTAACGGAAGGGGCAGGTGTGACCGAACGGACGGGCATCCTTGGTTAGCGCGCCACACAACCGCGTCGAACTGATCTGTTATCCGATCGGCGATCGTCTGCCGGGCCCGGCGGACGGCTGGGCCCTGTCCACGATCTATGTCGAGGAGGTGAAACAGGTCCCCGGGTCGGCGCCGGTTCTCGGCGACGCAGCAGGTCGGCAGCTCACCGCGCTGTTGCCCCCGGAGGCGGCGACTGTCCTTCCGCCCACTGGTCGCTGGCGGATCGAGGCCGAGCTCGTCGGCCCGGCGACAGTCCGGGTCACGGCTGACCCCTCACATCTCGAGGTTCTTCCTGATCCCGTGGACGACGTCTAGGCGACCGACACCCCCCTGATGCACCAGCGTTGGCTCCGGGTCCGCGACGGCGCCGGCGGAGCCTGACGACATGTGATCCGACTCTGAAGCGGTCAGATGATCCCTGCGCGCCCAAGATCGGGTACCGTCGACTACATCGGTGTGCATGCAACACCAGGGGCGGCACGATGGAGAGCGACGAACAACCGCAGGCGATTCGGCAGGTCTGCGGCCAGTGCAACGGTGCCGGCGTAGTGGACATCCGGGGGAAGGGCGCGTCGAGCACTCCAGGTGACTATGCAAAGCGCTGCCCGACGTGCGAAGGAACCGGCTGGGTTCTGGGTGCCACGCGCGGCTAAGCCATCCATGCGGAATCTGTGAACTCCTCCGACATGCGTTCGCCGGCATGATGTCGAGACGCGATCGCTTCAGCCACGGGGGACGGGTTCCGATTCGGTCGGCGGGTACCGTGTGGCTCGTGACCGAGAGCCGACCTGACGAGGTGGCGCCGTTGCCGAAGCTTCTCTGCCCGGAGTGCAAGGGGCGCGGAACCCGGCTCGCCCCGATCGCGGCGGTGATCACGACCGACGACGGGGATCCTCATATGGTCACGGCTGGAAATCCCCAGCCCTGCAACGTCTGTGACGGCTCCGGCAGGCTCGCCGCAGGCCCTCCGGCGTAACACGTCTTAGTGACGCGCCGGGGGCTTCTCGTTGGATTTGGTCGCGATGTCACGCCCAAAGGGCGACACTGAAGGTATGAGCCCCCGTCAAGCAGCGACCCGTCGTGTCATTCCAGGAAGCCCATTCAACGTCGCGCCAACCATCGCGCCACCTGCTCCGCGCTTCTCCATCGACGACCGCGTCAGCCATGACCGGTTCGGGCTGGGTACTGTCGTCGCCACCGAGGGCGACGCCGCCGTCGTCGTGGATTTCGGCACGGGCGTGCGGCGCATCGTCATCCCAGACGCCAAGTTGATCAGGTTGTAGGGGTCAACGAGGTCTCAGGATGCAGGAAGCGAGTCCAGGAAGCGAGCCGCGACCGGTCCTGCGTTCTTTCCGCCAGTCCCGCCGCTCTGGAGCAACACCGCGAAGGCGATATCGCCTCGGAAGCCGATCATCCACGCATGGGTCTGCGGCGGCCGGTCCCTGCCGAATTCCGCAGTGCCGGTCTTGGCACCCGGATCTCCTGGGAGATCGCGCAGCGCGCGGCCCGATCCCCGTTCGACGACCTCACGCATGAGCGAGCGCAGCTCCTTGGTGATCGCCGCCGACACCGGTGTCGTCGGCCTGAACCGCGCGGAATCGGGCAGGAGAGCGGCGTCGTCGAGCAGGTAGGGCTGGTGGAACTCCCCCGCCGCCACCGTCGCCGCCACGCTGGCCATCGCGAGTGGACTTATCAACACCTTGCCCTGGCCGATCATCTCGGCCGCCTTCTCGACGTCGCCGGCCGGTTCCGGCACCGAGCCGCTGAAGGCGGCCAGGCCGACCTGCCACCTGCCACCGAGCCCGAATTGGGCCGCGGCCTTCGGCAGGGCGTCGCCGGATAGCCGCTCACGGAGCCCAACGAAAGCGGTGTTACAGGATTGGGCGAAATCCGTGCGGAAGGGCACCGTCCCGAGTGCGAAGGTGTCCTGGTTCTCGAAGTCCTTGCCTTGCACGGTAACGGTCGCCGGACACTTCACCGGATCGTTTGGGGAAACGCCAGCGTCAAGCAGCGCTGCGGTGGTTACCACCTTGAAAGTCGATCCCGGCGGATAACGCCCGTCGAACGCGAGATTCTGACCCTGTGCCCCAGGCCCGTTTGCCACGGCCAGGATCTGCCCGGTCGACACCTGCACCGCTACTAGCGCAGCCGGCTTCCCCACCGGGGACAGCGCCGCCTCGGCCGCCTTTTGCACGGTCAGGTCCAAGGTCGTCGTGAGTGGCTTCCCGGGCTCACCGGTGAAGTCGTGCAGCGTCGCAACCGCGTCGCCGGTCTTCCTGTCGACGAGCAGGACCTTCCCCGCGGGTGTGCCGGCGAGGCGCCTCTGGTGAGCCGCCTGCAGTCCGGATGAGCCGACGAGATCCGCGGGCGAGGCCGTCGGGCCGGCGTTCTTCAGCGTCTCCGCGGTGGCCGGGGCAACGGTGCCGAGGACCGCGCGTGCGAATTCCCTGGTGGGTGCGAGCGGGCGGGTTCCCTCTCGTTGGACTACCCCGGGGATGCCGTCGAGCGCCGCCGCGGCCTGGCTGGCCTCGGACTCTCGCAGCGTAATGATCTCGACAAACTGATCCTTCTGCGTCTTGGCAACACGTGAGCGCAGCGCAGCCAGGTCGACATCGAGGTTCTTACCGATCGCCTCGTAGGCGCGGTCCGGATCGGTGAGCTTGCTGGGCCAGATGCCGAATGTGATCACTGGCCTTTCGGTGACGAGCGGCTTGCCGTCCCGGTCCAGGATCGGCGCCCGCTCAGGAGCTTCCCGTACCCTGCCCAGCCGGGTTTGCGCGGTTAGCTGCGGATGGATGACTCGAGGGGACCAGGTCACCTTCCAGCCGCCGTCAGCTGCCTTCTCCAGCAGCGCTGCCGTCTCGTAGTCCCAGTCTCCAAGGCCGGCCAGGGTGTTCCGTACTGGGAAACGTGCCGTCGCCGTCCTCTTGTCGTCGTCCAGCGAGACAAGTGGCCGGCCAATGTGCGTCGCGGTGACGGACAGCCGGTCCGCGGCCTCATTCAGGGCTGCCTCGGCATCCGCCGGCGCGTTGGTCGCAACGCCCGCGCGGGCGAAGTCTCCCGCCACCCAGCCAGTGATGAAGGCGGAGGCTGCAGCCGTCGCTCGATCCTGCTCCTTGTCCTCCCCCGACACGATGACCAGGAAGACGGCCGCGAGGACAGCAAGTGCGACCGCGACGGTCCCGATGACGGCGTTGACCCGGACGCGCACCCGAGCACGGTACGGCATGTTCCGCTTTCCGGTCATGATCACTGACAGCCGGACCGCCTGCACCCTCGCGTCCAGTGGTCAGGCCGTTGGTAGCAGCCCCTAGCGCCGTACCTGGCCACTTCGGCGAATATCGCGGTGGATCCTCTTCCACGCGGCGACCCGCTGCTGCCTCAGTCGGGCATCCGACCGCGCGGCGATCCACGCGGCCTCCCGCTGAAGCTTGCGCCAGCTCTCCAGTCGCCGGACCGGCAGCGTGCCGTCCTCGATCGCTGCCAGAACCGCGCAATCGGGCTCGCTGACATGTCCGCAGTCACTAAACCGGCACCTTTGTGACAGCTCGTCGATATCAGCAAAGACCAGATCGAGACCGGCCTCGGCTTCCCATAGACCAATCGATCGCAGCCCGGGAGTATCGATGATCATGCCGCCCGACGGCAGTATGACGAGCTCTCGGTGGACCGTGGTGTGCCTGCCCTTGTGGTCGCTGCGCGCCGCCCGGGTAGCCATGACGTCCGCACCCGCCAGCGCGTTGACCAGCGTGGACTTTCCGGCGCCTGAACGGCCAAGCAGCGCGATCGTGCGCCCGGGCATGACGTACGGCGCGAGCGCCGTCATGCCAGCGCCGGTCGTGGCGGAGATCGCATAGACATCGACTCCGGGAGCGGTGGCATCGACGTCGTCCCGCAGCTGATCCGCGTCGGCCGCCAAGTCAGCCTTGGTGAGGACGACCGCCGGTTGAGCGCCGCTTTCCCACGCAAGCGCAAGCAGCCGCTCGATGCGGCCGAAGTCAGGCTCAGGCCAGAGACCTTCAACGATCAGCGCGACGTCGACGTTCGCGGCGAGCACCTGGCCGAGGGCAACGCCCTTGGCCACCCCTGCACGGACGAACGCCGTACGCCGCGGCAGCACCGCCTCCACGATGAGCCGGACCGGGTCCGCAGTGCTGGTTCCATCGACGTCGGGGATCGTCTCGGTTGCCCGGACTGGACCACCGCCATTCGGACGACTGCCACCGGCTGGCGCATTTGCAAGGACGACCCAGTCTCCCGTGCACGGGTACTGCGTCGGATCATCGGCGGCGGCGCCGAGCAAACGTTTGGGGATGACGGCGCGGACCGGACCTGCCGACCGGGCCGCCTCGACCTGACCACGGTCGACGCGAGTGACCCGCGCCGGTGTGTTGTGTGGCGCATCGTACGGGCCGTATGACGCGGCAAAGCCGTCGTCCCAGCCAAGGGACAACAGATCAATCATGGAAGACAAGGTTGGTGTGAACCCTTCGGATCAGCGGCCGTCCGCCGCGATCGCGCGGATCCAGGTTGACGCGCCGAGTGCGCGTCCCGACAGGTCCAGCGAGATCAGGCGGCTGCAGCCCAGGAAGCAAGACGGGTGGGCGAAGGCAGGCAGAAGACAAAGACGGCCATGAGACCCACCCCCTTCCGAGATCGCGAGGGTCGCGGACGCGCCAGATCAGTGTACGCATCGCCGGCCCACGGCCATAGCGGTTTGCGGTCCGCGTAAGTCTCCAACCCCAGCCATCCCTCGGCGATCAAGTCTCGAACCGGTATTTCTTGGTCTGGAACCGGTCGGTTGCGTGACCTCAGCGAGTAGGCGTCGAAGTAGGAAAGCGCCGCTCGCGGTCCGCGCTGGAATCGCGCTGCGTGTCGGAACGGGTTTGTCGGTGCGGGGCTCTAGACTCGAACGCATGTTCGAGCCGGAGGCGTGTGTGGCGGATTGGGAGCGGACTGGCCTGGTGCCGGTGCCGGCCGAGTTCCTGGCGCCTCCGGATCTGACCGAGCGGGTGGCGGCGGGGCCACCGCCGGTGGACGAGATCACCGACAGCGAGCTTCTGGCTCGCTCGGAGCATGGTGACCGTGCTCCTCATGCCCGCGAGGGTGGGGCCCACGCCCCTGAGTGGGCGGGCCTCGCTCCGGGCGTGATGCTGGCCTCGGTGCTGACCGCGATTGATCTGTCTGGGTTGTCTGAGTATGACCTGGTGGAGGCGGTGGCCGGGTGGGAGCGGCTGGCCGGGTGGGTGGCGGCGGAGCAGGCCCGGGCGCTGGCGCAGTTGGTGGCGCGTCCGCTGTTCGCCGGGTTGTCGAGTTTCCGGGATGGGATCGATCCGGTGTCCGCGGTGGGGATGGAGATCTCCGCGCGGCTGCGCGTATCGCACCGCGAGGCCGACACTCGGGTGCTGTTCGCCCGAGAGCT
>DASYTV010000410.1:0-10780 GCA_036001885.1 Actinomycetes bacterium
CCTCACGCGTTCGCACAGCGTGTCGGCAGCATGTCTCGCGAGACGCCAAACGTCAAGACTTACAGGCGCTTTACCCCGCAAAAACGGCCCGGGAACTCGTCCCAACCGGGTGTGGAGATCACCTGACGACCGCCCGGACACCGAGCGGACCTGCGCCTTCCTGCCACGGCTGGCGGCATACGACCGCCGGTCGAGCGTCATCCCTCGGCCGTTTGCACGACGGCGCGACGAACGACCGGCAGCAGGGCTACGGCCGCCAGGCCGAGCGAGGCCGCGCCCAAGAGGAATGGCGCACGAAGACCCCATCGGTGCGCCACGACTCCTCCGATGACAGCCCCAACTGGCATCGCGGCGAAACCGACCACGCGATAGGCAGCGGTGACCCGGCCCAAGAGTTGATCGGGCACCAAGCGCTGCCGCAACGAGACGGTGAGGACGTTCCACAGCGTCGAGCCGGTGCCGACGGCTATCACGCCGAGCGCGGCGACCACCGGCCTCACCGTCAGACCCATCACGAGCAAGCCGACGAAGGACGTGAGCACAGCCGCCACGATCGCGGGGTACGGCCCCAGGGACCGCCGAGCCAGCGACGCGGCGGTTGCCCCGAGCACGCCGCCGACCGCATAGGTCGATATGAGGAGCCCGTAGCCGATGGGACCGAGGCCGAGGGTGGTCTTCGCGTAAAGCACCAGAACGGCAAGCGCCGCGGCCCCGGCGCCGTTGAAGACGAGCAGCAGCATGCAGAGCGTTCGCAGCAATGCGTGGTTTCTCAACCAAGCCAGGCCTTCCCGCAGATCCGCGCCGACCGATCGGCGAGGCGCCCCGGCGGGGACGGCAACGGTCCGCGTTCGCATGGACAGGACCAGGCCGGCCGCGGCGAGGAAGGTCAGGCCGTCCACCGCGAACGGCAGTGCATGTCCAAGACTGAAGAGAACCGCACCCAGTGGCGGGCCGATCATCGAATTCCCCAGCAACACGCTGCCTTGGAGCCAGGAGTTAGCCCGTTCGAGCCGATCGGTAGCCACCACCGAGGGCAGGATCGCGCTCGCCGCGTTGTCCCTGAGCAACCCACCCGAGCTGAGCAGGAACGCAACGAAAGCGAGCAGCAGGACGGTATTGGCGCCGGCCACGATGGCGAGGGCGAACACCACAAGAACGGCCGTACGGGCAACGTCTACGACCCACATCGTCCGGCGCCGGTCGACCCGGTCGACGAAGACGCCGGCCAGCAGGCCGAAGAGCACCCACGGCAGGTATTCGCCGACGCTGACCAGCGCGATCTGCCGCGGATCGGTGGTGATCGTGGTCGCGAGGAGGGGGAAAGCGGCGAAGGAGATGCCGTCGCCGTAGGAGGAGATGGTGTCGGCGGACCACAGCCGCCAGAAGGAGGCCCCGAGGCTGGCGCGTGCCGACCTCGCGGTACCTTCGCTAGCCATCAGCGTCGAACCACCCGCCCGAACCTCGTTTGACTCGCCACACTAACGCCCCTCGCCGAACGCTCAGCGAGCCTCTCAAATCTCGGAGAGCGGTGGAAGGCCAATGCGGGAGGCGGCCATCCCGGGGGGATGGCCGCCTCCCGTGGGGGGCCGCATCCGGCACAGGCGCTGGGACGTGGAGCCGTTCTGCTACTTGACGGTCACGGTGGCGCCGGCGCCCTCGAGAGCAGCCTTGGCCTTCTCCGCAGCCTCCTTGTTGACCTTTTCAAGCACTGCCTTCGGGGTGCTCTCCACCAGGTCCTTCGCCTCCTTCAGGCCGAGGCTCGTGAGAGTACGAACCTCCTTGATGACCTGGATCTTCTTCTCGCCCACTGCATCGAGGACGACGTCGAACTCGTCCTGCTCCTCCTCGGGCTCGGCGGGGACGCCCGGCGCGGCGGCACCCGGCGCGGTCGCGACTGCGACCGGGGCCGCGGCGGTGACACCGAAGGTGTCCTCGAACTGCTTGACGAACTCGGAGAGCTCGATGAGCGACATCTCCTTGAACGCGTCAAGCAGGTCGTCGGTGCTGAGCTTCGCCATGATCGGCGGTTCCTTCCTTACAGGCCGGCGATAGCGCCGGACGTGCGATCTGCTGTGGTTTAGGTAGTCGGGTTAGGCCTCGGGGGACCCGCTGGTTTCGGTGTCTGGGGTGGAGGTCGCCGCTTCGGCCTTGGTGCTGTCGGGGCTTGCGGTGCTGTCGGGGCTTGCGGTGCTGTCAGTGCTTGCGGTTGTGCTGTCGGGGCTTGCGGTGCTGTCAGTGCTTGCGGTGCTGGCAGTGGTTTCCGTGCCGCCAGTGTTCTCGGAGCTCTCCGTGTCGCCCGTGGCGTCGGCTGTGCCGGCGGTGTCGTCGGTGGTGTCGGTTGTGCCGGCGGCGCCCTCCTGTCCCACCTTCTGGCGCAGCGCCTCGATCAGGCGGGCCATCTGAGATAGCGGAGCCACGAAGAGCGAGGCCGCTTGCTGCGGTCCGGCCTTCATCGCGCCGGCGAGCTTCGCGAGGAGCACCTCGCGCGACTCAAGGTCGGCGAGCTTCCTGATCTCCTCAGCGCTCAGCGGCTTGCCGTCGAGCACGCCACCCTTGATGACGAGGAACGGGTGTGCCCTGGCGAAGTCGCGCAGACCCTTGGCCGCCTCGACCGGGTCGCCCTTGACGAAGGCGATCGCGGACGGTCCGACCAGCAGTTCGGTCAGCTGCTCGACGCCCGCCTCCTTCGCGGCGAGTTTGGTCAGCGTGTTCTTCACCACGGCGTATTTGGCGGACTCGCCGAGCGAGCGCCGCAGCTCCTGGAGCTCGGCGACGCTGAGACCGCGGTATTCGGTCAGCACGGCCGCATTCGAGGCGCGGAACTCATCCGCAATCTCGGCAACGGCGGCTGCCTTGTCAGGCCGCGCCATGGGCCTCCTTCCTGCGCCTTTCCGCGCCCTGCGGAGTCAATGGCACCGCCACCGCCCGCAGACGTCGACCCACTGGGCCGAGGTTGTCGATCGTTCCGGCTCAGCCCGGCTGCGAGCTGGGCTTAGCCTCGGTTTGCTGTGTATCGGTCTCGCTGTGCTCGTTACCTCTGTTCGGGCAGCCGCGTTCGCTGAGCCGTAGTCGCCGAGCCGCCTTGCCTCAGCTGGGTCCAGGAGTTCGGGTGCCCGGTTGGCCCGCACAAGCGAAACGCCCCGGCGAAGGCACGGGGCGATCGAACGGCCGCAACAGCACGACCGGCAACTTCCGCGCCTACGCTGGCCGTCCGCTTCCGGAACCTTCGGTCGCTCCTGGTGGAGCGACGACCGGCGATCTCTGGCAGGTGCCACGGTACGTGAGGACCCGCGCCGCAGCAAATCGGCGTGATCGGCGTGCCAGAGGCGGACCTGCTGACGAAGCATTAGTGGTCGCGCGCGTAAGTCCGCGGTGTAGGGCGGAGTCGGGCCGGATGCATCGCAAGGCGCAGGAGGCCGCTAGCGGCGAGGATGACAACGTGGCGAGGCGCCGGCCGGGCCGGTCAGACGCCGCGTAGGAGGCACGGGCGCGACCACTAGCTGCCGGGGAAGTCGGCGACCTGATCGGCGGGCGGCGCGGACAAGTCGACGGGCTTGTTGATGTCGGCGATGTTCATCGTGACGGTTACGTCGCCGGAGGAGGATGGGGTGAGGACGACGATCTTGCGAGGCTGGTCCTGGCTGTCGACCCACACCGTGTAGTTGACCTCCTTGATGCCCAGCTCGTCATAGGTCTTCTTCAGCGCCTCGCGCTGGGATTTGTCCAGCGAGGAGAGATTGGGGAGCTGCTCGGGCTTGAGCGTGGCGGAGTACTTGGTGGTCTTGACCCCGTCGATCTCCTCTGTCCCCGCCTCTGTGGCGTTGCCGGAGGATACGAATGCCCGCATCTGAGTGCTGGGGTCGATCGAGGCGAGCTGGTCGAGGAGCTGGCCCATGCCCATCGCGTTGCCGCCGACCTTGATCCAGTGCTTTCCGCCCAGCGCGGAGGACAGCTCACCGAGATGCAGGTAGACCGTGTTGTCGACGAGGAGTACCTCCGCGCCGCTCAACGACTGCCCAGCCGCTTCGAGGGTGTCGAGCTTGAGCTGCATGGCGAGCGCGGGCTCGCGCTGGTATTGGCCGGTGCCCTTCATGTTGAGCGCCGTGTCACCGCTGCTCTTCATGTCGACCGTGAATGACCAGGACTTCATGTCGTCGAGCTGCTGCCCGACCTTGGCCATGGCCTCCTGGGCGGTCAGCGTGGTGGTGCCACCGCTTGCGTTGCCGTTGTCGTCGCCACCGCCGCATGCGGTGAGAACGAGCGCGAGAGCCGCCGCGCCCGCGATCGCCGCAGGGCGCAGGGAGCGCAGGATACGCACGGGCTTCCCCTATCGATTCGCCAACACGCCATCGGATCGAACATCCGGCACCGGACCCTGGCGGTGGCACCGGGCGTCGTCACCGATCCTACGCACTTACTGATGCGCCGGAGATGCCGCACCGTTCCTTCCGAGCCGGATTTCCGGGTCTACCTCCCGCGTCCCTCTCCCCTGCCAGGACGGGTTTAGCTCGCGCTTGCCGCCTCTTCGGCGAGGAGGTTGCGGGTCCTGTTCGGGTCGACCGGGATGCCTGGCCCCATCGTCGTGGTCAGAGTCGCCTTCCTCAGGTAACGACCCTTAGCGGCTGACGGCTTGAGCCGAAGGACCTCGTCCAGCGCCGCGGAGTAGTTCTCGACGAGAGCCTGCTCGCTGAAGGATGTCTTGCCGATGATGAAGTGCAGGTTCGCGTGCCGGTCCACCCGAAACTCGATCTTGCCGCCCTTGATCTCTGAAACCGCCTTCGCCACGTCGTTCGTGACGGTACCGGTCTTCGGGTTCGGCATGAGCCCACGCGGACCAAGTACGCGTCCAAGCCGGCCGACCTTGCCCATGAGATCGGGCGTCGCGACCGCGGCGTCGAAGTCGAGGAAACCGCCTTGGACCCGCTCGATCAGGTCGTCCGCGCCGACAAAGTCGGCACCCGCGGCCTGTGCCTGGTCCGCCCGCTCACCGGCGGCGAAGACCGCGACCCGCGCAGTCTTGCCGGTGCCATGTGGGAGATTGACGGTGCCTCTGACCATCTGGTCGGCCTTGCGTGGGTCGACGCCGAGCCGCATTGCGACCTCGACGGTCGCGTCGAATTTCACCGTCGACGTCTCCTTCGCCAGCCGCACTGCCTCCAGCGGCGAGTAGAGCTCGGCGTGGTCAATGTCGTCGGCCGCCTTGCGATATGCCTTGCTGCGCTTCATGGTGCTTCTCCCTCGTGTGGAGTTCGTGGTGGGGAGTTCGTGGTCGGGGCCAGCGCTTGGCCCTCCCACTGAGGCGTTGCGTGACGTGAGCCGCGCTGCCTCACCTGTGTATCTCGGGGAGCTGGTCCTACTCGATCGTGATGCCCATCTGGCGGGCCGTGCCGGCGATGATCTTCTCGGCTGCGTCCAAGTCGTTGGCGTTCAGGTCGACCATTTTGGTCTGGGCGATCTCACGGACCTGCGCGCGGCTGAGCTTGGCGACCTTGGTCTTGTGCGGCTCCCCGCTCCCCTTTTCGATGCCGGCGGCCTTAAGCAGGAGCTTCGCCGCGGGGGGCGTCTTAGTGACGAAGGTGAAGGAACGGTCCTCATAGACCGTGATCTCCACCGGAATCACGTTCCCCCGCTGCGACTCCGTGGCCGCGTTGTAGGCCCTGCAGAATTCCATGATGTTGACGCCGTGCTGGCCGAGCGCCGGGCCGACGGGCGGCGCCGGAGTGGCCTGGCCGGCCTGGATCTGCAGCTTGATGACCGCTGCGATCTTTTTCTTCGGTGGCATGAGCGATTCTTCCTGGATTAGTTCTTCTGGATTTGCTGGAACGAGAGCTCAACCGGCGTCTCCCGCCCGAAGATCTCGACCAGGCCCTTGACCTTCTGCGCGTCGGGGTTGATCTCGTGGATCGTGGCCTGCAGCGTCGCGAACGGCCCGTCGATGACGGTGACCGAGTCACCCACTTCGAAGTCGAGCACCTTGACCTGCGCCGGCGCACCCTTCTCCTTGCGCTGCACCTGGGGCGCGAGCGCGTCGAAGACCTCGCCGAAGGTGAGCGGCACCGGCGAGTGGCTGTGGCCGACGAATCCAGTCACCCCTGGCGTATGGCGTACAGCCGACCAGGACTCGTCGGTGAGATCCATCCGTACCAGCACATAGCCGGGCATCTTCACGCGTCGGACGTTCTTGCGCTGGCCGTTCTTGATCTCGACGACCTCCTCCTGAGGCACCTCGACCTGGAAAATGTAATCCTCCATGTTGAGGGACGCGATCCGGTTCTCGAGGTTGGCCTTGACCCGGTTTTCGTAACCCGCATAGGAGTGAACGACGAACCAGTCTCCGGGCACCGATCCCAGCTGCGTGCGGAACTCCGTCAGCTCGGCCGGCTCGGGCTCGTCCTCTTCGGCGTCCCCTGGGGTTTCCTCCACCGCCTCACCAGGCTCATCGGCACTGGACTCAGTGCTGGACTGATTGCCGTCGGACTCACCGGCGTCGGACTCACCGGCGTCGGACTCCTCAGGGGCGAGCTCAGCCTGCTCCGAGGCAAGACCAGGCTCGGTGGTCTCGTCGGCGTCGTGCAGGGACTCGGACACGGTTGTTGCTCTCTTCTCTGCGTTCGGGTTGTTGCTTTGGGTTGTCTGCGGTCGGGCTTGTCTGCGGTCGGGCTCGTCTGCGTCAGATGGGTGAGCTCAGGTCGTCAACGAACCGGCGTGAGGCGATCAGCCGAACACCTTGAGGACACCCTTGCTGAACAGGTAGTCCAGGCCGGAGACGTAGGCGAGCACGATCACCACGAAGATGACGACCACGGTGGTGTAGGTCACCAGCTCTCGCCGCGTCGGCCGTACCACCTTGCGGAGCTCCGCGATCACCTGGCGGTAGAACAGGCCAGGCCCGGTGCGCGTCCTCGCCGGAGGTCGCGGGGGCTGACGCTGTGGCGCCTGGGTGGAGTCGCGCGTGTCGGTCACGTGATCCTCACCTGATCGGGGTGTCCTTCCGCGGCCATCGAACCGCCGCTGGGCAGGGTCTTCGTATGTCGCATCCGCCGAACGGCGGGTGCGCCGCAGGGCCGGAGGGACTCGAACCCCCAACCACCGGTTTTGGAGACCGGGACTCTACCAATTGAGCTACGACCCTACGATGATCAGACGCTGGCCGCCCCCGCCGGGCATGCGAACGCAGACCACCAGGCGACGAGTGTACGTGGAAGACCGGCCCGAGGCGAACTGAGCAGCGAGCTCGCCGGCCCGGCTGCAAAGATTAGCCCTATGCAAGCTGCGAACCGCATCTCCGCTCGGATCGGCGCGATTACCGAGTCGGCCACGCTCGCTGTCGACGGCAAGGCGAAGGCGTTGAAGGCGGCCGGCCGGCCCGTGATCGGCTTCGGCGCGGGCGAACCGGACTTCCCGACGCCCGGCTATATCGTCGAGGCGGCCGCGCAGGCCTGCCGTGACCCGCGAAACCATCACTACACGCCCACCGCCGGCCTTCCAGAGCTCCGTGAGGCGATCGCGGTGAAGACCCTGCGCGACTCCCGGCTCTCCGTGGACGCGGCGCAGGTCCTGGTGACCAACGGCGGCAAGCACGCCGTCTACGAGGCATTTGCGACCTTGCTCGACCCCGGCGATGAGGTCGTACTGCCCGCGCCATACTGGACGACCTACCCCGAGGTGATCAAGCTGGCCGGTGGGGTGCCGGTCGAGGTGCTCGCCGGCGAATCGGAGGGCTATCTGGCAACCGTCGATCACCTCGACGCCGTGGTGACCGACCGCACGAAAATTCTGCTGTTCTGCTCGCCGTCGAACCCGACCGGCGCGGTCTACCCGCCGGAGCAGATTGCCGAGATCGGCCGGTGGGCTGCCGCGCGCGGTCTCTGGGTGGTTACCGACGAGATCTATGAGCACCTCGTGTACGGCGATACACGGTTCGCGTCGATCCCGGTGGAGGTTCCGGAGCTTGTAGACCGGTGCGTGGTTCTCAATGGGGTGGCGAAGACCTATGCCATGACCGGCTGGCGGGTCGGCTGGATGATCGGCCCCGTCGATGTGATCAAGGCGGCCACCAATCTCCAGTCGCACGCGACGTCCAACGTCTCCAACGTGGCGCAGCGAGCCGCCCTCGCTGCGGTCTCCGGCGATCTCTCCGCCGCGACCGAGATGCGCGGCGCCTTCGATCGCCGCCGACGGATGATCGTCAGCATGCTCAACGAGATTCCCGGTGTGACATGCCCCGAGCCACTCGGCGCGTTCTATGCCTACCCGTCCGTCAAGGCCCTGCTAGGACGAGAGATCAACGGGCGGACAGCCACATCCTCTGCTGAGCTGGCAGAGATCATCCTCGATGAGGCCGAGGTGGCGGTCGTGCCGGGTGAGGCGTTCGGCACCCCCGGCTACCTGCGCCTTTCGTACGCGCTCTCCGACTCTGATCTCGTCGAGGGAATCACCCGCCTGCAGAAGCTCTTCAGCTAGCATCCGCATTCGCGCGGGGGAACCTTTGTCCACCTGCATTCGAGCAAGGGAACCTTCGTGCAGCCTCGCGGCTGAAGAAGGGCACCTTCTTCAAGGATTCATGGCACAAGGTGCCCTTCTTCAGAGAGCGAGCCTTCGGGAGCGAGCCGCGACGGAGGTGGCGGGCTGACTGAGCGGCGGCGGGACGTACGAACACTGCCGAAGGCGCACCTGCACCTGCATTTCACTGGGGCGATGCGCCACTCCACGCTGCTCGAGCTGGCTGACGTCCATCAAATCCGGCTGCCTGAGGCCCTGCTCCGGCCTGGCCCACCGCAGCTGCGAGCAACCGACGAGCGTGGGTGGTTCCGCTTCCAGCGCCTCTACGACGCGGCGCGATCGGTGATCCGTACACCCGAAGACATACACCGGCTCCTTGCTGAGGCCGCCGAGGACGAACGGGCGGACGGCTCGGGCTGGCTCGAGATTCAGGTTGACCCGACGTCATATGCGCCGAGGCTGGGTGGCCTGACCCAGACTGTCGAGCTCATCCTGGCCGCGGCGGCCGATGCGTCGGCGGCGACCGGTGTCGGCATTGGGCTGATCCTTGCTGCGAACCGTACTCGGCATCCACTCGACGCACGGGCGCTCGCCCGGCTTGCCGGGCAGTACGCAGCCCGCGGGGTCGTCGGCTTCGGGTTGTCCAATGACGAGCGCCGCGGCCAGCCGGCCGACTTCGATCGCGCCTTCGCCATCGCCAGGCGGGCCGGACTCGCCGCGGTCCCGCACGGTGGCGAGCTCGCCGGACCAAGCAGCGTCCGGGACTGCCTGGACCTTCTGAGTGCTCGCCGCATCGGCCACGGCGTCCGCGCCACGGAGGATCCGGCTCTTGTCCAGCAGATCGCCACGGCCGGCGTCGTGCTCGAGGTGTGCCCCACGTCCAACGTCGCGATGGGCGTGTACGACAAAGCGGCGGACGTGCCGCTGCCCATGCTCCGGGCGGCCGGGGTTCAGGTGGCGCTGGGTGCAGATGATCCGCTGTTGTTCGGCGATCGGGTCGCCGCACAGTACGCACTGGTGCGCGACGCGTTCGGCAGTTCAGATGACGAGCTGGCTGCGCTCGCGCGGGAGTCGGTGCGCGGCTCCCTCGCGCCCGACCACGTCAAGGTCGACCTCCTGGCCGGCGTTGACGCCTGGCTGGCTCCGGCTGGCTGAGGTCTGTGGGGGTCTCTGTCGTCGGCCGTGCCGTCGGCGTCGTCGGCTTTAGAGCACTGCGCCGACGACGACGGGCTCGTGGCTGAGCTGGATGCCGTATTGCCGGCGCACACCATCACGGATCTCGCCGGCGAGGGCGAGCAGATCCGCAGTCCGGGCGTCGCCCCGGTTGGTGAGCGCGAGGGTGTGTTTGGTCGAGATCCGCGCCGGTCCCTCGCCGTAACCCCTTCCGAAGCCGGCGTGCTCGATGAGCCAGGCGGCCGAGATCTTGACCATGCCGTCAGGCTGCGGCCAGCGCGGCAGGTCGGCCGGCAGATCCGCGACCTGCGCTAGGGACACGATCGGGTTGGTGAAGAAGGACCCCGCGCTCGCAGTGTCCGGGTCGGCGGCATCGAGAACCATCCCCTTACGCCGGCGCAGCCGGAGCACGGCTTCGCGTACAGCGGTCAGCGGGAGGCGGGCGCCGACCTCGGCCCCGAGCGCGAGGCTCAGCTCGTCGTAGCGGATGGGCCGGGCCAGTGGCGACGCCTCCAGCGTGTACGTCACATCGAGGACGACGTAGCGGTCCGATCCCTTGAACACACTGCTGCGATAGGTGAAATGACACTCAGCCGGTTTCATGGACCCGGTTGCGCCGGACAGGCGGTCATACACAGTGACGTTCGTGATCGTCTCGGACACTTCGCCGCCGTAAGCACCTACGTTCTGGATCGGCGTAGCCCCGATCAGCCCCGGTATGCCGGACATCGTCTCGAGTCCGGACCAGCGTTCTGTGACCGAGAGGGCGACGAGCTGGTCCCAGTCCTCGCCAGCCTGAGCGGTCACGGCGACCAGATCGGAGGTTGTCTCGACGTGCAAACCGCCCGTGGTCATCCGTACCACCGTGCCGGCGAAGCCCTCATCGGGCACGACCACGTTTGATCCGCCGCCGAGAATGAGCACCGGCTCGCCGGTACGGTCAGCGGCGGCGACGACCTCGACTGCCTCCTCCGGCTTCTCGACCTCGACGAAACGGCTGGCTGATCCACCGACCCGCAAGGTCGTGTAGTCGGCCAACACCACGCCGGACAGCTCTCGCACGGGGCCCAAGGCTACGCGGCCCGCGCCGTACCACGACTGAGTC
>DASYTV010000411.1:0-2702 GCA_036001885.1 Actinomycetes bacterium
CGGCTTGGGGATCTTAGCGATCGCGGAGAACGACGACTGGAGCGCACCCGACCGGTCGACCATGTCGGTGTAGGACATCGCCGCCATCTCCTTGATGTCGGCGCCGGCAGCGAACACCTTCTCGCCGCCGTAGACGATCACCGCGCGGACATCGGCGCGGTCACTCGCCTCGTGCGCCGCCGCCCGCAGCTCTTCCTGGACCGCTGCGTTCAACGCGTTCATCGGCGGCCGGTCGAGCCTGATGGTGCCGATGCCGTCCTCGACGTCGAGACGTACGAACTCGCCCACTACGCCCTCGCCCTCCGGTAAAGGTCAGCCTCGGGCGGAAGACTAGTCCTCATCGCCGCCACGCAGCCGAACGCGTACACTCGCGCGTTTTGATCGGTGAGAGGCTGGCTGCGCTCAACGCGGGATCGAGAGCGGCGGGCTTGCCCGGACTTCGCACCCCTTCGTGAGGATGGTTGTCATGACAAGGCGGCCGTGGCCGGGACGGTGGCAACCGCTCGGCGCGACCTTCGACGGCGAAGGCACGAACTTCGCGCTCTGGTCCTCGGGCGCCGAGGGCGTGGAGGTGTGCCTGTTCGCCGACGACGGCACCGAGGAGCGGATCCCGCTCGACGACTCGACCTTCCACGTCTGGCACGGTTACCTGCCGGGCATCGGGCCAGGACAGCGGTACGGATACCGCGTACACGGTCCGTGGGATCCGCCACACGGGCTGCGATGGAATCCGGCGAAGCTGCTCGTTGATCCCTACGCCAAGGCGATCGACGGCGGTTACACCCCAGATCCGGCTATTTACGGCCACATGGGCAGCGACGACCTGCGCCGCAACGACCAGGATTCCGCACCCTTCATGCCGAAGTCGGTTGTCGTCCACGACGAGTTCGACTGGACCGGAGTGGAACGTCCCCGGGTGTCGTGGGCGGACACAGTGATCTACGAGATGCACGTCCGCGGCTTCACGATGCGGCATCCCGCGGTCCCGGCAGAGCTTCGCGGAAGTTACGCGGGGGTGGCGCACTCAGCGGCGATCGAGCACCTGGTACAGCTGGGGATCACCGCTGTCGAACTCATGCCTATCCACCACTTCGTGGACGAGCCGCACCTCGTCGCGCGTGGGCTACGGAACTACTGGGGCTACAACTCACTCGGTTACTTCGCGCCGCACGCGCCATACGCATCGGCCGGCACGCGCGGCGAGCAGGTCAGCGAGTTCAAGCAGATGGTGCGGGCCCTCCACGCTGCCGGCATTGAAGTGATCCTCGATGTGGTCTACAACCACACTGCAGAAGGCGATCACCTCGGCCCTACGTTCTCCTTCCGCGGCATCGATAACAGCGCCTACTACCGGCTGCGCGACGGCGGCCGGCGCTATACCGACTACACCGGCACCGGGAACACCCTGAACGTGCAGCAACCGCATGTGCTCCAGCTCATCACCGACTCGCTGCGGTATTGGGTGACTGAGATGGGGGTCGACGGCTTCCGCTTCGACCTAGCCGCCGCACTCGCTCGCTCGATGCATGACGTCGACAAGCTGTCCTCATTCCTCACGGTCATCCAGCAAGACCCGGTCCTCTCCCGGGTGAAGCTCATCGCGGAGCCGTGGGACGTGGGCGAGGGCGGTTACCAGGTGGGCGAGTTCCCGCCGCTGTGGACCGAGTGGAATGACCGGTACCGGGATGCCGTCCGCGATTTCTGGCGACCGCGCGCTCCGGGCGTCCGGGAGCTTGCATCCCGGCTGGCCGGGTCAAGCGACTTGTACGAGGACGACGGCCGGCGGCCGTTCGCCTCCATCAACTTCGTCACCGCGCACGACGGCTTCACCCTTCGCGACCTGGTCTCGTACGAGCAGAAGCACAACGAGGCCAACGGGGAAGGCAACCGCGACGGCAACAACGACAACCGCTCCTGGAACTGCGGAGTCGAGGGCGAGACTACTGATCCGTCGATCGTTGGGCTGCGGATCCGCCAGGCGCGGAACATACTCCTGACGCTGCTCACCTCGACCGGGGTGCCGATGCTCGTCGCGGGCGACGAGATGGGCCGCACCCAAGCCGGCAACAACAACGCCTACTGCCAGGACAACGAGATCTCCTGGCTCGACTGGTCCGGTGTGCAGTCAGCAGGGGCGACGTCCAACCCGGGCGCCGGGCCCGCGTCCGTCGAGGATCGCCGACTTTCCGAGGGCAGCGACATCGAACGGGAGTGGGCAGGCCTGCTCGATTTCGTGCGCGCTCTGATCGACTTGCGGCGGTCGGAGCCGGCCTTCCGGCAGCGGCACTTCTTCGAGGGACGGCCGCTCGTCGAAGGTGGTCCGAAGGACCTCACCTGGTTTGGTCCTGACGGCTCGGAACTCACTGCTGCGCTCTGGGGTGACGGGCGGCTGAACACGATCGGGATGTTCCTCGCCGGGGACGCGATCCGGCCGCGAACCCCGCACGGCGAACGGGTTGTCGGCAACAGCTTCGTGATCCTGGTCCACGCCGGCGACAGCCCGATCGAGTTCCGGCTCCCTGGCCCCCCGCTGGCCACGTCGTACGAGATGGTCATCGGCACCGTGGGTCCAGCTGGATCCACCCATGCGGGCGGGGATCTCACCCTCCCCGCCAGGTCCGCAGCCGTACTCAAGGCCTTCCGCTAGGGCCCCTCACGTCGCGCCCGCCGGCCTGACTTCGCGCTCTGACTGCATGACTTCG
>DASYTV010000412.1:0-3547 GCA_036001885.1 Actinomycetes bacterium
CTGGGCGATGCCCTGCTGCTGGCCGCTCCGAATAATGGGGTGCGTGGCCGATGTTGCGCGGTTGGCGATGCAACTGGCTGGACCGTTGATCCGTCTATCTCGCGTACACCGGGAGGGTGGTGATATGGCCAGGTCAGGCGACGCCGAGTTCACCGAGTTCGTGATCGGCAGCCACCGCAGGCTGGTCCAGCTGGTGCCGTCCCGTGTGATGTTGTGTGCGACGGCGGCTCGATGTGCCAGTATCGGCTATGGGCGGGCCGCGCGGTGAGGGCAGGTGGCGTGAGCTGGCCAAGTCGGAATGCTTCGATCGTTTGGCCGAGGCGCCGCTCGGCCGGATCGCTGTTGTCGACGACCTGGGTCCGGCCATCTTCCCGGTCAACTTCGTCTTCGACCGTTCCATGGTCGTGTTCCGCACCGACGAGGGCAGCAAGCTCGATGCTGCATGCCGCGGTAGTCGTGTCGCCTTCGAGGTTGACGGCATCGACTTGGCTACACGTACGGGCTGGAGTGTCCTGGTCCGGGGTGAGGCTGTCGAGGTCACCAACCCGGCCGAGGTGCAGCGGCTGGCCGATGTCGCCCCGCAGCCGTGGGCGCCGGGGGCCAGGGCGCACTTCGTCCGCATCCTGCCAGCCGCCGTGACCGGCCGGCAGATCTCAGCGCGGGGCCTCTCGCAGAGGACGAAGGCAACGGACCGGTCGGGTGATCCCCATTAGTCCGGGCGGAAAGGCCCGCGCATGGGCAAGGACATAGTCAAGGCCACGTTCGACGAGAGCGAGTACCGGCTCTTCCGCGAGCGGCTCGAGGAATCGCTGGCTTTGCTCGGCGAGGTCATCCGACAGCCCGGTTTCGGAGTCGGCCCGGTCACGATCGGGGCCGAGCTCGAACTCTCGCTCGTGGACGGCGAGGGCCGCCCGTTGCCGTACAACCAGGCCATCCGTGCAGACATCGGCGACTCCCGGATCACGCTCGAGCTGAACCGCTTCAATCTTGAGCTGAACGCGTCACCGGTACCGCTGGCCGGCCGCCCCTTCGCGGCACTCGGCAACGAGCTGAGCATGCTGCTCGGCCTGGTCACGGAGGCCGCCGCGGCGCTGGGGGGACGGCCAGCCGTCATCGGCATCCTGCCGACGCTCACGTCCGCCGACCTCAGCCAAGCAATGATCACCGATGCGGCTCGGTACCACGCTCTGAGCAATGGCTTGCGCCGGCTACGGGCGGGTCCCTTTCGGATCCAGATCGCCGGCGCCGACCGGTTGGACCTGGTCAGCGATGAGGTCGCGGTGGAGGGGGCGAACACGTCGTTCCAAGTGCATCTGCGGGTCGAGCCCGGCCGGTTCGCGCGGCTGTACAACGCGACGCAACTGGCCACGGCGCCCGCGCTCGCGGTAGCCGGCAACTCGCCGACGCTTCTCGGGCCCCGGCTGTGGGAGGAGACGCGGATCGCGCTGTTCAAGCAGTCGGTCGAGGACCGCCAGCCGGGTCCACGCCGGCGGCACGCCAGGACGTCGCTGGGGACCGGCTGGCTGCGCGGCGGTGCGGACAAACTGTTTGCCGACAGTGTCCGGTTGCACGAGCCACTGCTCCCAGTGCTAGGCGAGTCGGATCCGTGGGCCACGGTGACGGCCGGACAGGCGCCAGCGCTCGACGAACTCCGGCTGCACCAGGGCACCGTCTGGCCCTGGAACCGGGCGATCTACGATCCGGTCGCCGGCGGGCATCTACGCGTCGAGATGCGGGCTCTCCCGTCCGGCCCGACGGTCATCGACATGCTGGCGAATGCCGCGTACCTGCTCGGGCTCTCCCTGTGGATAGCCGATCAGGACGAACGATGGACGTACGCGCTGCCGTTTGAGCGCGCGGATCACAACTTCTACCGGGCGGCACAATATGGCCTGTCGGCCGAGCTGACCTGGCCGACGTTCCGCCCTGACCAGACCCGGACGGCGCCCGCATCCGCCCTCATCGCACAGACCCTGCCGCACGCACGGCAAGGGCTGCGCGATGCCGGGGTCGAAGCCACTGAGGCGGACCAGCTGCTAGACATCATCGGCGCGCGCGCTTCGTCCGGCCAGACCGGCGCGGCCTGGCAGCGCGCCGCGCTGGCCGCTGCCGCCAGGACCGGACCATCCACACCGGAACTGTCAGCGGCGATGCTCGGTCGCTACCTGGAGTATGTGGCCACCGGGCAGCCGGTCCACACATGGCCGGCGGCCTGACTCGTAGGCAGCGCCCTGGCAGCCCGGGTTCGGGGCATCGCCCGGACCGTCAGTCGAGGAGATGCTCCTGTGGGATGCCACCTCAGCGGTGCGGGATCCGAGAAGGCCGCCATGGCTCCAGCGCGTCCGGTCGGCGCGCGATCTGGTCTCGGTCGGCGTAACTCTAGACCTTGGACCCGGCGGCGTGGTCTGCATGGCCGGGGCAGTCTGTCGGAGGGGTGGCCCAGGCTTGCCTTATGTCGGAATCTGCCTGGTACGGCGAGAATGGTGATCCCGGCGAGGTTCTGCGGAACTGCCTGGTTGCCGCCTCCGCCGTGCCGTGAATACAACACCCAGCCGTGGCTGTTTCGGCCCCGGGGGCAATGTCGTCGACACGTGCTCGTCGATCGGCGCGCCAGCTTGCCGTCATCGACCCCGACGGCGTGCTCCCGCTGCGGGAGTTCGCCTTCGGCACGGCGCCCCACCGCGACCGTGGCATTCGAGCCCGAGCCGACGCTTCTCCTCGCCGTACTCGCGGACGCCGGAGGGGTGGAACGCGCTGGCGTCGGGGACCCACAACGATCCAGTCCTACCCAGAGCGAGCCGAGCGCGGCGTCCTCGGCTCGCTCGTCGCGCAGCCCTGAAGATCGTCTAGTGGCGCAGGCCTTGGTCGGGCGGGCTCGATCCAGATGCGGTGCGTGGTCATCGCGGCCACCGGTTCCTCCTCGCCTGGCTCGCCGCGGCGGGCCCTCCACCACGGCGTCCGGTTGGTCGCAGCTCGGCATCGGGTCCAGGGCAACCAGCGGACCGATGGAGGGTCACCTATTCCGCGCGACTCCCTAGTCGGAGGTCGTAGTGGGAGCGTGTGGGTTCACCGGCTGCGGGGTGTCGGGGTCGGATGACGGGGCGCACCCTGGGGCCGCGACGGGTCGCGGCGATGGTCAGGAGGTCGCCGCCTTCACCAGCTCGACGACCTTCCTCTCCACCGCGGGGCTCCACTTCTTGACCGCGTACGACACCGGCCACATGTCGCCGTCGTCGAGGTTCGCCGCGTCCTGGAAGCCCAAGGTCGAGTAGCGGTAGTTGAACTTGCCCGAGTCCTGGAAGAAGAGGATGACCTTGCCCTGCGCGTCCGCGTAGGCGGGCATGCCGTACCACGTCTTCGGCGACAAGTCGGGTGCGGCCGCGGTCACCGTCACGTGTACGCGTTCAGCCAGCGCACGGTCCTCAGGTGCCATCTCCGCGATCCTGTCGAGGACCGCCTGCCGGCCGTCGGCCTTCTTGGCGCCCTTCTTGCCCTCGGCGCGCAGCTCGGCGGCGCGCTCCTTCATCGCGGTACGCTCCTCGACGGT
>DASYTV010000413.1:0-3657 GCA_036001885.1 Actinomycetes bacterium
CCGGGCGACGTGTGGGTCCGCAGCAGTCGACCTTCGACGTCGACGTAGAGGGTGTCCCAGAGGTCGCGGGCCGGATGGTCGGGCGGGATGTTGAGCATCTGGAAGTTCGTGAGGTCGTCCTCGATCTCGGGCGACTCGTAGATCACGAACCCGAACTGCTCGAAGATGCTGGCGATCTCGCGCATCGCTTCGATGCTCGGGTGGAGCGTGCCGAGCCTGATGGGCCGGCCCGGCGTCGTGACATCGACGGCCTCGGCGGTCAGGCGAGCCTCGAGCTCGCTGCCGCGCAGAGTGGCCCCACGGTCGGCAAGCGCCGATTCGATCGCGGTGCGCACGGTATTGGCCACGGCCCCCACGCGCGGCCGGTCCTCGGCAGGCAGCGCCCCGATCCCGCGGAGCACGCTCGTCAGGCGACCCTTCTTGCCGAGGACGTCGAGCTCGAGCGACTCGAGGGCCGCTGCGTCGGGGGCGGCCGCGATCGCGGCGAGGGTCTCGGTCCGAAGCGCCTCAAGGTCGCGGGTCAGGTCGGCGAGGTCCACGCTTCTCCTAGAATCACTAACCCTCGACCTTCACCGTGGTCGAGGGTCTGCGACCCACCCTCCAAGGGCCGAGCGCGCGGTCCTCGAGCGCATCGGCCCGAGGATTACGCGCTCTTGGCGGCTTCGGCGATGCGACCGAAGGTCGCGCTGTCACGCACGGCGAGGTCGGCCAGGATCTTGCGATCGAGATCGATGTCGGCGCGCTTCAGTCCGCTCATGAACTGCCCGTAAGTCAGGCCGTTGTGGCGGGCGGCCGCATTGATGCGCACGATCCACAGCTCGCGCATCTGGCGCTTGCGCTGCTTGCGGTCGCGCGTCGCGTAGGCGAGTGCGTGGAGCAGCGCTTCGCGCGCGGGCTTGATCAGCCGCGACTTGGTGCCCTTGCGGCCTTCAGCGGCCTTGAGGAGGCGCTTGTGGCGCTTGTGGGCGGTGACGCCTCGCTTGACACGTGCCATGACGGGTAGTGGCTCCTAGAGGTACGGCAGCATGCGACGGACCTGCTTCGCATGCACGCCCTTCATGATGGTCTTGCCGGCGTAGCGGCGGGTGCGGCGCGACGACTTGATCTCGAGGTGGTGCCCGCGCCAGGCGTTCACGCGGATGATCTTGCCGCTGCCGGTGACACCGATGCGCTTCTGCGCCGTCTTATGACTCTTGATCTTGGGCACCGAGGCCTCACTCTCCTGCTTGCACGGGCTCCGGGGTGGCGGCCGCCTTGGGTGAGGCGACGGCCGTCCGCTGGGACACGGCGGTTGTCGTTTCCTTCGTCGGCGCCGACTCCGCTGCCGCGGACGGCGTCTTCGCCGGCGCAGCCTGCTTGTCGGCAGTCGCGGACGCGGCCGGCTTGTCGGCGGACACGGCTGGCGTCTCCGCCGCTGCGGCCGGCGTCTCCGCCGGCGCGATCGGCGTCTCCGCCGTCGCGTCCGCAGGGGTCACCCCGGGCGGGTGCCTGCGATCCGGCGCCTCGTGGCTCTTGGGCTTGTGCACCGATGCCATCGTGATGTGCATCGACTTGCCTTCGAGCAGCGGCGTCCGTTCCGCGACCCCATGGTCCTTGACCCTGTCCACAAACCTGGCGATGAGGTTGCGGCCGATCTCCGGGTGGGTCAGTTCCCGACCCCGGAAGCGCACCGTGACCTTGATCCGGTCGCCATCTTCGAGGAACTCGATCGCGCGGTGGACCTTGGTATCGAAGTCGCCCGTGCCGATCTTCGGCGTGAGACGGACTTCCTTGAACGTGACCGAGCGCTGCTTGCGCTTGGCCTCCTTCTCTCGCTTGGTCAGTTCGTACTTGTACTGACCGAAATCGAGGAAGCGGACCACCGGGGGCTGCGCCATCGGGGCGACCTCGACGAGGTCGTATCCCCGGTCCTGCGCCATCTCGAGGGCTCTTGGCGTGGGCATGACGCCCAGCTGGGCACCCTCTTCATCGACGACCCGGACCTGTGGGATCCGGATCATCTGATTTACTCGCAGGTCTCGACTGATGGTTGGCCCCTTGTCTCGTTGGATATCCGTTCGACCGGCGCGGGAGATCAGCCCCACCGGACGAGCGGGCAGGATAGCACAGGCCTTCCGAGCCCGACAACGAAAGGCAAGATGCCGGTTTGAGGCCCCTCGAGCCGGCTTGTGCGCCTCGGAACTTCACATGTTACGAACTCGCCTTGAGCGGTCCGAACCCGCCCATTCCTCCGCGCTTCGGAACACTACATGTGCCAAACAGCGCCTGAGCGAGTATTTCAGCTCCCTTCCTTCGTCGGACGTAACACGTCATGTTCCTGTGAGGATGTCGGGCGTCCTTCGAGGCGGACACTGAGCGGAGGCCGTCGGGTGTGACCCTTCATGTTCCTGGCCCCCGTCCCATCGGGGTGCCCTGCGCTTGGCCTGTCCGCTCGACGGCCGCCGGCCCCGGCCCGGGCCGCCTGCGCAGTGGCCTGATCAGAAGCTTGTCCGTCCCGCGATCAGAACGGGACGTGACCCATCACAGGACTGCCCGCTCAGGTCCTTCGCCCGGACCGTTGCCGACGTTGGTCACCACCGGCGAGGAGGCAACCATGGCGATGCTGGCAGATTCGATCGATCTCGTCATCGGGGTCGATACCCACAAGGCGACCCACACGGCGGCGCTGGTCGGTCCGACCGGTGTCGTTCTCGACACACTCACCTGTCCGACCGACCGATCGGGCCTCGATCGACTCCTCCGCTTCGGGCGCCGCCATCCGACCGACCGCCGGCTGTGGGTGCTCGAGGGGACCGGCTGCTACGGCGCCGGCCTGACCGAGTTCCTGACGACCGCCGGCGAGGCGGTCGCCGAGATCGACCGGCCACGCCGCCCGGCCCGTCGCCACGGAGCCCGGTCCGATCCGCTCGATGCCGTCCGGGCGGCCCGCGAGGCCCTCGGGCGCGACCATCTCGGGGTGCCCCGCCGACGCGGCGAGCGGGAAGCGCTGCGCGTCCTGCTGGTCACCCGAGAGGCGGTCGCCGGCGAGCGCCGACGGGCCCTCAACCAGCTCCACGCGCTTATCGTCAGCGCCCCGGACGAGCTGCGGGCCGGGCTGCGCTCGCTGCACGGCGCCAGACTGGTCAGGCGCTGCGCGGGCCTGCGCCAGATCGCCGGACGCACGGCCGAGGCGGCCGCCACCGTACAGGTCATCCGGTTGACCGCGCGGCGGATCGGGCAGGCCACAGCCATGGCGAGCGAGCTCGGTGTCGAGATCAAGATGCTCGTCCGGGCGATGGCCCCGCAGCTGTTGACCGAGCCTGGCGTCGGGCCGCTGACGGCCGGCTGGTTGCTGGTGGCCTGGTCCCATGCCGGTCGGGTCCGATCGGAGGCGGCGTTCGCGATGCTGGCCGGGGCGGCGCCCATCCCCGCCTCGTCCGGCCAGACGGTGCGCCACCGGCTGAACCGGAGTGGCGATCGGATCCTGAACCGGACCCTGCACACCATCGTCCAGAGTCGGCTCCGCCATGACCCCGACACCCAGGCGTATGCCGCGCGTCGACGGGCCGAAGGCCGGACCGATCGGGAGATCACGCGCTGCCTCAAGCGCTTCGTCGCCCGCGGTTTGTATCGGACCCTCGAGCGCACCGCGAAGGGTTGACAATCAAAGAAGCGTCA
>DASYTV010000414.1:0-4408 GCA_036001885.1 Actinomycetes bacterium
TGATGCCGACGAACGCGCGGCTCGCGGCCATCAAGGCTGCGACCGCGCCCTGGGACCCGTCCGGACGGTCTGCTTGCATGAGCTCATTATTGCCTACTGCAACGGTGAGGCCATCGCGCCATCAGCGGACATTGCGCTCAGCCGGTCCAGTTTCAAGCACCGTATGATGTCCTCCGCGCCGCGAGCGCGGAACTCGGCGGGTGTTCTGGGCTGGATTGCAGAGACGCTCCCCGGTGTCCTCCCGGACCCGTCCCGCCGGCCTTGGCGTCGTCGACCATCTGCCGGTCGACCAGATCGGACAACCGTCGTTTCAGGCAGCGCATGGCTTCCAGTTAATACGCCGGTTGCCGGCACGGGAGAGCCCGAGGACACGGTCGATGAAGAACCGGGTTGCGGTCAAATTTCGTGCGCCGTGACGGGGGCCATGGATCGAGGTCCGCGCGGTGCTTGTCCCGGCCGGGATTGATGCGTCGGACATCGACGAGCTCGCGCGCGGTGAGGAACTTCTCGGTCGAGCCAAGCCGGGTCGCGGAAGCCCCGACTGTGCAGCACGGTGCGGGTCGCGTGGCGGGCCGCCCCGGCGGGGCCGTGAGGATGAGGTCCGGTGACTGGAACGTAGTGAATCAGGCAGACCTCAGCACTCGATAGCGCAGGTGCGTCACGTCGCGGTCTTCGAGTCGCCGGACGAGTTGCAGCTCGGTATGCCTCGCGTCGGTATTGGCTTCAAAGAGCCGGCGGCCTGCGCCCAGCAGGACCGGAACGAGATGGATCTCCAGCTCATCGAGCTGGCCGGCCCGAAGCAGCGCTTGCGCTGCTCCTGCGCCGTGCACCATCACTGCGCGGTCGCCTGCTGCGGCGCGGGCTTCCGCAGCACATGCGACAACGTCGGTGAAGTACCTCGTGTTGCCGGGCGGCACGTCGTCGTCGTCCACGTGATGGGTGAGCACGTGGACCGGTACGCCGTCGTGGTGGTCGCCTTGCCAGCGATCGGCGAGTTCGAAGGTGCGCCGTCCCGCGATCACGGCCCCGGTCGCCATGAGTTCGCGAAAGACTCGCCCGCTGGGCCCCGTGGACATTCGGTCGTCGAGCCAATTGAACAACCGCCCGCCGTTGTGGCCGAGGGCCTGGCCGTCCCGGTCGTCCGGCCCGGCGATGAAGCCGTCGAGTGACATTGACATGTAGAGCCGTATTGGTCCTGTCATCCTCGGCGCACCTCGTAGCGAAGATGCAGCACGCCGGGTGCCTCCAACGTTCGGACCAGGTCGAGTTCGATGTGTTCGGGCGGTAGGCCGTCGAACAGAAGTCGGCCCTGGCCGAGCAGCACAGGCATGAGCTGGATCTCGAGAAGGTCGAGCACTCCAGCCTTCAGGCACTCTTGGGCTGTGTAGGCGCCGTGCAGCATGACATCTCGATCGCCCGCGGCCGCCTTTGCCTGCTCCACGCACGCCTCGATGCCTTCGGTCACGAAGTGCACCCGCTCGTGGCGATTGTCCGCCGGAGCGGTGTGGGTCGGGACGAAGATCGGCACGCCGTTGTGATGATCGCCGCCCCAGTAGTCGGCGAAGTCGCCGGTCCGCCGCCCGGTGATGACGGCACCGGTCGACGTCATCTCGTCAAACACGATCTGGCTCTGGCGATCAGTCGGCCGCCAGTCAGCGACCTCGGGCCCTCCGGCGCCGAGCCACTCTTGCAACCGCATGCCGCCAACTCCAGCCGGGTTCCCTTTGTCGTCACCGGGACCGGTGATAAATCCGTCCAGGGACATCGCCATATACAGGATCAGACGAGACATGGCGCCTCCGAGCGTTTCGGGTCATATGGACTGCGGGAACTCGAACAGCCGGTCGGGGTCGTAGGCCCTCTTAGCCGCTGCCAGCCGGGGGTAGTTGCCGGCGTGGTAGGCCGTGGCCCAGTCGTCCAGCTGCGGGTCGGGAAAGTTCGGATAGACGCCCCCGGATCCGTCGACGTGAGCGACCTCCCAGGATCGGTCGACCCAGGCGCTGGGCGCCTCGGCGATGTGCTCGAGAATGAAGAGTTCGCGTCGATGGACAAAGGCCGTCGCGGTGTCGGGGACGCGGTTGTAGGCGCCACCCAGAGCTGTGAACGTGAGCTGTCGGCGGCCCGTTGCTTCCCCATTGATGAGCGTTGAGAGCAACGCGTCGATCGTTGACGGGCGCATCGGGCGTGTGAAGAACTCCGATCGGATGCGAAGACCCGAGACAGGTTCCTCGCGCGGGTCGAGATCCTCGAACGAGTTCTTCAGGCGGTGATAGGCCAGCCCGCCGCGTACGTCAACCTCGGGACTCGCCCCCGCGACATTGCAGAATTCTTGCAGTAGCTCACGAGTAGGAGCCTCCTCCCGCAGGGAAGCACCGAAGAGAATGGCCTGGGGCGGCTCGCCGGGTTCCGCGATGACGGTGAGGTTGGCGGTGACCTCATCAGGTGTGCCCGGCGCCCAGCGTTGCCAGGCCGCGACCATCTCCTCGACTGGGGCCCGGGACCAGCGCAGTTCGAAGCGAGTGGTCATCGGCTCGGGGACGGTGTCGAAGATCAGCGAGGTGACCACGCCGAACTGGCCGCCGCCGGCGCCCCGCAGTGCCCAGAACAGCTCCGGCTCGCGGTCTGCGTCACAGTCGACGATGCGTCCGTCCGCAAGCACGACCCGAGCGCCGACGAGCCGATCGCAGGTGAGCCCGTGCTTGCGTCCGAGCAGGCCGATCCCGCCGCCAAGCGTGAGGCCCGCGATGCCCACGCTGGCGCCGCAGCCAGCCGGAATGGTCCGTCCGTGTACGTGCAGCGCGGCGTACACCTGTGCCAGGCAGGCGCCGGCACCGATCGTCGCGAGCCCGTCGTCTGCGACCGAGATTGTGTCGATACCGGCCAAGTCGAGCACGATCCCGTCGGTGGACGACCGACCCGCGAAGCAGTGACCCCCTCCGCGCGGGACGATCGGGATCCCAGTATCTCGCGCGTACCCGAGCCCGAGTGCCACGTCCGCGACCGAGCCGCACCGGATCACAAGCCGGGGATGCACATCACGATATCCGGGGTTGGCAGGGCGTCGAACGGCTTCGTAGCCGGGGGACTCAGGGACGAAGAGCTCGCCGTCGAGCTGCTCGCCAAGCCCGGCCAGGTTCATCACAGTTCTGACGGTAGGCAGCTCGAGGCCTCGCGGGCTTGAACGAATCGTGCATCTTCACAGTCGTAGGGGCGGCACTGCACGGGTGGCGAGGAACGGCTTGTACGACGCGGAATGGTCGTGGCCGCAGCCGCACCGATCGGAGCTGTCAGCCAGGATTTCGCGGGGGCTGAGCCCGGTCAGGCGAACGCACTCGCGGCTGAGGTGGGCATGGTCCGCGTATCCCACGTCGACCGCCAGCCCGGCCAATCCGTCCGCACCTCTGCGGCCACTGGGCGTTGCGCCGGCCTGAGCCAGGGCCAGGAATCCCTGGAACCGCAACGTCCGCTGGAGGGCCTTCGGGCCGACGCCGACCAGGTGGAGGCAGCGGCGCCGCAGCTGGGTGGTGGAGATGGCCAGGTGCTCGGCGAGGGTGCCGATCTCGACCGGATGCCACGGCATCAATCGTCGTACCGCCTCTCGTACCAGCGGATCGGAATGACCTGCGCATCGGAGGGTCTGCAGGAGATGACCTTGGAGGAGACCGAGCGCTGCCTCCGGCCCAGGCGCGGCGGCCACCTCCTCGCCGAGTCGCTCGGCAGTGCTGCCCCACAACTCCTCGAGGCCCACCCGCTCATCCACGAGATCGTCGAGGACCGTCGCGAACGGCGGCGCCGTCCCCGGGTGGAACCGCACCCCAACGAGGGTTGTGTGCGGGGGGATGACCTCGACATTCGGGCCAGTCAGTGGGCCGACCAACTGCGGCTGGCCACCGATCGGAAAATGCAGTTCGACACCACCGGTGGGCAAGTGCCGCTGAACGTACGCCGTCCCGCCTGTGCGCTGAATCCAGACGGTGCGCACCGTACCGACCAACTCGGCGATGGGCGCGCGCTCGACGTAGCACTCTGCCACGCGTGCAGGCTAGCCGCGTCGCCCTTCACCAGACAACGCCGAATTTTCTGAAGACCTCGAATACAACCTGCTGACACCTACCACGATCGGCCACCCCACGGTCGTGGCGGCGGGCCGGCATACCGGCGCCGCCGTGTATTCGTGCGAGCCGTTCGACCCGGAGTCCAAGGGCGGCGTCGAGGCCACGGTGAAGACAGCCAAAGCGGATCTGGTGCCGACGGAGGCGAACCGGCGCGGCGGCTACGTCACCTTCGGCCCGGGTCGCCGCGTGTGAGCAGTGGTGCCAGCAATCAACGCCCGGATCTACTGAGAGACCGGTGCCGCGCCGACCGCCGCCACCGTGACCGTACGGGTGCGAGCGAAGATGGCTCGCAC
>DASYTV010000415.1:0-5500 GCA_036001885.1 Actinomycetes bacterium
CGATGATGGCGAGTACGGTGAGCGGCGCGAGGATCCAATGCCGACGGTTCGCTCGCTCCCTGCTCTCCGCGCCGGCACCCTGCCCAGTCATCACCACGCAAACATCCTCCCCGATCGCCGAGACCGCCGTTGCCAGGACGGCGGCACGACCGCCGGCTCCTGGGGTATGGGAGGTAAGACCCGTCGGTGAACACGACAGGCGTACCACGGGCGGGTGGGAGAATGCCGCCGTCTGCGCCGGCGCCGCGATGGAGGGTAGTCCGATGACGGAGAACTCAACGATCCCACCAGCGCTGGAAGTCGAGCACGAGGCGCCGGATCGCAACCTCGCGCTGGAACTCGTTCGGGTCACCGAGGCCGCAGCGATGGCCGCCGGCCGATGGGTCGGCCGGGGGGACAAGAACGGTGCCGATGCGGCGGCCGTCAACGCCATGCGGCAGCTCATCGGCACGGTCTCGATGAACGGGATCGTCGTGATCGGCGAGGGCGAGAAGGACAACGCGCCGATGCTTTACAACGGCGAGCACGTCGGCGACCGTACCGGCCCCGACTGTGATGTCGCCGTTGACCCGATCGACGGGACGACGCTGACCGCGAAGGGCATGAGCAACGCCCTGTCCGTTCTCGCGGTGGCCGAGCGCGGGACGATGTACGACCCGTCTGCCGTCTTCTACATGGACAAGCTCGTCACCGGACCAGAGGCAGCTGACTACGTCGACATCAATGTCCCAGCCGCCGCGAACGTGCGGGCCGTCGCTCGCGCCAAGCAGGAGTCACCTGCCGATGTCACGGTCTGCATCCTCGACCGGCCGCGGCACGAGCGACTCGTGGACGAGGTGCGCGCGACCGGCGCGCGGATCAAGTTCATCACCGACGGTGATGTCGCGGGTGCGATCATGGCGGCGCGCGACGGAACCGGAATCGACCTGTTGATGGGTATCGGCGGTACCCCAGAGGGCGTGATCGCCGCTTCCGCGATCAAGTGTCTGGGAGGCGTGATCCAGGGCAAGCTCTGGCCACGCGACAACGCCGAGCGGGAGAAGGCGACGGCGGCAGGGCACGATCTCGACCGCGTCCTGTCGACCGACGACCTCGTCAGCGGCGAGAACGTCTTCTTCGTCGCGACCGGCGTGACCGACGGCGAACTGCTGCGGGGCGTCCGTTATCGCTCCGGCGGCGCGTCGACCCACTCCATCGTGATGCGGTCCAAGAGCGGGACGGTACGACTGATCGAAAGCCATCACCGGCTGCTCAAGCTCAGGGCCTACGCGTCCATCGACTTCGAAGGCGAGATCGAGGGCACACAAACACCGACTGCCTGACGAGACCGGCACCGTCAGAGGGCCCTCGTGGCCCGCGGAAATAGGAACGCCGATTGTCAGGTCCGCGCCTTATGGTGTGCCGTGTGACCAGCCGAGGCGAGAGGGAGGACAGCAAAACCGCGGCCGCCGATAGGACCGACCGGTTCGCGCTGTCGTTGCAGGGCGTGGTCAAACGCTACGGCGAAATCACCGCGGTGAACGGCCTCGACCTCGACGTGGAGCCTGGCATCTGCATGGGTCTGCTCGGCCCGAACGGTGCCGGCAAGTCGACGACGATGCGCATGCTGACTGCCCAGACCCGCGCCGACGAAGGTTCGATCCGCGTGCTCGGCCATCGGATCCCCGCCGAGTCCAAGCACGCGAGAGCCCGCATGGGCGTGGTCTCGCAGCAGGACAATCTCGACATCGAACTCTCGGCACGTCAAAACCTCGCGGTCTTCGCGCAGCTCTATCGGGTGCCGGCCGGGGAACGCGTTGCCGCGGTCCAGCGCGCTTTGGAGCTTGCCCAGCTGACCGATCGGGCCGATACGAGGACCGAGAAGCTCTCGGGCGGGATGCGCCGCCGGCTGCTGATCGCCCGCGGCCTGGTCCACCAGCCCGAGCTGGTCCTTCTAGACGAACCCACGGTCGGGCTCGACCCACAGGTGCGCCAGGAGCTCTGGGCGCTCATCGACGCGCTGCGGGCTCGGGGCGTGACGGTGCTGATGTCGACCCACTACATCGAGGAAGCCGAGCGGCTCTGCGACGACGTCGCGATCATGTCTCACGGGCGGATCATCGCCAGGGACAAGCCAAGCGCACTGCTGGACTCCCACGCCGGCAGAGATGTGATCGAGTACTACGGTCCGCCGCAGCGGTTGCTCGAGGTCGAACAGATCGCCGCCGCTGCCGGGCTGCCGACCCGCAGAACTGGTCCTGCGGTCTCCGTGCTGCGCGCCGAGGACATGCCCGACGACGTCGCTGCTGCGCTCGGATCCGGCCTGACCCGGCCGAGCAACCTCGAGGACGTCTTCGTCCTGCTGACCGGCGAGACGGTGGAGTGAAGGCCGATGACAACACTGACTATCCAAACCCGGACGGCCCAGCGGCTGCGGTGGTTCGAACCGCGCTGCATAGCAGCGGTCTGGACCCGCGAGCTCGCGCTCTACCGGCAGTACTGGGCATCGACGACATTCGCCTCCATCGTCGAGCCGACGCTCTATCTGCTCGCGTTCGGCTTCGGCTTCGGCTCATTGGTCGCGGTCGTCGGGGGCTATCGCTACATAGATTTCGTCGGCACCGGTGTTGTCGCCACCGCGGTGCTCTTTAGCTCAGCCTTCGCTGGGATGTTCGTGACCTTCGTACGACGCACCTTTCAGCAGACTTACGCAGCCGTCCTCGCCACCCCCATCGACACGCACGAGATCGTCACCGCCGAGGCCACCTGGCACGCGACGAAGGCGGGAGTGTACGGCTGCGCTCCGCTTGTCGTCGCGATGATCTTCGGGCTGGATCCGAGCTGGGGCATGCTCCTCGTGCCGTTCATCGGCTTCCTGACCGGGCTCGGATTCGCGCTCTTCGGCATCTGGGCGTCGGCGATCGTGCCGTCCATCAACAGCTTCGACTACGTGATCTCAGGAGTGCTCACGCCGTTGTTCCTGGTCGCGGGCACGTTCTTCCCCGTGGATGAGCTTCCTGGCTGGGGGGCGGCTCTAGCCCAACTCAACCCGCTCTATCACTGCGTCGAGCTCGTACGGCATGCGGTTTTCGGTTTCCACGTGCTGGCCGACCTCTATCACGTCGCTGTGCTCGTCGCCTTCGCCGGCCTGATGTGGCTCGTCGCGACCCATTACATGACCAAACGGCTCATCGACTAGTGGCCCCAGCGGTGCCTGGAACCGGGTGGGCGCGGCCGACGGTCCTGCCACCGGCCGCGACCGCCCACCCCTAGGCTTAGGGACGTGTCGCGGCGCACGCGGTGCTCAGCCGTGTCGACCCGCCGCGATCTAACCTGCGGATCAGTGGAGTGAACCGATGTCCGAGCCCACCGGCAGCGCCGGCCAGCCGGAAGGCACCAACCAGACACATCGCATCGAGCACGATTCGATGGGCGAAGTACGGGTTCCGGCAGCCGCTAAATGGCGGGCGCAGACGCAGCGCGCGGTGGAGAACTTCCCGGTCTCCGGCCTGCGGCTCGAGCGCGCCCACATCGAGGCGCTGGCACGGATCAAGGCGGCCGCCGCCAAGGTAAACACCGAGCTTGGCGTGCTCGACAAGGACATGGCAGACGCGATCACCGAAGCTGCCGACGAGGTCGCCGCCGGGCGCTGGGACGACCATTTTCCTATCGATGTCTTCCAGACCGGCTCAGGCACGTCGAGCAACATGAACGCCAATGAGGTCATCGCCTCCCTCGCCACGGAGAAGCTCGGCCGTCCGGTCCATCCAAATGATCATGTCAACGCGTCACAGTCCTCCAACGACGTCTTCCCTTCCTCGATCCACATCGCGGCAACGTCCGCTGTCGTCAACGAGCTCATTCCTGCTCTCGCTCATCTCGGCGACGCGCTGGAGGCCAAGGCGACAGAGTGGGCCACCGTCGTGAAGTCCGGCCGTACACACCTCATGGACGCGACCCCTGTCACTCTTGGCCAGGAGTTCGGTGGTTACGCGGCGGCCGTTCGCTATGGGATCGAGCGACTGCAGGCTGCTCTCCCCCGGGTCGCCGAGCTGCCACTCGGCGGTACGGCGGTCGGCACCGGAATCAATACCCCGCCCGGCTTCTCCGCGGCAGTGATCCGCGAGGTCGCCACCGCGACGGGACTGCCCCTCACCGAAGCTCGAGACCACTTCGAGGCGCAGGGAGCGCGCGACGGTCTGGTGGAACTGTCCGGGCAGCTGCGAACGATCGCCGTCTCCCTCTACAAGATCAGCAACGACATCCGCTGGATGGGATCCGGGCCGCGCACCGGACTGACCGAGCTCTTCCTCCCCGACTTGCAGCCGGGGTCCTCGATCATGCCCGGCAAGGTCAACCCGGTCATTCCTGAGGCCCTGTGTATGGTCTGCGCTCAGGTGATCGGCAACGACGCGGCGATCGCGTTCGGTGGTGCGGCCGGAAACTTCGAGCTCAACGTGATGCTGCCCATGCTCGCGAGAAATGTCCTGGAGTCGATCCGGTTGCTAGCGAACACCGCACGGCTGTTCGCCGACCGATGCGTGACGGGGTTGGTGGCCAATGTGGAGCGCTGCCGGGAATACGCCGAGTCCTCGCCGTCGATCGTGACGCCCCTCAACCGCTACATCGGCTATGAAGAGGCGTCGAAGGTAGCCAAGCAAGCCCTCGCCGAACGCAAGACCATCAGGCAGGTCGTCCTCGAGCGGGGCTACGTTGAGCAAGGCAAGATCACTAGAGAGCAGCTCGACGCCGCTCTCGACGTTTTGTCGATGACCCATCCCTAGTGCAACAACGCTGGGGGCCGGCCATGGTCGAAGGCAGCCCGGACCTCAGATCCGGTGAATCGTTCCTTGTCAGCGCACTAGGCGGGCGGGTCGCGCGACGCCCCGGCCGCCGAGTACTTTGACAGCGGCGACCGTCCGCGCCCCAACCTCCGGCGACCCGCCCCAGCCGGGTCACCCGACGGAGGCAAAGGGAGGCCCACCTCTCGGCCGGGGCGTCATTGGTCGATCGTGCGCCCGCCGCAGCGATCGCTGGGGGATCCGCGGTCGGGTCACGGGAGACGATCATGACCAAGCAGGCCGGTTTCAAGCGGCGCGTGCGTGTGCGGATGGCCAAGACCGGCGAGTCGTACGCGACTGCCCGCGGCAGGCTTCTCGCCGAGCAACCAGGCACGACGCCGGACGACTCCCCGCTCGACTGGATGCCCGAGGCGCTCCACATCAGCAACGGCAACGCCACCGACGTGCCGGGGACCGGGCTCGCGCAGCGCGTGATCTACTGGCGCGACGTCCTGCACGAGGGGCCGGTGCCCGAGGCCGCGCCGGCCGAGCTGCGCCGGATCAGGGTCGGCTACCTCGCCGGCCAGGAGGGCGCCGAGCCCGCCGGGGGGATGCGCCAGTTCACCGAGCGGGACCAGGCCCTGGAGGCCAACCGCGACGGGGAGTACGTGTTGTGGTTCGAGGCGGACCTGTACGACCAGCTGCAGATCGCCGAGATCCTCGCCCGCCTGGCCGGTCTT
>DASYTV010000416.1:0-16835 GCA_036001885.1 Actinomycetes bacterium
CCCATCGTCGACTCACCGGAATAGGCCTGCCAGTTCGTGTTGGTCGTGAAGCTGACCGCGGTGTTCCAGGCGATGTGGTCGGTGACCGGGGGAAATCCAAGAGCGAGCCAAAGGTGGTTCTGCAGCCGCATGAACGCGTAAAGGAACAGGATGGAGATGGCCGAGAAGGCCAGCACGCTGCGGGCGTAAACCCCCCACGACTGCTCGGCGTCGGCATTCACGCCGACCGTCCGATAGATGAGTCGCTCGACACGCGAGTGCTTCGTGCCGATGACGACCCGGTACATGTAGTCGCCGAAATACCGGTAGGCGATCGACAACGCGACGATGAGCGAGACAATAAAGATCGTTCCGGCTGCTGCTGTGCTCATAACGCTAGAACCGCTCGGGGAAGAGGAGGGCGAGGATCAGGAAGATCGCCAGCCCGATCGCGACGACCAGGCCGATCGCATTGACCGCATTCACAGCCGCTCCACCGCCCGGACGATGAGGGCCAGGAGTACGAAGAGCCCAATAGTCAGCAGGACGAACACGAGGTCAGCCACCGCGCGTCTCCTTCTCGTTGTCGATTGCCGTGTTGTTGCCGGTTGCCGAACGTCGATCGTCGGCCGCCGATCTCCTCAGCGACATCGGAGTCGCCGCGGAGCGGTTGCGGGAAAGACGAGGGAGAAGGGAGCCTGTCCCGGCGCCGCGGCCCTCGCACCCGCCGCCCGTGCCCGATCACTTCCTGGACGTGTCGACGGATGGGCGGATGGTCGGCGCCGCACGTTGGGATCTGGAGCGCAGCCAGCCGATGGCCAAGCCGAACGCCGCCGCCAGGGCGATCACGCCGATGGCGCGGGGTCCCGTCTGGTGATCCCAGGTCAGCTCGCCGTACCGGTTGGCGAGAAATCCGTCGAAAAGCAGATAGCCCACCGCCGCTACCGGTAGCCCCGACTGCCATCCCGCGACCACGCAGAAGACGGCGATCGCGGTGGCCATCACCATCAGCCGATCACCCGCGTCGTGAGGAGGGAACGCCGCCGAGTCGATCAAGGCCGCGACGATCATGGTGAGCGAGCCGGCCGCAACGGCGAACTCGAAGGGAATGCCGCGACGGCGAGCGCGCTGCCGTACCGCGTCACTCCGCATTGCCATCACCCCTTCTTGACGCAGGAAGGCGCGGCCGGATCGACCGCACCTCCATCGAAACGCGGGCACGCGCTCGTATGGGCCAGCCCTGACGCCATCCCTACGGCGGCCCGAGAATTCTTGACACGTTCCTGACGGAGCACCCTCAAGGCTCGGCGCCGACGGGCGATCCGCTCATACGGAACTCGATGGCTGGGTCAGTCGGACGAGGATCGGCCGATGTTCTCCGGGTGCTTGACCGAAGAGTGCAGCTGATAGGGGACGCTCGTGACCATGACGCCCGGCTCGAAGAGCAGCCGGAGCTTCAGCCGCAGCGGACTCTGGTTATGGAGCAACTGCTCCCACCACCGCCCGACCACGTACTCGGGGATGAACACCGTGATCACATCGCGTGGATTGGAGCTTCGCAGGCGCCTGATGTAGTCGACGACGGGATCGGTGACCTCACGGTACGGAGACTGCAGGACGACCAGAGGGATGTCGATGTCGTGTTTTGCCCACTCCTCCTGGAGCCGCCTCGTCTCCTCCTCGTCCACCTGGACGGTCAGCGCCTCGAGCGTGCTCGGCCGCGTCGACTTGGCGTACGCCAGCGCCCGCAGCGTCGGCTGATGGATCTTGGAAACGAGGACGAGCCCTCGGTTTCTCGCCGGCATGACAAGACCCTGGGTGGGGCCTGCCTCCAGCTCGGCAGCGACCCGGGCATAGTGCCGGCGGATCGCCTTCATCAGCGCGAACATGGCGATCATCGCGAGGATCGCGATCCATGCACCGTGTGTGAACTTCGAGTAGACGACGATGAGCAGCACGAGCGCCGTGGCTGCCGCACCGGTGGCGTTGACCGCTTGCGCACGACGGATGCGTCGGCGTTCGTCCTGGTCCTCGGTTTGAGCAAGCTCACGTGCCCAGTGCCTGACCATGCCTGCCTGGCTGAGCGTGAACGAGGTGAACACCCCCACGATATAGAGCTGGATCAGCCGGTCGAGATTCGCGTCGAAGGCGATGATCAGGGCGATGGCGGCCGCGGACAGCCCGAGGATGCCGTTGCTGAACACCAGCCGGTCGCCACGATTGTGTAGCTGTCTGGGCAGGAAACCCTGCTGCGCGACCAGCGATGCGAGCAGCGGAAAGCCGTTGTAGGCGGTATTCGCGGCCAGGATCAGCACAGCCGCGGTCGAGGCCTGGAAGACATAAAACATCGGTGCGTGCTCACCAAAGACGGACGCCGCCAGCTGAGAGATCACCGACGGCTCGCCATCGGGCTGCGCTCGCGCCTTAAGGTGCAGGGCCAGCGCGGTGATCCCGCTGAACATGGTGATCGCGAGTGCGCCCATGATCATCAGCGTCGCGGCGGCATTCGCACTCTTCGGCTTGCGGAAGGCGGGCACTCCGTTGCTGATCGCTTCCACGCCCGTGAGCGCGGTGCAACCGGATGCGAAGGCGCGCAGCACGAGGAAGAGGGTGAAGATGCCGCCCACGTGTGCCGTCTGCTCCAGGTGCTGGCCGGCGGTGGACGCCTCTGGTATGCCGCCATGGGTAGCCCGCCACATCGCTGTCACAAAGAGGAGTCCGACCGACGCGATGAACGCGTACGTGGGGATCGCGAACGCGCGGCCCGACTCCTTCACCCCACGCAGGTTCGCCAAGGCGATCAGCGCGGTCATTCCCACCGAAAGAGCGACCGCGTGGTGGTGCAGGCCCGGACTGGCCGACGTAACCGCGATGACACCGGCGACCACCGACACGACCACCGTCATCACGTAGTCGACCAGCAACGCGCTTGCGGCGATCAGCGCGGCCGACTCGCCCAGGTTGGCGTAGCTCACGGCGAAGGCGCCGCCGCCATTCGGATAGGCGTAGCAGGTCTGCCGATAGGAGAGGACGACGATGGCGAGGAGAAGGACAACCCCGAGGGCGACCCATTTGGCGTAGACGAGGTAGGCCGCGCCGCCTGCCGCAAGAACCAGCAGGATCTGCTCCGTGGCGTAGGCCACCGACGAGAGCGGGTCGCTGCAAAAGACGGGCAGCGCCATCCACTTGGGCAGCAGCTGTTCGCCCAGCTGCCCGCTTCGCAATGGCCGCCCGACGAGGAGGCGCTTGGACAGTTCCGCCAGCAGCGTCACGCGACCGCCTGAGAGTGCCCTGCGCGGACGCTGGTCCGGCCGTTGGGCCGTCTGATCGCCGGGCTGCGGTCGCTCATGCCCGCATGTTAAAGGCGCCCTGACCAGGCCTACCGGCTTGGAGGCCGGGCCCGGCATTTCTTGACGCGTTTTTGACGCGATCCCGGGCAGCCGGCCTCCAGAAGGGGCCAGGCGCCGCGCTGGCCTCGCTGAGACCGCGATGCGAAAGGATGAGGACGTGGAGATCCTCAAGAGTGCCGGGGTTTACACAGCCCCCGGCAGCGCCCCCAACCACTACGTCGAACACCTGTCCGTGGCCGATCTGTCGGTCGGCACGTACTCGATCCCTGCGGGTGGGCTCGACGACCAGACACCGCACACCGAGGATGAGATCTATGTCGTGACTGCGGGCCGGGCCCGCATCGTGACCGCGGGTGGTTCGGCCGAGATCGGTCCTGGTTCGGTGATCTATGTGCCGGCGGCGGAGGAGCACCAGTTCGTCGACATCACCGAGGATCTCGCCCTGTTCGTCGTCTTCGCCCCGCCGTTCGAGTCCCGGCCGTCGCCTTAGTTGCCACCGGCTTAACCGTTGCCGGCGCGGGCGCCGCGAACAACGACGGCCATCCGCGTTACGTGCCGACGCAAACCGATCGAAAGGAGGGTGCCGTTCGACTCCGGTGCTGGAGTCGAACGGCACCCTTCTGCCTGTCTAGATCCTCGCGAGCGTCTCGGCGAGGTAGTCCTCGATCCGGCCGATCTCAGTGGGAGTGAACTCCTCGTCGCCGAAATCGGCGATCACCCTCAGGTCCCAATACGGATGGTGCTCATTGCCATCCGACTGAGCGAGGTAGGCCGCGAGGTAGTCGTCGGCCAGCTGCCGCCATCCCGTGATCACCATGTTGGCCCTCATGTGGCTCAAGTCCACGCCGATCGGCCCGGCCGAGGCCGTGGTCCAGTCAACGATCCCGGTGAGGTGGTTGCCGTTCCACAACGTGTTCCCGGCGTGGAAGTCACGATGGATGAACGTCCGCCTTGCCTGCGGCGCCGGACCGCGCAGGACCTCGTAGATCTCCTTCCATAGCCCAAGCCGGGTCGCGCCCGTTGGGATGAGGAGTTCGGACAGATCGTTGTACGCCTCGAAATCCGGCAGGCCGTCCGGTAGGACGACGCGCTCGTGGACCGGTCGGATAGCGGCAGCAAGCTGACTGGCAAAGTGCGGCAACCGCGCGGTTTCCGCCGTCGGCTGGGCGCCCGGGAGTCTGCTCATCAGCAAGGCCGGGGCTCCGCAATATTCGCCGGTCGGATCGGTGGCCAGACAACGAGGAGCGGGAATGCCCGCCTTCGCCAGCGCACCTATGGCGAGTGCCTCCCTGGCCACGGTGTAGTCCGCATCATCGATCTCCCAGCCCGGGCGGGTCCACCGGCGCAGAACGACCGCATACCCAGGATCGCCGCCGACGATCACCGCGACGTTGGCGTGCGAGATACCTCCAGACAGGACGCGGGTTGATCTGATCCGTGCGCCGCCGAGTTGCGTACTCACCCACGCACGCGCGCCATCGGGCAGAGCAAGCCGGACATGGGGACGATCAGCGGACGGATTGAAGTGGAACGGGGCCTGGCCGGACATGACGAAACCTTCCTGTCGTGAGCGGGAACCGACCAAACAGGAAGCGGCGGCGGTACGCGGGCCCGTAGCCTGCGCAGCGACCGAGCGGCCGCGCGTCATCTCATGACGAGTGACTCTAGCCGTCCCGCGTTCCCGCGGGGTCTTGCGAGATCTCGCCGAGGACGCGTCGGCCCGTTGGTCCCGTCGAACTGGGTCGTTCGGCCCTTACCTGGAGCTACGGATAGGCGGACGTTGGCGGTGAATGATAAGGCAGAGGAGGCGATCATGCCCCACGACATCCTGGGGATCGGCCTGAGTGGCCACGGACATTACGTCTCAGTCGGCCCGGTCCAGATCGCCGTGGCCAATCTCGTGGTTATCTGCCTGATGATCGTCGTCTTCGTGTTGGCGATCATCCTGCCCTTCCCTAGGGACAAGCAGTGACCACCGCGCCGCCCCGCGACGACCGGGCCGAGTTCGCCCGGGGCGACACCGAGCGTATGTGGACAGCACGGCTTCGCCACGGGTTCTTCGACCGCCTTCCGCCGGACAAGCTGCTTCCCGATGAGCAGCCTGCCTACGTGTGCAGCTGGATCTACGTGTTCGGGGTGCTGACCCTCGCTGCGCTGGTCGTGATCATCGCCTCGGGACTCGTGCTGGCCTTCGAGGGGCCGCAGTGGTACCACTACTCGGACACCGGGCGCTTCTTCAACAGCCTGCACTTCTGGTCGGTCCAGCTGTTCTTCTTCACGATGGTCATCCATCTGTGGGGGAAGTTCTGGATGGCGGCGTGGCGCGGGCGTCGGGTCGCCACCTGGGTGACCGGCGCCATTGCCTTCCTCGCCTCGATCGCCACGGCCTTCACCGGCTACCTGATGCAAACCAACTTCGACTCGCAGTGGATCGCCGCCGAGGCCAAGGACGGGCTCAACTCGGTGGGCGTCGGCACCTGGTTCAACGCACTCAACCTCGGCCAGGCAATGCTCATCCACGTCATCCTGCTGCCATTCGTGCTGGGCCTGATCATCGTGTGGCACGTGCTACAAGTGCGCCGCAGGGGCGTCGTGCCGCCCCTCGAGCCCGCGGTGGACGGCTCCGATAAGGCCATGATCAGGACCGCGGAGGCGGAGCCTTGGCGCGGACGCACGCGGCGCTACGACCTGGTCAAGGAGTTCGTGATCGCCCTGACGGTCATGGGGTTGCTGACCCTGGCGCTCTCTGTGCTGTTCAGCTCGCCGGATGCCAAGGAGATCAGCCTCCAGGAGTGGGCCAACGCGGCGCCGGGCGACTTCGTGGCGACCGCGTCGGCCGAGCTCGACGGCAGCAGCGGAACCGCCAGCTACGGGGCGCCGTACGTCGATATCCCCGGTGCCGGCCAGCATATGGGTCCGATCCGGTTGCAGGAGTGGGCCGGGGTGCGCATCCCCGTCAACGCTGCGCAGGACTTCGTGATTGGACCCTTGCGGACTGTTCCGAGCCCCTCGGTGGAGCTCCGGGATGCCCTGCCGACCTGGTCGTCGGCCACCTCGGAGCAGCAGGTCGCGTGGGCCTCGGCCTACACCGAGGCGCTCGACCAGGCCCCCGGCGGGGACCCGGCGCAGGTGGCTTCTGGCGACTACGGCCCGGTCCCAGTCCTTACCTCTGCGCTGCTCGCGCAGGCACGCAGCGGTGCTCTCGACGGCCCAGTGGCGCTGGGTTCCCGCTTCTACCAGACCGACTACACCAAGTCGGTGCTGTTCCTCGCCGACGGCAGTTACCTGGAGGACAGAGCTCGCGCTGAGAACCTGGGCGGTGACCAATCCGGGATGATGAACGAGACAGGGAGCTATCCGGGCCAAGAGTGGCTCTGGCTCTACACGTTCTGGTACCAGATCAAGCCGTTCAGCGACGAGTCGAACTCGTGGGGTGCCAACGCGGACGCGATCATCTGGACGATCATGGCACTGTTGAGCCTTGGTCTCGTGCTGCTGCCCTACATCCCGGGTCTGCGCTCGATTCCTCGCTGGGTGCCCGTGCACCGGCTGATCTGGCGACAGTGGTACGCCGAGCAAGGCAAGGTCCCGCAGGCCAGATCGGCACCCTAACGGCGCCTCCAACGTCTCCCAGCGGCCGCGGCCGCGTCGGTCTCGAAGGTCTAGGAACCTGCTTCGAACGGCTACGGGTCAACCAGGAGGACCTCGACGTCTGGCGGCAGTGGATTCGGTTCTAGGAGGCTCAGCGGACTGCTGAGGCGACTGGCGGCCGGATCAGGGCAGGTCAGAGCGCTAAGGACGGACGAGCCGGCCTGTAAGCCGGGGCTCAGTGGCACTCGGTCGGAGTCGTACACCGTGCCGTCTTCGGCAATGACCTCTGAGGCGCCGCAACCGTTCTCGGTGATGAAGATCGATCGCGTGCCTCAGATGTTTTGCATCAGCTTCGGTGCCCAGTACATAGGTGGCAGGAGGGGTACAACGTCAGCGGCCACCCGTTGCGGTCTGACCCGAGGCGGGCCGGTGTTCCCAGTCCCAACGGGATCGCACCGCTAGAACGGGATCCCCGACCGGGCAGCGTATGGGTACGAGGTCGCCCGGCTCCGTTGCTACGGTGATCTGGACGTCGACCGGGACACGTCGACATCGGCACCTATGTTGAGGCGGCGACAAGTAGCGTTCCCGAGGTGAAACGCTCGCGACCGCCGGAATCCCCTAGGTTGCGTACGCCGCCTGCGCGGCGCCGAAGATCCGCTTGATGTTCTCGGCAGCGAAGAACTCGACCGGCGACACGGTCCCCGCGGTCAAGCTCACGAAGTCGGCCATGGCGTCGGCATAGGAGCGCCTGCCGGTGAACGTCTCGTGCAAGGCTATGGAGCAGAGCTCCGCGTCGCGGAAGCGGAAACTAGACTCGCTGGGGCACCATCCGGGCACAGTTCGGGCACGTTCACTAGGTCCTTGGAGGCACCGATGGCGGCACCCGCGACGGGATTGTCTCACCCGGGCTTGAGCGTCGGTCCGACCAGTGAGTTCAGCTTGTTCTTCCATGTGAAGCCCGGTCAGGGACCGTCGGTGCGGAGCGCGCTCCTGGACCTGCAGGACACTCCTGGGTACCGGCCGGGCGACTACGGGATGGCTGTCCAGACGATTCACGAGGCGCGCTTCGTCCTCTTCGACGAGGACACCCGGCTCGCCTTCATCACCAGTTTCGACGGTCCTTGGGACGCCTACATGGAGGACTTCTTCTCCTCCGGGGCGACTCTCGCACTGTTCGACGTCATCTTCCGCCACGTGGACGGTTATGACGGGCTGCCGGACCTGGCCGCGCTCAAGGCGTTCATCCTGGACGCCGAGCAGACCGCAGCGGCGTACGCCCGCAACTATGGCGGCACGGTCAAGGAGATCCGGAAGGCCCAACGCGTGAACGCGGCCTTCCAGCAGGTTCTCGACCATCCAGGGGCGGCCGAGCTCCTCGAGCATCCGGCGATGCAGCCGCTGCTCGACGAGGCCGGCGACTAGGACGGGCGGCAGGGACCGGGAGCGACGTCCGATGTCGGACCACATCTCTGGGCCGCGCGCCCTGGCCGACCCGGTCGCGGACATCACTGACGTGTACGCGTTCCCCAGCCCTGAGCAGGCGGATCGTCTGGTGCTCGTCGTGAACACGCTTCCGATGGCTAAGCCCTCCGACCTGTTCTCGGAGGGACTGCTGTACCGCTTCAGGCTGCGACCCCTCAACTGGCCGACGGCGGACGGTCATGGGTGGCAGTTCGTTCCCGCCGACGAGGAGTATGTCCTCGACTGCGTCTTCTCCACTCCGGATCCCGCCGCTGACGTGCCCGTCCAGGAAGGCACCTGCACCTCCCCGACCGGAGAGTCGGTCTCGTTCCGCGTGAACGACCCGCAGGGCGGTTCCGGTGCCGACATGCGCGCCTTCGCCGGCACCCGGTGGGATCCGTTCATCATGGATGCACGTGCCGCTTTGACGACGCTCGCGACCCACGAGCTGGCTTTCACCGACCCCGGCTCGATCTTCCTGGACGGCAAGAACGTGCTGAGTGTCGTCATCGAGATGGACTCGTGGCTACTGGGTGGCGCCGGCCTCGTGGGTGTCGTCGCAGAGACGCTGACGCGAGGGAAGTTCAATGTTCGGATCGAACGGGTCGGCAGGCCCGAGGTGAAGAACATGATGCTTGCGCCGAAGGAGTTCGACCCGGTGAACCGGGACCTGGAGATCCGTGACCTGTACAACATGGAGGACGCGTTCCACCTCGGCGACGCCTACGAGGGTGCGTACCGCACGCGTTTGAACGCCAACCTCGCCTTCTGGGACGGCCTGGACGGAAAGTTGGACTGGCCAACGGACGAGGACGGCAACCACCCGTTGACAGACCTGGTCCTCGCCGACTTCCTCGTCGTCGACGTCACGAAGCCCTACCTCGAGCATGGCTCGTTCCTCGAGATCGAGCTCGCGGCCCGACGCGGTCACCCGCACCAGACGTGCGGGGGACGGACCTTGAACGACGACGTGATGGACACAGTCTTCACCCAGCTCGTCAACGCCGGACATGGCCCCACCATCCGGGACGGCGTCGACTCCGCCACCCGGCCGGCCACCGGCACGTTCCCCTACCTGGCACCGCCTAACCTGCACCCGCCCGAGCCCTCCGAGCACCACTAGCGACGGAAGGCACCCGAAAGGCCATGCCCGAGGCGACCCATCCCCACCTTGAGCTCGACGACATCCAGGCCGGAGCGCTGTTCGAGCGTCCCTCGCCCTACGTCGGCACGTATCTGATGCTGCGCATCGCGGACCGTGCCGGCGGCCGCGAGCTCGTCCGGAGGCTGCATCGGATCGCCACCTCCTCGCGGACGTCCGACAGCGGGGACGACACGTCACTCACCGTGGCGTTCACCTACCACGGTCTGGAGGCTCTGGGAGTCCCGCGGACGTCACTGGACAGCTTCGCCCCGGAGTTCCGTGAAGGGATGAAAGCGCGCGCCGCCCTGCTGGGAGACGTGGGTGAGAGCAGTCCCGAGCACTGGGAGCCGCCGCTCGGCAGCGCCGACGTACACGTGGCCATCGCGGTTCTCTCGCCTGACGCTGCTCGGCTCCGGGCTGCCGCTGAGAAGGCACGCCGGGCACACACCGAGCTACCGGGTGTGGAGGTGGTCTGGCGTCAGGACTGCTACCAGCTCGCCACCGGACGGACCTCCTTCGGTTTCAAGGACGGCATCGGCCAGCCCGCGGTCGAAGGAAGCGGTAGGCCCTCCACGAGTCCCCGCGAGCGACCCCTCAAGGCCGGCGAGATCATCCTGGGCTATCCCGACGAGACCGGTGAACTGCCGCCGATGCCGACGCCGGAGGTCCTGGGTCGCAACGGTACCTACGCCGTCTTCCGGAAGCTGCACACCAAGGTGGCGACCTACCGTCGCTACCTGCGCGACCGGGCGGCGAGCCGTGACGAGGAGGACCTCCTTGGCGCGAAGATGGTCGGGCGCTGGCAGAGCGGCGCTCCGCTCGCCCTCGCACCAGACCACGATGACCCCGAGCTCGGTGCCGATGCCCGGCGCAACAACGACTTCGTCTTCGGCGATGACCCCCGCGGATTCAAGTGTCCGGTGGGTGCCCACGCCCGGCGGGCCAACCCGCGCGACGCCCTGGACCAGGACGGCAGCGTGGACGTCCGGCTGCACCGCATGATCCGGCGCGGAACGAGCTATGGACCCATGCTGCCCCAGGGCGCACTCGAGGACGACGGCGTCGACCGAGGGATCATTTTCGTGTTCGCCGGGGCGCATCTCAAGCGCCAGTTCGAGTTCGTCAAAACTCAGTGGCTCAACGACGGCATCTTCATCGGGGCACCACTCGAGAAGGACCCCCTCGTCGGACCGAACGACGAGTCGAGCGGCTTCACGATCCCCCAGCGCCCGATCCGACGCAAGCTACAGAACCTGCCGCCATTCGTGGTGACGCGGGGCGGGGAGTACTGCTTCGCGCCTGGTCTGAAGGCCATGCGCTGGCTGGCCGAGCTGGACACATGAACGGTCGGCACCGAAGAGAGAGGAACGCGTGGCGATGAGCTCATCCGGCACGGACCGATGGGAGGCCCTCGACTTCGGACCGCCCCCTCCAGATGTCGTCGAGACCGAGGCTCCCGTGCTCCTCGACTACCTCGCCGGCGGCCAGGTGGCGGTGGTCACGCTCAACCGGCCGCATGCCGACAACGCGATCACCACCGAGATGGGCGCCCTCCTGACCGAGATCGTAGAGACGATCGCGGTGCGTACCGCCGTCCGGGTCGTGGTCCTGACCGGAGGCGGCGACCGAGCCTTCTCCGTCGGCAGCGACTTACGACAGCGCAAGAGCATGACCAAGGAGGACTGGCTGCGACAGCGCCAGGCCTTCGACCGCACCCTCTACACCGTGCGTCAGCTGCGCAAGCCCATCTTCGCTGCCGTCAACGGCATCGCCTACGGCGGAGGCTGCGAACTGGCCCAGAGCACTGACTTCATCATCGCGTCCGAGACGGCGACGTTCGGCCAACCCGAAGCCATGCTCGGTCTTGCTGCCGGCGGCGGCTCACCTGCCCTACTGCCGCGCCTGCTGCCCCGCGGCAAGGCCCTGCAGATGCTCATGACCGGCGACCCAATTCCCGCGCAGGAGGCCTACCGCCTCGGCATGGTCAACGAGATCCATCCCTCCGGCGACCTGATGCCGGCCGCCCGGCGCATCGCGGACAAGATCGCAAGCAACTCACCGACGGCGGTGCAGTCGGTGAAACGCGCCGTCCACCTGGGCGAAGGGCAGCCGATCGAGCAGGCGATCGCCATCATGATGGACGCCCACTGGCGCTCGGCTGTCCACCCCGACCGCGTCGAAGGAATCGGAGCCTTCAACGACGGCCGCGAGCCGAACTTCGATGATGCCGACTTCTGAGGCGGGAGCGCCCGCGTCCGCGACCAACCGAGAGGAAGACTGAGCCCATGACCGTCGCCGGCGATCTCGAGTCGGAACGCGCCGCACTGGAGATGATCAATCCCGCTCCCTACAACGCCGAGGCACCGCCCCAAGCCCTGGTCGGAGACATCACCCCCACCGAGCTTCACTACGTCCGCAGCAACTTCGCGTTGCCCACGCACGACGGCACCCTGGAGATCGGCGGTGCCGTGGGCAACCCCACGACCCTCACCCTCGATGATCTACGCGCGCTGCCGGCCCACAATCAGGCGGTCACGCTGGAATGTGCGGGCAACGGACGCCTCGACATGAGACCGCTTCCGACCGGGGAACCGTGGGGCGACTACGCGGTGTCGACGGCACGGTGGACCGGCGCCCTGCTGAGCGACGTACTCGCCCTAGCCCAGCCAGCGACCCAGGGGGTTGACGTCCGGTTCGAAGGTGCCGATCACGGCCCATACCACCTTCAGGCGATCCTCCCGGAGACCAATCAGAACGACCTCACCTTCGTCCGCGCGTTGCCGCTCGCCGAGGCAGCCGATCCGTCCTCGGCGATCCTGATCGCCTACCAGATGAACGGCGAACCGCTAACGCCCGATCACGGCGCCCCCTTCCGGCTCATCGTGCCCCACTGGTATGCCGTCGCCTCGGTGAAGTGGCTGAGGCGGATCGACGTCCTAACCGACCTCTACACCGGCGAGTTCCAGACCGGCCACTACATCTACCAGTGGCCGGACCGCCCCCACGAAGCCGTGCGCCTCATGCGCGTGCGTGCCCGCATCACCGACCCGGCTCCCGGCGCCATCCTCCCCCTCGGCCCCTACACGGTTCGGGGAAAAGCCTGGTCAGGCACCGGGCCCGTCACGCAGGTCGACATCAGCCTCACCGGCGAAGGTGACTGGCACCCAGCGCGGCTGGACCCGCCGAAGGGTCCTTACCAGTGGCAGGACTGGTCGTTCGTCTGGGACAGCAACGACGTCGGACGCCATACCCTGCGCGCCCGGGCGACCGATGCCGCCGGCAACGTACAGCCCGACGTCCCACCGTGGAACCGGTTGGGCTACGGAAACAACGCCATCGAGGTCCTGTTCGTCGACCGGCACTGATCGCGGAGGACTGAACCGCCCCGGCGAATCACACCTGATTTGGTAGCAGGGGCGGGATTTAGACCTGCGACCGCTGGGTCATGCGGCCAGCCAACGGGATGTCAACGCGACTGTCGCGGAGGTGGCGCACGCTCATTGCAAGAGATGTGTTCCTCTCGCATCATCCACAGCACCCGACTCGCAGTGCCCCCGGTCAAGATCACCGCCTCAGCCATCTTCCCAACCAGTAAGCGGGACCGCCCGCTGCGCGAACAGCGAACGGTCCCTAGGCCGATCCCCAAAACCCGAAGAGCGAAGGGACCAACCGTGAACACCCTTATACCCGAAGACCCGACGTCGCAGCGCTTCGAAGCGCTCATCGACGCGCTGGGCAATCCGGCTCTGTCCGGCTACGAGTCCGCCGTCCTGGCGCACCTCGTCTCCTGGTCCAGCGCCGACGACGTCGGCGCCCTAGCGCGATTGATCAAGCAAGCCCGCGCCGACTCACCAATCGAGGGGGCAACCAATGAGGATCAAGGTTGAGATCGGCGCGTTCCGGTTCGAGGTGGCATTCGAGGTCACCAAGCTGACCCCGGACACTCTGCCGGACGACACCATCGCGAGATTGGACCGGGCTAGGTTCTGATCATGCGATTCATCTACCGGACGGCCGCGGTCCTCGCCGCAGCGACTGTCATCGCCGGATGCCGTGGCTTCGGTGACGAGCCCGCCAAGCCGCCCGACATCGCGACGGTCGCGGCCATGGTCGGCTGCGCGAGCCCTACGCCCGAACCGACAGACGAAAAGTTCGTCCGCGAGGCGGTGCGCTGCGCTGACGGCGGGCGGGTAATCACCTTCGGCGACAACGACGCCCGCGACAACTTCCGCAAGGCGCAGGACTTCGGCGGCGTCTACGAGGAAGGGAACGGCTACCTGGTCGAAGAGCCGTAACTTCAACGGCGTGGAAATTAATCAGATCCCCGCGAGCCTCGGAGGAGGAAGGCTCACGGGGATCTTCCATGTGCCCCTCGTCTAGCGGATCCGTTGCGCCCGCTCCTCCCCAAGGCGAGGTCGTCGTCGACGCCCTCGCGGCCCATAGTGCGGCGTTCCCGACCGACGATCTCGTGTTCGTCAATGAGCGCGGGCAACCGATCCGGCGCTCCCAGTTCGGGCATCTCTGGCGGGCCGCCGTCGTGGCTGCCGCGGCGCCGAAGGGGACCGGCTTCCACGATCTCCCGCGCTACTACGCGAGCCTTGTGATCCGTCACGGGGAGAGCGTGAAGGTCGTCCAAGCGCAACTCGGGCACGCGACCGCGGCTGAGACCCTGGACACTTACAGCCACCTGTGGCCGGATCGCGACGACCGTGCGCGGGTTGCGGTCGACAGCGTGCTCGGCGCGTCCTCGGGTGCCCTCGTTGTGCCCTCGGGGCGGTCTGAGTCATGTTCGCGCAGGTGATAGCGCTGGGGCGGACGAGCCGGCCTGTAAGCCGGATTCTGTGGTACCGCAGATGCGGCACCGGCGGCCATCCCTCTAGGGCTGCCGTTGCCGGCAGCCTCGTGCGGCCTACCCGCAGGCTTGGGCGGGCCGCCCTCGAACGCCTGCGCAGGCCGTCGAGCACCTTGCGGTGTTCGGCGACCCTCTTGGCCTTGCTCCGGGTGGGGTTTGCCGAGCCGCCCGAGTCACCTCGGGCGCTGGTGGTCTCTTACACCGCCGTTTCACCCTTACCGGCCGGTAGCCGAAGCCACGACCGGCGGTTTGCTTTCTGTGGCACTGTCCCGCGGGTCACCCCGGGTGGGCGTTACCCACCACCCTGCCCTGTGGAGTCCGGACTTTCCTCGGCGATCCGGTTTCCCGGACCGACGCGGCCGCCCGGCCGGCTCGTCCGCCGTGATTGTCAGCCTACGGGAACGCCCACCGACCTGCGATTGTCCAAATCGGGCAAGCTGCAGGGGGGCGGCTCATAACGCTCAATCAATGGACCGACACCCCCAAGAGATCTGGCGAGCCTCAAGATCAATGGACACCCGCCCAGCGCCACGGCCCCGACTTGACGGGGTGGCTGTCCACTGTTCGGCGGGATGCGCCGATCCATCATGGGTGACGGTCCACTGATCCCGAACAGGACTGCACCGGCCAGTGCTGCATGAAGGTGTCGGCCACCAGGTCCCGTCAGGCGGGCACGAAGCGGATCTGCCGGGTGGAGACGTCGGCTGTGACGAGCCGGACCGGGAGCCTGTGACCGAGCGGCAGATCCGTGCCGTCGAGTGGGCCTCGTACAGCGGGGTCGGCGAGCTGGACCATACCGCCGTCGCGGTCCCGCTTCACATCGATCACCACGCCCTCGAACGTCTCGCCCTCCCGGCCGGAGAGGAGCGCTGCCTCGACCAGTGACACGCAGGCGCCTTCCACCGTGCTGGCCTTCGCATCGGCTTTCTCCATCACCGCCGGAAGGGCAGGCAGGGCTGACCGCACCCAGTCGGGTATCTCCGCTCCTGCGCAAAGCGCAACGCAGATCTCGCCGGCATAGCGGTCAGCAAGCCGGCGCAGCGGGGCGGTCACGTGTGCGTAGGGCGCAGCCACCGCCGCGTGCTCCGCCCGCTCAGGAACCCCTCCCACGAAGGCCGTATAGCCAGAGCCGCGCAGCAGCCCGCTCGCCTCCTGGAGCAGCGCCGCCTGCCGGGGCTTGCTGGGGTCGAGGCCCCGGATCATCTCGGCGTACGTCATCCCGTCCGGCCAGGCGACATGGAGTGCGTGACTGACTCGCCGCAGCCGTCTGATAGCCCCACGCGACGGCTCGGGAAGTGTCCGCAAGATGCCGATCTCGCCGTACAGCATGAGCTCTGCGGCGGCGGTGCCGGTCATCAGCGAGATCTGCGCGTTCCAGCCCTCGACGGGCAGTAGCGCCCGGAAGGCGAGCGAGTACGAGCCGCCGTCGTCGACGACTTCCTGCTCCGGAACGGGCAAGCTCACTCCCCCCCGCTCGGCTTCCCGCCGCTGGCGGAGCAGGCCGACGTCACGCAGCAGCTCGAGTGACTCGCCCGCGGTTCCGGCGTCAAGCGCGGCCTGCACGTCCTCGTACGACAGCTTTGCCCGGCTGCGCACACGCGCATGTCGCACCTCGGCGCTCACGCCCTCCCCCGAGGCGTCCACGTCGAGCGCCCACAGCAGAGCCGGTCGTTCCTGGTTGGGCAGCAGGCTTGCCGCACCCTCGGAGAGGACAAGCGGATGGAGTGGTGCCCTGCCGTCAGGAAGATAGAGCGTCGCGCCGCGCTCGTGGGACTCGTTATCCACCGCTTCGCCGGGCGTGACGAATGCGGCCACATCGGCAATCGCGTAGTAGACCCGGTAACCGGCGGGCTTTCGCCGCTCGACGTAGACCGCCTGGTCGAGGTCGAGGGAGGCCGCAGGATCGATGGTGACCAGCGGGATTTCCGTACGATCCTCGGCGTCCCGGCGCTGCGCCGCGACGGCTCGGTCTGCCTCGCTCATCACTGCATCGGGAAACCCGGCAGGCACCTCCATCTGCTTGCGGATCAGATCGAACCCGGCCCTTAGCCGAGCGCCATCAGCCGGTCTGTAGGTCAGAACACGATGGGGCACGGCCGCAGACTACGCGTCCGCCACCCATCGCGGCGGCACCTCAGAGGTGGACAGTGGCTCCCAGCTCCATGATCAGGTCCCGGCTGGACGCAGGTGGCTGGTGTCGTTAAACAGCCGCAGGGACGCGTTGCCGTCGCCGAACCAGAGGACGACCGAGATGGACGCCGGCGCAAGCTCCATCCGGAATACGGCGGCCGGCTCGACGCCAAGCGCCAGGCAAACAAGCTGCTTGATAGGCGTCACGTGACTCACTACAAGAACGGTCCGGGCGGGATGCCGGCGGAGCAGCCGGTCGCGGGCGCGCCGCACCCGAGCCGTGACCTCTGCGATGCTCTCGCCCTTCGGCGGAGCTACCTCGGTG
>DASYTV010000417.1:0-3060 GCA_036001885.1 Actinomycetes bacterium
TTCCGTCGTGCCGGCGCGGACGTCATCCCCTGTGACTTCTCGTTCGGGATGCTCAAAGTCGGCAAGCAGCGCTTGCCTCATCTCGGCTTCACTGCGGGCGATGCGCTCAGGCTGCCCTTCACGTCGCGGGCGTTCGACGCCGTGACCATCTCATTCGGTCTACGGAACGTCCGTGATCCTGACGCCGCACTGGCCGAGATGCGCAGGGTCACGAGGCCTGGCGGGCGCCTCGTCGTCTGCGAATTCAGCCACCCCACCCAGCCGCTCTTCCGCACGATCTACGTGGAGTACCTCATGCGCGCGCTTCCGCCGGTCGCGCGGCGGGTCTCGAGCAATCCGGAGGCCTACGTTTACCTGGCCGAATCCATCCGGGCATGGCCGGAGCAGGCCGCCTTGGCGGATCGGATTTCAACTGCGGGTTGGTGCGACGTCGCGTGGCGGAACCTCACTGGGGGGATCGTCGCCCTCCACCGTGCCACCGCCCCTGCGATGGGCTGACGCACTCCATCACGCGCCGTTCGAGCCAGACTCGGGAACTGACCAGAAGTCTGGAACCGTTTGCCGTAAGGACGGCGCGTGCGGACCGCAGCGACCACCCGGTGGCATTCGACCGATAGCGTTGGATCGTGCCTGCAGCTTGAGCGCAAACGCGGGGAGGCGGTCTGATGGCCGATGTTTCCGGCCGGATCGAGATTGCAGGGCTGAGCAAGACATTCGGGACGACCCGAGCGGTCGACGATCTCTCCTTCGTCGTCGAGCCCGGCTCCGTCACTGCGTTCCTTGGGCCGAACGGCGCCGGCAAGACCACCACGCTGCGCATGCTGCTCGGTCTGGTAACACCGAACGCCGGCACCGCGACCATCGGTGGGCAGCGCTATGTCGCGCTGGACCGACCGAACGACGTCGTCGGCGCGGTGCTCGAGTCGTCGAGCTTCCATCCCGGCCGCAGCGGCCGTAACCACCTGCGGGTTTACTGCACCGTCAACGGATATCCCGATCGGCGCGCTGATGAAGTGCTCGAGGTGGTCGGACTCTCCGGCGCGGCCGACAGGACGGTACGCGGCTACTCGCTGGGGATGCGCCAGCGGCTCGGGCTCGCAGCCGCGCTGATCGGCGAGCCCCATGTTCTGATCCTCGACGAGCCGGCCAACGGCCTCGACCCACCCGGCATCGCCTGGCTGCGCGGCTTCCTGCGCACCCTCGCTGAGGAGGGCAGAACGATCCTCGTCTCCAGTCACGTCCTGTCCGAGGTGCAGCAGACCGCCGACCGGGTAGTGATCATCAACCAGGGGCGGCTCGTTCGCGAAGGGACCTTGGAAGATCTCAGTGCTGGGCACGGGCAGACGGTTCGAGTACGCAGCCCACATGCGGAACGGCTTGCCACGGCCTTGCGCGCGAAGGCCGCCGAGGTCCTGGTCAGTGACTCCTATGAGCTGCACGTCACCGGCCTCGACGCGCAGGAGGTGGGCCACGTCGCCTTCGTCGAACACGTCGAGCTGCACACGCTTGAAACCGAGCAGGGTGACCTTGAGCAGATCTTCTTTGCGCTGACGGGGATGGGCGCCGAGCCGGACGTTGCCGCGACGGGAGGTGTGCGAGAGTGACCGCACTCATCCGGGCGGAGATCCGCAAGCTCTTCACCACGAAACTATGGCTGTGGATGCTCATTGCCACGGTTGGTCTGACCGCGCTCTTCGTCAGCCTCACAATCGCCTTCGATGGCCAGCAGGGCAACGAGTCGCCGCGGCTGAACACCCCAGAGGGACAACGCAACCTCTTCGGCTCGCCTGCCGGGGCCGCGGTCATCGTCGGCATCCTCGGCATCATCGCAATGACCTCGGAGTTCCGGCATATGACGGCCACCCCAACCTTCCTCGCGACACCACGCAGAGGACGGGTCGTCACCGCGAAGATGATCACGTACACCGGATTGGGTATCGCGTATGCGGCCGCCGCCATCGGCGTCACTCTCGCGGTCGCCCTGCCGTGGCTGGCCGCGAAGAACATTGACGTGTCGCTCGGCGCCAACCGGATCCCGCAGACGCTCGTCGGTGTCGGTGCAAACGTGGCGATCTATGCGGTGCTCGGCGTCGGTCTCGGTGCGCTGCTCAAGAACCAGATCGCCGCTGTTGTCGGCCTGCTGGTCTACCTGCTGGTCGTGGGACCGGTCCTCACTGCCATCACCAGCATCAGGGACTTCACGAAGTTCCTGCCCGATGCCGCCGCGATGGCCCTGGTCCAGACGACCCCCGCCGCAGGATCGGCGTTCCTTAAGCAATGGCAGGGCGGTGCGGTCCTGATCGGCTGGGCTCTGCTGTTCGCCATCCTCGGCTACTTGTTCACGGTCCGCCGCGACATCACCTAACGGGACGCTAGCGTCTCAGGACGCTAGGGAGCACCGCTGGTCAGGGCTTTGTCCTGCGCAACCAGAGAAGACCGAGGACGGGCAGGACGAGTGGGACGTAGCCGTAGCCGGAGCCGTAGCCGGACCAGACCGTCTCGTCGGGAAAGAGATCGGGGTCGAGCAGGCTGAGGGTGCCGACGACCAAGACGCCAGCGAGCTCGATGGAACATGCCACGAGGGCTACTCGACGCGATGTCGGGGTCGACTGGGCGAATGCAACAGTGGCGATCACGTAGATCACCGCCGCGACGGCCGAGAGCAGGTACGCAACCGGCGCCTCGTGGAACTTCGTCGCCAGCTGCACCGCTGCTCGCGAGGTCGCGGCGACCGCGAACAGGCCGTACACGCTGAGCAGGACTCGACCCGGCCCGGTGTTCGTCGGCCTCACCTCAACCACCGACCGTCCCCCAGAGATCCTGTAGCCGGAGGACGAGAACTGCGAGCGTCAGCGCTGCGATCCCGAGGATCACCGAGCCCCAGCGGGTCCGCTCGATCAGCGATAGGAGAAAGCCGATCGGCAGCACGAACGGTACGAGGATCAGATAGGCGAGGAACGTCGCGAACTCCGCCGGCCGGTCGCCGTGAGCGAGCTGCACGATCACGATCGCTACCTGCACCAGCAACAGGACCTCCACGACGGCGATCCCGTAGAGGTG
>DASYTV010000418.1:0-6322 GCA_036001885.1 Actinomycetes bacterium
CGTGTGCGGCTGGCTGTAGATGAGAATCGCGTTGTCCCGCCAGAGGAACCAGACGGGAACGGTGTCTGGTTGGCCCGTCGGTCGCACCGTCGTCAACCACGCAATCGTGTCCTGTTCCAGCCGGGACTCGGCGTGGCGACCCCGCCTCGATTGCAGGTCGAGCGTGACGGCCATGGATCGCTTCCTTCCGTACAGTGTCGCCGACGCCGATCGTAAGCACTGAGAGCGCTTCGTGTTTCAGCCAAACAAGGAAAGAGGCGAGCGGCTTCCCATCAATCGCCGTTCGCGATCGGTCCACCCAACGGGATCGGGGCCGAACCGGTTGCGCGTACGCTGCATTGACAGTGTCCATTGACGATCGACAGGGTCGGACAAGTCGTGAGGTTCCTTTCGTGGGTGGTCCGATGCCGCCGGCCTTTGCCGCTGGCGGCCGCGGCGCTGATCGCGATCTTGGTCGCCGGACTGGTCGCAACCCCGGCGGCCGCGCATGCCTCGCTGATCTCGTCTTCTCCACCCGACGGAGCGGCTGTGGCCACTGCCCCGACAAAGGTCGAACTGATCTTCAGCGAGGAGGTCGGGACACCCTCGATCATCGCTGTTACGGGGCCTGACGGTGTCCAGGTTGTCGACGGACCGACGCAGATCAGGAGGGCGTCGGTAGTCCAACCGCTCAAGACGTTGACCACAGGCGGTCTGTACAAGATCGCTTATCGGGTTGTCTCGGCCGATGGGCATCCGGTTTCTGGGCAGGTGACATTTACGTATGCGCCGCCCGGATCGAACGTCACGGTGAGCCACCAGGGGCGGAAACCGGCGACAGGCGCAGCCGACGGTCACAGCGCACACTTCATCGCGCTGGGCATCCTCGTGCTTGCGGCCGTAGCCGCATCAGTCATCGCCCTTCGAAAGGACCGCCAGTACGACCGGGCGGCCGCCAGCACTACTCCAGCCACCGTGGGAGAAGCCACCCAAGGAGCAGTGAGCACAGGAGCACCAGACACCGCGGCATCAGACACCGCGGCATCAGACACCGCGGTACCAGACAGCGCAGCAGCAGACCCAGCAACAGGCAACGGAGCAAAGAAGCAGCCGGCCAGATGATCGAGCCCACACCGACCTCGCCCAGCACGCCGGCGGGGGGCTTGCAAGCGTCGACTCAGGGGTCTCCGCTGGACGGCGCGCTCGCGCGGTGGGCCGCACTCACCGCGCTCGTGGCCTTGACAGTCCTAGTAGCGGCACTCCTGGCCGGTGATGGCGCGTATCAGAGGCCGCCAGAGGGCCTACCCGACGCGGGCGCGCTGGTGGGTTGGAGCCTGCCGGTGTTCCGCATGTTGGCGGACGTCGCCGGGGTGCTCACGGTGGGCTTCGTCCTGGCGGGTGCGATTCTGCTGCCGTCAAGAAGCGGTGAGCTGTGGGGGTTGCAAGTGCGCAGCCTGCGGCTGGCAGGAGTGTTCGCCGCCGCGTGGACGGTGCTGATCATCGTGGAAACGCTGCTCACTGCCGCCGACATCATCGGCGAGCCACTGAGCACAACGATTTCCGGACCGGGGCTGCGCAGCTTCCTGACCCAGACCACCTTCGGGACCGCCCTTCTTGTGCGAGCCGGTCTTGCAGCCGCGGTCGCAGTATGCCTCCCCTGGATTCTCAGCCCAAGGGTCGGCCTGATCGCCCTCGTCCTTGCGCTGGGAGCCTTCATACCGCAGGCGCTCACCGGACACGCGGCGAGCTCAGGAAGCCATGACCTCGCGATCGCGAGCATGCTCGTTCACCTCACCGGGGCGGCGCTGTGGATTGGCGGGTTGGCCGGTCTGTGCTGGGCTGCAACTCGCGGCTCCACCTCTCTGGCCTACGCCGTACCGCGCTACTCGACTCTCGCCGGGTGGTGCTTCGCTGGGGTAGCTCTAAGCGGCGTCGTCAATGCCGCTATACGGCTCGGCAGCATCAGTAACTTGATCCACTCGTCATACGGAACGCTCGTCTTCGCCAAGGCGATTGCCCTCACGATCTTGGGCACCTTCGGCTGGCGGCATCGCCGTGCGACGGTGCCTCGGTACGCCGCTCTGCGGAGTCCGGCAGGCGGAACGCGGACAGCCGGACCGGCCGGCGCTGTGCCCCGGCCCTCTCCTGCTGGGGACGCCCGACCTCGTGACGACGAACGATCGGAGGAACGCCCGGTCAAGCAGTGCCAATCCGCGGCACGTGCGATGTTCCTCAAGTTGGCCGCAGCAGAGCTCACCGTGATGATTGCGACGGTTGCGCTTGCGGTCGGCTTGTCCCGCAGCCCCACTCCCGTAACGGGGAGCATAAACGAGACACCGGCCGCGGCCCTGCTTGGATTCCCGCTTCCGCCGCGCCCGACGCTCGCGCGCTACGCCTTCGGCTTCGTACCGAATGGCTTCATGATCGCAGTCGTCGTTCTCGGCGGCGCGCTGTACGCCGCCGGGCTGCTGTCGCTGCGGCGCCGGGGAATCCATTGGCCGGTCGGGCGGACAATCGCGTGGTACGGGGGCCTCGCGATCCTGCTCTATGCCACCTGTGGCGGGCTGGGCCTCTATGCGCACGTCCTGTTCAGCGCGCACATGACCGCCCACATGGTGCTGTCGATGGTGGCGCCGATTCCGCTCGTCCTCGCCGCACCGATCACTCTCGCCATCCGTACTCTGCCTGGGCCGCGGGTTCCCGGCGACCTCAGCCCGCGTCAAGTCCTGCTGCGAGTCCTGCACTCCCGCGTCGTGGTAGGCCTGTCCCATCCCGTTGTCGCTCTGGCGCTGTTCGTGGGAAGCCTCTACGGCCTGTACTTCACCGGCCTCTTCACCAGGCTGATGGGCAGCCACCTCGGGCACGTCGCCATGGAAGCGCACTTCCTCGCCGTCGGCTTGCTCTTCTTCTGGGTTCTCATCGGCGTCGATCCGCAGCCGCGTCGGGTGGAGCCGCTGTTGAAAGTCGTCGTGCTGTTCGCCGCGATGGCCTTGCACGCCTTCTTCGCGGTGGCCCTGATGTCGAGCACCACCCCGTTCGGTGAGTCGTACTGGTCCCAGCTGAACCGCCCGTACGTCACCGACCTCGTGGCCGACCAGGTGAGTGGCGGCCAAATCAGCTGGGCGCTCGACGAATTGCCGATGCTTCTCGTCCTCGCCGCTGTCTTCGTTCAGTGGATCAGGTCCGACGAGCGGGAGGCCCGCCGGATCGACCGTCAGCTCGACCGGGAGGCGCACGCGACGGCATCCGCCAACGGCGAGCTCGCCGCGTACAACGCCTATCTCGGCGAGCTGGCCGAACGTGATCGGCGAGCCGCTCCCCCGGCCGGCCGGGGCGGGAAGCCCACCGCGAATGCCCCACCGGGCAACAGGCGCCGCGACGGCGCGTGACCAGCCAATCGGCATCCGTTGGCGATTACCTGCGGCGGGCGATACCCGAGGTGAGGCGCGGTTCGGCGATCAACAGTCTCGCGTTCGCAGAATCGGCATGACCAGCTCATCGACGATCGAGGCGACGAAGGCATTCGGAACGGGTGGGCCGTCGGCAAGGAAGTGCTTGAGAATCAAGGACGGTCCGATCTCGGCGACGAGGTCGAGTGGTACGTCAGGCCGCACCTCGCCGCGCTTGATACCGCGCTGGAATACCTCGAGCTGTGCCCGCCGATGTGGCTCGACCACGCGCTCCTGGCAGAGATCGCGGAATGTGCGGTCGTGGGTTCTGTTGCTTGTCATGGTCGATACGCAGCTGCCGGCAGGCGAGTTGAACAGCGCCGCCAGGCGCTTGAGCATCACGAAGAGGTCGTCACGGACGCGGCCGGTATCAGGAGGTTCGACGAGAGGGAGCAGGCAATGCTCGATCACATCGACGACAAGGTGCGCCTTGGACTCCCACCTGCGGTACAGAGCGGCCTTGCCCGTATGCGCACGGGCGGCAACCCCCTCCATGGTGACGGCCTCGTAGCCGCCCTCGCAGAGTTCGTTCAGGACAGCGTCGAAGATGGCCCGCTCGAGTGTTTCCCCGCGGCGTCTGAGAGGCTGGTGAGCGGACGCAACATAGGGATAATGCGGCGCGTGAATGCTCATCCGTTACCGCCCTACTGACGCCTCAAAGACGTTGCGTACCCAACGGCTCGCCATTAGGTTGGGACGGCTAGTGTACGCACTCGTTCACTACGAAATCGGGCTATTCGCTAATTGGGACACACCCGCGCCTGGAGACGGAGTCACTCCCAGTCATGACGACACCGCACGCCACAGCTCAAAGTCAAGAGACGGCAAAGACCGCTCGTCGTCCAGGGATTGCCCTCGCGGTCATCGCAACCGCACAGCTGATGATCGTGCTCGACGCGACCATTGTGAATGTCGCGCTTCCGCAGATGCAGAAGTCGCTGGGCTTCTCCTCCACCGACTTGTCGTGGGTGCTCAACGCGTACACCCTCACCTTCGGCGGTCTGCTGCTGCTCGGTGGGCGTGCGGGTGACATCCTCGGCCGGCGGCGGGTCTTCATGTTCGGGATCGCGCTTTTCGCCTTCGCGTCGCTGCTTGGTGGTTTCGCCCAGTCGCAGGCCTGGCTGCTCGCGTGCCGGGCGTTGCAGGGAGTGGGCGCCGCGATTGCGTCACCCACCGCGCTGGCGCTGATCACGACGAACTTCGACGAGGGGCCGGAGCGAAATCGCGCCTTCGGGGTCTTCGCCGCAGCGTCGAGTGCGGGCGCGGCGGTCGGTCTGATCGCCGGCGGCATGCTGACGTCGTGGCTGTCCTGGCGCTGGACGCTGTTCGTCAACGCGCCGATCGGCGCCGGGCTGATCTTCGCAACACCCCGCTTCATCAGGGAGTCTGAACGCAACCCTGGTCGTTTCGACGTGGCCGGCGCGCTGACCTCGACCCTCGGCATGACTGCGCTGGTCTACGGGTTCATCCGGGCCGCCGATAAGGGTTGGAGCGACGACATCACCATGATGTCCTTCGCGCTCGCCGTCGTGCTTCTCGCGACGTTCGTCCTCATCGAGCTGCGGAGCCGGCAGCCCATCACGCCGCTGCACCTGTTCGCCAACCGCAACCGGTCCGGCAGTTACGCCGTCATGCTGATTTTCGCGGCCGCAATGTTCGGCATGTTCTTCTTCCTGACATTGTTCGTCCAGAACGTCCTCGGCTACAGCCCGCTCCGCGCCGGCTTCTCGTTCGTACCGGTCACGGTCGCGATCGCAATCACCGCAGGAATCGCCTCCAAGACAGTCCTGACGGTTGGGCCGAGGAGGCTCATGATCATAGGCGCGGCGCTGGCCGCAGTCGGGCTCACCTGGCTGGCCCAAATCCAGGAGAGCAGCAGTTATCTCGGCGGCCTGCTGATCCCCATGCTCCTGTTCGGGCTCGGTATGGGCTTGATCTTCGTTCCCGTCACCATCGTGGCGCTGACCGGTGTCAAGCCGCACGAGTCCGGTGCTGGATCGAGCCTGCTCAACGTGATGCAGATGGTGGGCGGATCGCTTGGCCTGTCGATTCTGGTCACCGTATTCGGCACGGCGAGCAGGAACGAATTCGAGAAGCAGTTCCCGCAATTCGTCGCCGCGACTCACCCGACCGACGAGCAACTGGCGCACATTCAGCAGACGGGGCAGCTGCCGGATCCTTGGGGAAGTCACATCCTCGCGCACGGCATCTCGTCAGCCTTCCAGGTTGCCGCGGCGCTCGCTGTCCTCGCGCTGATCGTGACCATCGTGACTATCCGCGCAAAGGCGTCCGATCTCGACACCGCCGCAGTCCCGGGTCTGGGTGGTGGCTGACCCGACCCCCTCGGCCCGTGGAGGCCGGCCAAAGCCTCCAAGCCGATTGCGCAAGCTGCTTCGGGTTGTGCCGCGTCGCGCTGCGTTCAGCGCGTCGGCAGACTTCGCGATTGCCCAGGACACGCGACACTAGCGCCTTGCCTGACGCCTCGACAGATAAACGAGGTCGAGTGCGGCAGTCGCCGCAACGACCAAACAGATGATCAGGGCGACATCAGCTGCATCGCCTGTCGCTCGCCAAAAGAAGAACGCTGCAATGAGCGAACCGGCGAGGGCGAGCGCTGCCAGCACCCGCCGCAGGCCGATCGCGCTGCGAGCAGTCCGCGGCTCCGTCCCACTCGGCTGGCGGTAACCACGTCGACCATCGTCCTGGCCGTCCGCCCTGCCGGTGCCCACGCTCCTGCCTCCTCGTCACCGGGCGCCAGCTAAACGGCCGGCGCGTCATTGCTGTATCACCTGACGCCCATACCCGCCAGGGACCCGTGTTACCTGCACCGACCAGCGTGGCAGACCCGCAAGCGGCGCACTGACTGGTGTCCTCATCGAGGCCCTGAGCGGCGA
>DASYTV010000419.1:0-6700 GCA_036001885.1 Actinomycetes bacterium
CCCAGAGCCCGGGCCCAGGTAGCCAGGCCCCGAGGGGCTCAACGGTGCGAATCTCCGTCTTCTGACCCGCCTGTCCGGACGCATGAAGGGCACCTTCACCCGATCTGTTCGGGTGAAGGTGCCAATACATCTCGGGATAGGACAAGCGTGCCCTTCACACATCGCGGGATTGGACGAGCGTGCCCTTCGCACTGGGCGCCATCCATCCGAAGTCGTAAGAGATCTCCGTACCTGGCCGCGTGCCCAGATCTCATGGCCTAGGGCAGCGGTCACCTTCGATCACGACCTCGACGTCATCGTCCACCCCGAGCGGTGGCATCGATAGGTCAGCGACGACAACCGTGACAGCCGGTGTCGTCCCATCGGCCGTGCGTACCAGGAGATTCAATCGGGTCGCGTTGTCCTCCACCGACGCCACGCGCGTGCGTTCGCCCGGGCTGATCCGCTTCCAGTGAAGATCTTTCCCGCTCTCCAATGAGCCCACGCTTGTCTCGATGGACCGCTCACAACGGTTAGCCACGCTGACGCTGAGTGTCTTCTGACAGGCGGTCAGGAAGGCAAGAACGGCCGTTATGGCCGCAACGAGCGTAACGGCTTGCCTCGCGGTCAATCTCGACACTTCCATTGGTACCGGCGTCATCATGGTCCCACCTCCCACCTGCCGCAACGTGGCAAGTCGTGGCCTGCAGGTAGGCTCCGCTAGCAACGTGCGTGCCTCTCGATCAGTCCCCCTCGCGTTGGCCGGTCTTCTGATCGTCTGTATGTGGTGGGGCGCGACGTTCGTCGTCGTGAAGGACGCCGTCGAACGCATGCCGGTGATGGACTTCCTCGCCGTGCGGTTCCTCATCGCTGCGGCGGTGATAGTGGCGATCAGGCCACGCGTGGTACCGGCGATCACCCGCTCACTAGGCAGCGCGCGTACGGATCTGGCCGCTCACGGCACACTGCTCGGCCTCGCTTTGGGCCTCGGCTACGTCGGGCAGACCTTCGGCCTACAGCACACGTCCGCCACCATCTCGGGCTTTATCACCGGCATGTTCGTGGTCTTCACCCCGCTGATCGCGGGGTTACTCCTTCGGCGGCCGGTTGGTGCCTCCGCTTGGGTCGGTGTCCTGCTTGCCACGACCGGCCTCGCGGTGATCTCGCTGCACGGGTTCTCCATTGGCCTGGGCGAGGGCCTGACACTGCTCTGCGCAGCCATGTTCAGCCTCCACATCGTCGGTCTCGGTGAGTGGTCATCCCGTTATGACTCGTACGCCTTGGCCGTTGTCCAGCTGGCCACCGTTGGCGTTCTCTGCGCGATCGCCGCGGCACCTGGCGGATTGACCGCACCACCTGATCGCGCAGCCTGGGGGGCGGTCCTGATCACCGCCCTGTTCGCCACCGCCTTCGCGTTCGTCGTCCAGACCTGGGCACAGACGGTCCTCTCGCCCACCCGAACAGCGGTGGTCATGACCATGGAGCCGGTATTCGCCGGGCTCTTCGGTGTCCTCCTGGGAGGCGACAACCTGACGGCCCGAATCATCGTCGGTGGCACACTTGTCGTCGCCGCTATGTATATCGTCGAACTCGGGCCACGCCACTCCGCGGATCCGCGAGTAGGCCGACTCGAGACGCAAATCGACCGGCGCCGGCGCGCGACGCGACCGCCCTACCGCTCCTAGCCGGAGAACGTCCAACAGGCGAGCCGGACTGGACCGAAGTCGGCGCCGATGGACTAGGCTGGCGCTCGTGCAGCACGCACGCTGGTTCTTTTATGGCGGTCGGCCCGGCGGGTTCCGGGCGGGCGGCCTGATCAGCGCGCGCTGACCAAGACCGAACGTCCACGAGAGCCCCGGGCCGGGAGGCCCGGGGCTCTCGGTGTCTCCCGCCCACACAGCATCAAGGAGTCCTGGGATGGTCGTCGTGATGGCGCCTGAGGCGTCAGATAGCCAAATCAATGCCGTCGTCGACCGGGTCGCCGCGGCGGGCGGCGAGGCCTTCGTCTCCCGCGGGGTCGAGCGGACGATCATCGGATTGGTCGGTGACATCGAGCGCTTCCGCGCCCTGAACCTGCGTGCACTCGCCGGCGTCGCGGATGTCGTGCGCATCTCGGTCCCGTACAAGCTTGTCGCCAGAGAACACCATCCCGACATGACGACGGTCTACGTCGCCGGTGTGCCCATCGGTCCCGACACGCTGACCCTCATCGCCGGACCATGCGCGGTAGAGACACCTGAGCAGACGCTCGACGCGGCACACATGGCCAAGGGCGCCGGCGCGGCACTGCTGCGCGGCGGCGCGTTCAAGCCCCGCACCTCGCCCTACGCCTTCCAGGGCCTGGGCGAGACCGGCCTGCGCATCCTCTCCGAGGTGCGAGCCGAGACCGGCCTGCCCATCGTCACCGAGGTCGTCGACCCACACGACGTCGATCTGGTCGCATCGTACGCGGACATGCTCCAGGTCGGTACACGGAACATGCAGAACTTCGCGCTGCTTCAGGCGGTCGGTGAGGTCGGCCTGCCCGTGATGATCAAGCGTGGGATGAGCGCGACGATCGAGGAGTGGCTGATGGCGGCGGAGTACGTCGCCCGCCGCGGCAACCTGGACATCGTGTTGTGCGAGCGCGGTATCAGGACCTTCGAGACATCCACCCGCAACACCCTGGACATCAGCGCGGTCCCCGTCGCGCATGGGCTGTCGCACCTTCCGGTCATCGTCGACCCGTCACACAGCGGCGGAAGGCGCGATCTGGTCCTGCCACTCGCCAGAGCCGCCATCGCCGCTGGAGCCGATGGGGTGATCGTCGACGTACATCCACATCCAGAATCTGCCCTGTGCGATGGCCCGCAGGCGCTCGTGGACGGTGACCTGCGCGCGCTCGCGCAGGCCGTCCGGCTGTTCCCGCCGCTGCTCGGCCGGGTGCCGGCGACGCTTCCTGCCGAAGCCGTACCCGCCGAGGTCGGGGAGCCCATCGGGGTGTGAATGATCCAGTTTGTGGCGCTGTGACCGGCATCACCTATCGCGCCGACGGTCGTGCGTTAAGGTTAGGCGAACCTAAGTTTCTGCTTCCGTGGAGTCCGCGCGCCGATGTACGTCTGTGTCTGTCACGCCGTGACCGAGAACGAGGTCAACGCCGAGGTCGCGCTCGGCGCACGCAGTGTCGCTGAGATCGGCGAACGGTGTGGTGCGGGAACGGGCTGCGGAATGTGCCACGAGAAACTGCGTGCACTGCTGCCCATACCCGCTGTCCCGTGTGACAGGGTGAGCGTGGGAGGTCGCTGAACGACCCCCGTCCTTTTCTGGCCGCCGTGCAGATGGCCGGCCAGTAGGACGCGTGAAGAGTGCCGCACCCGCACTGCCTGCGGAGCCAGACGCCCTGGCTGGCGCCCGGCCGGCACACCGGGATGACGCCGGTCAGCGACCTTCACGACGCCGATCTCTGACCGCTCCGGAGGGGCTCACGTGCAAGGTGACGCCGAGATCATCGAGTTCTTGAACGAGCAACTGACGGCCGAGCTGACCGCCATCAACCAGTACTTTCTCCACGCCAAGATGCAGGAGAACTGGGGCTATGTGAAGCTCGCGCGTTATACGAGAGCAGAGTCCATCGACGAGATGCGCCACGCCGAGCTACTGACCGACCGCATCCTGTTCCTCGACGGGCTGCCCAACTTCCAGCGGCTCTTTCCCCTCAACATCGGGCAGGACCTGAGGGAAATGTTCACCGCCGACCTCGGCATCGAGACCGCCGCCGTCGACCGGCTCAGGAGTGGCATCCCAGTGATGCGCGACAAACGCGACATCACCTCCGCCAGGCTGTTCGAGACGATCCTCGAGGACGAGGAACACCACATCGACTACCTCGAGACACAGCTCGCGCTGCTGGACAAGGTAGGTGAGCAGCTCTACATCGCCGATCTGCTCGAACAGCCCAGCGACGCCTGACTCCCGGTCGGGTCGGGTCAGCGCTGAGGGAGCTGCCGGGCTCCCAGCGTCCAGCCGCCGGCGCGCCGCTCCGGCCCCCGGCATGACAGGGACCCGCGGCACTCCCCGGAAGCAGGAACCTGCCGATCAGGGCGTTTCCACGCAGCGCGGGTTGGTCAGCTGCCACGAGCACCGCGGGCCTGGACGAGACCGCGGCCATGGAGCGGGCCCCGGCCGGAACGACCATCGCAGGCCAGCGTTGTACCGGGGCAGCCATCCGCTCCGAACGGCGGTTACACGCGGGACTGCCTCGGCTTGCCATACCCCGGCTCGCCGCGCACCACCAGTGCGCGGCTCTCACCCGCGAAGAGCTTCGATGAGCCGGTCAAGCACGCCACACTGACGGCGGCGGCCCCTCCGCCCTGCCGCATGTCCTCGAATGGGGAATGTGTGGCCATCTGCCCGGCACCGACACCACACCGCCCATCCCGCCGACCGGTAGCGGCATCCACGGCGCGATGATTCCAGTGCCCCCCGTAGACATCGTGATGGCGACGTCGCACCCGCGAATATCGGTCAGGCGCGCTCAGGAAGGCCGGCCGTTGACGCGCGCCTTCTCCAGGCCGCCAGTCGCCTTCCACATCTCGTCGATCGTGTCGATCATCGACAGCAACTCCCTGGCGGCACCGAGGTCGAGCGACTGCTTGACCTTGCTTGCCTGCTTCGTCGCCTTCCAGAAGATCTCGTGCAGGTCCGGGTACTCCCCGAGGTGCTCGGGCTTGAAGTAGTCGTGCCACAGGACGTCGAGGTGGTGCTTGACGAGCTCGGCGCGTTCCTCCTTGACGTGGATGCACCGCGCCTTGAACAGCGCGTCGTCGCTGGCCTCGTACATCCCAATGATCTTGTAGCAGGACTCGGCCTCAATACGCGCCTGCTCGGGGTCGTAGATCCCGCAGGGGATATCGCAATGCGCGTACACGACGCGGGCCGGACGCAAGATGGAGCGCAGGGTGAGCATCGGGTCTCCTTTCCGTCCGAGGACGAACATCGGCGGAGCACGGGGAGAAGGTAAAGGGCCGGCGGCCCTACCCATGACCGCGGTTGTGGTACCCCGCGATCTCCGCGGCCCAGCGGTAGGCGGCCGCCTCACGGCAGGCGGCGATGATGTCCATACCTTCCCCGCAGACTTCAATACAAGCTCTGAATCGCCCCGGCGAGCGTCGTCGACCAGCCCGGGGTGCTGCGCGAGGTACTGGCAGTACGAGGCGACGGCGCCGGCCTGGCCGTGCTCGGCCACGCTGTCGGGGTTGCCCCAGCGGGTCGGGCGGGGGACGACGACGGCGCCGGGTGGTTTGCGCCAGCCCTTGGTGCGGCGGAGTTGGATAGGGCGCGGGTCTTGGCGGTCGTCTCCTGGTGGTGATCCCTACCGGATGTCAATATCTCTTTCGGCCGCCGCCGCGAGCAGGATTGCCAGGCGCAGTGCCGCCTCTGGGGTCAGGTATAGGTTTCGCCGGCCTGCGTCGTAGCTGAGCTGGACGCCGTCGTAGGGGTCGCCCTTGAAGCGGCCGACGACGATGACGCCATCTCCCTCGCTGTCCTCGGGACGCTGGTCTGTTAGCACGGTGCCAAGCTGCGTGTAGCCCTCTTCCATGTGCTGTACCTTCCTCCTGGTGATCATCGCGGCCGCCCTGACCTTGTGCGGGGCCGCGCTGCGTTCGGAGGTCGAGCGCTCGGGTGGGCCTCCAGGTGGCCACCACCTCGGGCCGCCCGGTCGTGCTGCGCGTGGAAGCGCACGGCGGCCACAGCCTCGGCTCGACCAGATATCAGGAGAGCGCCCTGCTCGCTGACGAGCTGCCTTCCTCCTGCACGCGTTCGGCCTGGACGATCCTGACCGAGGGTGGCCATCAGATGCAGCAGGGTGGTCTTGCCCGAGCCCGACGGGCCGACGATGGCGGCGAGTTCGCCCTGGTCGATGGTCAGGCTCACCCCCGGCATCGGGTGCGCAGGCGGTTCGCCTGGGTAGGTCTCCGTCAATCCTTCAAGACAAGGATCGGAGCATCCCATGGACGAGTTCGGCACGACGGCGGGCGCAAGCGGAGGCCCGGTACCCGACCAACTCAGGTCGCTGTTCAACCACCCGGACGACGTACGGGTGCAAGAACTTCCCTGTGCGCTGCCGGGCTTCGGTTCCCTGGCCGTGCACTTCGGCGCGGGTGCACGAACCGTGCCGCACCAGCACCACAACGGCCAGCACCTGGTGTTCGTCGAAGGCGTCGGCGCCGTCGCCGATGAGGGCGGCGTACACGTCGTTCGGGCCGGCGACGTGGTGAGCAATCCACCTGGCGCTTGGCACTGGCACGGCGCAACACCCGGCGCAGCGGCGACCCACGTGACCTTCGAGGCCCCGGGTGACTTCGACCTCGACGTCGAGCGGCGCGACTGGGACGACACGTACGACCCGGACCTGGGTACCTGAGTCGGCCCTCGTCCGAGCGAGGCGAAGCGTTCTTGCACCGCTTCGACCTGGAACACACCTTCCGCCTGTTCAAGCAGGTCCTGACCGCATGGATGAAATCCCCAGGATCAGCCGCGCCACCGCGCAGGGGATCATCGCCGAGATCGGCCTGGACATGACCAGGTTCCCCACCCCCGGCCACCTGCTGTCCTGGGCGAAGCTGAGCCCGCACCGCCCAGTCCGGGGCCAAGAACCGCGCAGGCAAGACCGGCAAGGGTAACCCCTACCTCAAGGCCATCCTCGGCGAGGCCGCCGCCGCGGTCGCCCGGATCGGCGCGA
>DASYTV010000420.1:0-1590 GCA_036001885.1 Actinomycetes bacterium
CGGCGCGAACCACCACGTCCAGGTCGCGTGGGCGGATAACCGGGACGTCTCGCCGTGCGACCTCGACCCGGCGGCCGGTCCGCCGACAAACAGCACCGGCAACCGCAACGAGAACATCTACACCGACCGTCTCGTCGTCTCGCCATAGAGCTCCTGACCGGATTCGGGGCCGCGGCGATCACGCCGCGGCCCCCGTGCGTTAGGCCTGGGCCGAACCCTCGCCTACGAGATCGGTCGCCGCCGCGAGATCACCTATGCCCGCGCCGCCAAGGCTCGCAGCGCGAGCGCGTAGGAGTCGAGGCCAAAGCCCGCGATCGTGCCCGTCGCCACCGCAGCGATCACCGACGTGTGCCTGAACCGCTCCCGGGCCGCAGGGTTGGAGATGTGCACCTCGATCAGCGGCGCACGCAGCTGGGCACATGCGTCCCGGACCGCGTACGAGTAGTGCGTGAACGCGGCCGGGTTGAGGACCACCGGCACCGCCGCGTCCGCCGCCTCGTGCAGCCACCGGACCAGTTCGGCCTCGTCTTCTGTTTGCCGGACATCAACCTCGAAGCCGAGCTCGCCGCCGGTCTTCGTACACAGAGAGACAAGGTCGTCGAAGGATGCGGTGCCGTAAACGTCGGGCTCCCGCGAGCCCAGCCGACTCAGGTTGGGTCCGTTGAGCACGAGCACCCGCTCCGGCCGACCCATACCACGATTATCACCACCTGACGGTATTAGCGATCAATCAGAGGGCTCGCTGGTAGTTGGCCAGGCTGCGCGGCGCGCCCTTCGGCTTCATCGGCCCGCGTCGGTGAGGGCCGCATAGGACTGCTCAAGCAGGGGGGCCGCTGGTGAATCGAGAATGGCCGGCCGAGCGAGATCATCGAGGATGACGAACCGGAGCTGATCCCCCCGGGCCTTCTTGTCGACCTTCATGGCATCGAGCAGGTCAGGCCAGGCGCGGTCGCCATAGGTGATCGGCAGTCCCACCGAAGCGAGAATCCTCCGATGTCGATCGACAATTTCCGCCCGCAGGCGCCCGGCACGCTGCGAGAGTTCGGCGGCGTACACCATCCCGATCGAGATCGCCTCACCATGGCGGATCAGGTAGCGCTCTACTTTCTCGATCGCATGGCCGAGGGTGTGGCCATAGTTCAGCATTTCCCGGCCGATCCCGGCCTCTGTCGGCAACGCCTCTCGCAGGTCGGCCGACACGACCGCGGCTTTCACCCGGACCGCGCGTTCCACAAGCTCACGGGCATGCGGCCCGCCCTCGCGGGCGGCGGCCACCGGATCTTTCTCCACCAGGTCGAGGATCACCGGGTCGGCGATGAAGCCCGCCTTGATCACTTCGGCCAGCCCACTCACGTACTCCGCCGGCGGGAGTGTCGCGAGGAAGTCCAGATCACAGAGGACACCTGCGGGTGGATGGAAGACCCCGACGAGGTTCTTTCCCTCGTCGGTATTGATCGCTGTCTTGCCGCCGACAGCCGCGTCCACCATGCCGAGCAGCGTCGTCGGAATATGGACGATCCGGACTCCGCGCAGCCAGGTGCCCGCCACGAACCCCGCGACGTCGCTGACCGCGCCACCGCCGACACTCAC
>DASYTV010000421.1:0-6949 GCA_036001885.1 Actinomycetes bacterium
GCATCTTGTTGCCCGAGGTAGCCCGGCTCGATGCGGTGGTGCTCGGCGGCGACCGCAGGGCGATAGAGCGGCTGCGAGGGGACGGCAAGCTGGCGCCCGTCTTCGACCGTGCCGTCGAACGCTTTCTCACCGTCCCCGAACCACGTTTGGCGATCCTGCGGGGCACCCCCCGCCTCTTCCGCTCAGCCCGCGTAATGCTGGAGCCGGCAGAAGAGCAGCGACGCTGAGTTCATTGCGAGCATCCCGCATGACAGCAGACATGCCGGGTCAGTCGGACCACTTCCCATGACAGCGGTGAGTTGGGTCCCGAGCACTTCCCATGATGACTGGTGTTCCCGGCCGGATTTGGGCTCCTAACCGCCAGTGATCATGGAGTAAGCGACGAGACTAGATCGAGCCGGAGAACGTGTCGCAGGCATTGGGGTTACCGGTCTCGTAGCCGGTGCTGAACCAGTGGACTCGCTGCTCAGACGAGCCGTGCGTCCACGCCTCCCGGTTGATCTGCCCGGTGGCCCGGCTCTGGATCCGGTCGTCACCGACAGCGGCGGCCGCGTCGAGCGCCTGGTTGATGTCGGACTGGCTGAACGGCTCGGTGTAGAAGCCGGTGTCGACCGCGTGCTTAGCCCACACCCCGGCATAGCAGTCGGCCTGGAGCTCAAGGCGAACAGAGCCGCTCTGTGGACCTTGCCGGTCATTACCCACCCGGCTCATCGTGCCGAGCAGATTCTGAACGTGGTGACCATACTCGTGCGCGATGACATAGGCCTGCGCGAACGGCCCGCCCTGTGCACCGAACTGGGACTGGAGTTGCTGGAAGAACCCAAGGTCGAGGTAGACCTTCTGGTCCGGTGGGCAATAGAACGGCCCGACCTGTGAGGTGGCGAGTCCGCATCCGGTCTGGACCGCGCCGCTGAACAGCACGGTCCGGGCGGGCGTGTACTGCTCACCCGATCGGGTGAAGGTGTCGTCCCAATAGTTCTGGATGCTGTTGACCACGCCGACGACTCGGCAGTCCTCTGACTGGTTGGCGTCCTGACCGGTCCGGCACTGCTGGCTGATGTTGGTGCCCGGTTGGAGTTGGTCCGCCTGGCCGGAGTCCCCGCTGCCCACGAGGTCGCCGAGATTTCCACCGAACAGCAGCGCAAGGATCAGGCCGACGATGCCCAGGCCACCGCCGATCGCAATGCCGCCACCAGGGATCCTGCGGCCGCGAACATCCTCGACCTGTGACGGGTCGAGCTGTGCGTTGTCGTCGAAGTCCATCGCTGGCCGCCTCCTGCGCGGGCTCACCTGGCCGTGGGCGTCAGGGTGTCTCTCACCGTAGCGCCGGTGCACAAACCTGGCCGGGTGGCGGTCGGCGTCCCGTTCGGCCTGGTCATCGGCTCCTCTCGTTGCAGGCAAGGCGATCAGAGGAAGGCACCTTGACCCCAACCGCCAACGCATGAAGGGCACCTTCACCCGGCCGAATCAATCGGGTGAAGGTGCCCTTCATGCGTCTCGGGATGGGAGTGCGGTTCCCTTCATGGTGGTCGAACGGGGATGGTGGGGCGGCACCGCCCGGTTATTCACAACCGGTAAATCAGATTGCGGCGGGCCGTACACTTGTCGGGTGCTTGCGAGCTAGCGACGCCGCTCAGCGGCCGACCCCGACGCCTGGGCAGGCAGCGGGTCGGCCAATGGCTCGTACCGGCGTCGCTGATTCTCTTACTCGGAGCACGAAACCATGATCACGGCAACCGATATCGAACTGCACGTCGGCGCGCGCCAGCTGCTCATGCCGACGTCCTTCCGGGTGGCCACCGGGGACCGCATCGGCCTGGTCGGCCGCAACGGCGCGGGCAAGACAACGCTGACAAAGGCGCTCGCAGGCGAGGGTCTGCCTGCGGCGGGTCGAGTTCGCCGCACCGGAACCGTGGGGTATCTGCCACAGGACCCGCGTACCGGCGATCTTGATGTCCTGGCCCGCGCCCGGATTCTCAGCGCCAGGGATCTCGACAGTGTGGTCAGCCGGCTCCGGGCGGCGGAGGGCGCGATGGCGAGCGCCGACCTAGAGACGCACGAGCGTGCCATGCGAGCGTACGCACGGCTTGAGGCCGAGTTCCTCGCAAGGGGTGGGTACGCGGCGGAGGCCGAAGCGGCGCAGATCGCGGCGAGCCTAGGGCTGCCCGACCGTGTCCTCACTCAGCCAATCGGCACCCTCTCCGGCGGGCAACGGCGACGGGTGGAGCTTGCGCGGATCCTGTTTTCCGGCGCCGAGACCCTGCTCCTCGACGAGCCGACGAACCACCTCGACGCCGACTCGATCCTCTGGCTACGCGGCTTCCTCAGGGCCTTCCCCGGCGGCTTCGTCGTGATCTCCCACGACGTGGGGCTCATCGACACTTGTGTGAACCGGGTCTTCCATCTGGACGCGAACCGTGCCGAGCTCGACATCTACAACGTCGGCTGGAGTACGTACCTTCAGCAGCGCGAGCAGGACGAACGCCGTCGCCGGCGCGAACGGGCAAACGCCGAGAAGAAGGCAGCAGCGCTGCTCGCTCAGGCTGATCGAATGCGGGCCAAGGCCACCAAGGCAGCCGCCGCGCAGAATATGGCTCGTCGTGCCGAGCGGCTGCTCGCCAGAGTCGACGGAGAGGTCGTACGGGACAAGGTTGCCAAGCTGCGGCTGCCAAAGCCGGCACCGTGCGGCAAGACGCCGCTGACGGCGAGCGGTCTGTCCAAGTCGTATGGTTCGCTCGAGGTCTTCACCGACGTGGATATCGCGGTCGACCGCGGCGCGCGGGTGGTCGTTCTCGGTCTCAACGGCGCGGGCAAGACAACGCTTCTTCGCATCCTCGCGGGCCTCGAACCGGCGGACACCGGGATCGTCGCGCCGGGCCACGGCTTGAAGCTCGGCTACTACGCGCAGGAGCACGAGACGCTCGATCCGGAACGCTCGGTCCTCGAGAACATGCGCTCGGCCACCCCTGATCTCACCGACTCTGAGCTCCGCACTGTACTCGGCTCATTCCTGTTCTCCGGGGACGATGTGGACAAGCCCGCCTCGGTGTTGTCCGGTGGCGAGAAGACCCGCCTGGCGCTGGCGACGCTGGTCGTGTCCAGCGCTAACGTCCTGCTGCTCGACGAGCCGACCAACAACCTCGACCCGGCCAGCCGCGCCGAGGTGCTCACGGCGCTGCGAACCTATCCGGGCGCCATCGTGTTGGTCACTCATGACGAGGGAGCGGTGGACGCGCTGGGGCCGGAGCGGCTGATCCTGCTACCGGATGGGGTCGAGGACCTGTGGAACGACTCCTACGCCGACCTTGTCGCTCTCGCGTGAACATGACCGAATCGGGTGGCATCGCGGTCCGCTGACCGGAATCGGGCGGTTATGTCAGCGGCTCGAGGAGAGGTTAGGCGGATTTCTGTCCGTTTCCGCCCGGTCTGACCTGAAGATCGGCTGATCGTGGTCACTCATTGGGTCCAATCGCTGGCCGATCACGCAAGAATGAGTGATCATGGGTCAGAGGGAAGGATCAACACCCGAGGAGGCACCCGTGGTCGAGTCCCTGAAGAAGGGCAGCCGGGTCACCGGCCCCGCACGCGAGAAGCTCGCGTCAGACCTGAAGAAGAAGTACGAGGGGGGTTCGAGCATCCGCGCGCTGGCGGAGTCGACCGGGCGGTCCTACGGCTTCGTGCACCGCATGCTGACCGAATCCGGCGTGCAGCTCCGGGGACGTGGCGGCGCCACGCGGGGCAAGAAGGCCACCGCGGCAGCGTCGTCTTGACCCCGACCCAGGAGGGCGCCGGACAGCATGACGTTGTCCGGCGCCCTCTCTGATCCTCGGCGATAGCCTTCGCCCGTCGGCTCGCCGCCTCTGCCTGCCCGGCAGCGATCCCCGACGAAGGCAAGGAGGTGGCCGCCAATGGATCTCACGCTGTCCGCCGAGCATGATGCCGCGCGGGCGGTATTCCGGCGATGGGTGGACGACGTCGTTGCGCCGTCGGCGATCCGCAACGATCGTGAGGAGCGCTTCCCCAGCGAGGCCCTGGATGGGCTGCGGTCCACCGGCTACATCGGTCTGACGATCCCCGAAGAATATGGCGGCGGAGGTGCCGACCCGCTGGCGTACACGCTCCTGATCGAGGAACTCGGGCGGGGAGACGCCAATGTGCGCTCGATCGTCTCGGTGCACCTCGGCTTGGTTGCCGGCTCGATAGCCCGGTCGGGCAGCCGAGAGCAGCGGACGCGCTGGCTGCCTTCGATGGCGACCGGCGAGGTGCTCGGCTGCTTCGGATTGACCGAGCCGGACTACGGCTCGAACCCGGCCGATCTCAGCGCAAAGGCCGAGGCAGGTCCCGCCGGAGGCTGGCGGCTGTCTGGCAGGAAGGTCTTCATTACCAATGGCTCCATCGCGGGAGTCGCACTGATCATGGCCAGGACCGGCGGTCCCGGCGCCGGCGGTGTGTCCGCCTTCCTGGTCCCGACCGACGCCGCCGGATTCACCGCCCGGCCGATTCACGGAAAGCTCGGGCTCCGGTCGTGCGACACCGCGGAACTGATCCTGGATGGCGTCGAGGTCGGCGCGGACGCGCTTCTCGGACCGGCGGGCGCCGGTCTCAAGGTGGCGTTGCGGGCGCTCGACGACGGGCGGATGTCCATCGCCGCGTCAAGCGTAGGTATCGCGCAGGCGGCCCTCGATGCGATGGTGTCCTACGCCGGATCGCGGGAGCAGTTCGGGAAGCCCATAGCCGGGCATCAGCTTGTCGCCGAGCTGATCGCAGACGCCGCCGTCGAGCTCGAGGCAGCGCGCTTGCTCACATGGCAATGCGCAGACCTGGCGAGCCGGGGACATGACTACCGGGTGGCGGCCTCGCGAGCGAAGCTGTACGCCACCGAGATGGCCGTGCGTGCTGCGAACAACTGCGTTCAGGTTCACGGCGGATACGGCTATGTCGACGAATACATCGCCGGCAAGCTGCTGCGCGACGCCAGGGTGGCGACGCTCTATGAGGGCACCTCACAGATCCAGAAGCTGCTCATCGCGCGCGAGTTGACGGGGGTTTCCGCCTTCTGACGGGACTCGAGAGGTCAAAGGGGGCACCTGGTTCCAGGGATCCTTGACGACGATGCCCCTCCTTGAGCCAGCCGCACGGGCGCAGCCGGTGTTCGCGGGACGGGCGGGTGTCCTTCCTCCTTGAGGAAGGTGCCGTGCCTTCAGGTCATGCGGATGGGCGCAGCCGGTGCTCGCGGGCTGGCGGATGCTCGTCACCGGGCAGCAGCCGGTCCTGGGCGGGATGCTCGACCAGGGCGAGTACCCGGCTTGCCATGAACCGGGCCGATCGCACCGGGCTGCCGGTGCGGGTGACCTCCGTTACCTCGACGATGCCACGGCCGGTCGAGATCTCGACCCGCCGTCCCGCGCGGGTGGCGACGACCTCGTAGGTCTTCACCTCGCCGCCGGCGTCGACGACGATCTCCACCCGATCACCTTTCATACCTCCAGCATGCCCCGTACCAGCTCATTCGCACCAAGATTTGGGACCACCGCCGACCGGAAAATGTGATCCCAGTCCCTCGCTCCCCGCCCCTCATCCCAGCGCGGTGCCAAGAGGCTGGGAGCTCAAGTCCTAGCGGATGAGGTGCTGGCGGAACCACGCCGATGCGAGATCGCTGACCTGCTCGATGGCGCCCGGTTCCTCGAAGAGGTGACCGGCTCCGGGGACTACAGCAAGCTCATGCGGCGCGGTGAGCACGGCCGCGGCTTGGACGTTGAGCGAGATCACCTGCTCGTCCCGTTGTCCGACGATCAGCAGGGTGGGTGCCTTCACGTAACCGAGCTGGCCACCGGCGAGATCGGGCCGGCCGCCGCGGGAGACGACTGCCCCCACTGTCGTGGGTCGCTGGGCCGCGGTGACCAGTGCGGCTGCCGCGCCGGTGCTGGCTCCGAACAGGCCCACCGACGTCCCCACGGTCAGATCGATGCTGTCCGCAGTGGCCGGGCCATCGGAGCCCAGGAGCCAGTCAACCGAGCCGGTCAGACGAGTGGTCAGCAGCCCAATGTCGAAGCGGTACTGGCCGGTGACGCGATCCCGCTTGTCCTCCTCCGCTGTCAGGAGGTCGAAGAGCAGGGTCGCGAAGCCGATGTCCTGCAAAGAGCGTGCAACCTGTTGGTTCCTGGGCGACAACCGGCTGCTCCCCGAGCCGTGGGCGAACACCACCCAGCCGGCGGGCGGGCCGGTCGATGGGCGCCCGACGATACCCGGCAGCGGCACACCTTCGGCCGAAACGGTGACGTTCATGAGCCTTCCTACATGTCCCGTTAACGATGTCTCTTTACGTCTGCCTGGTCCCGCGGGTGCGCACACCACGGAAACGCTCCGCGCTGCTCCACGCTTCCGCGGGGACCCCGCAAGGACACAATGGCCGCGTTCTCGCTCGTTCACGGAGCTTCGGTACGAGGGCTCGCTGCGGCCCCGCCACGCATCCAGCGGTCCTCCGGGCATCCGTCACAGGACCTCGTTAGGAGGACACTAGTGGTCGCACCCGCCGGTTCGGGGTGTCAAGATAGCTATGCGGGCAATCAGATCACCAGCGATGCTGCAGATCCGAGACCGCGTCGGAGCGGTCGGGGGAACCGCGGCCGTGCGCGACGGTCAGCTACGAGTGGAGATGCGGTGCGCATCGTGATCGCCGACGACGAGGCACTGCTGCGCGAGGGCCTCGCCCGGCTGTTCTGGGACGCAGGCTTCGAGAGACCCGCGATGAGGAGAAGGGCGGCTGCGTCGGGCTGCGGAGGCCGTAGGCGGTGTCAATCTGGCCGTGCTGGCCAACGTCATCGCCAACGTGCTGACGCGGGGTATGGGCTGATCCCGCGACGACCGGGCGGCCTTTCCCAGGAGCCACCCGCGCCGCCGACGGCCAAGGGTGCCGGCCTCAACGAACCGAACACGCGGCCGGTCCTCC
>DASYTV010000422.1:0-7195 GCA_036001885.1 Actinomycetes bacterium
CGGGCGGCTAGCTCAGCTGGTTAGAGCACTTGCTTGACATGCAAGAGGTCACTGGTTCGAGTCCAGTGTCGCCCACCAACTCTCATTCCCACGACGACGACCGTTGATGCCCGCGCCCAGGACCAGTCGGCTGGTCCGCGCTCGGCGGCTCGTCGGTTACAGTCAGTGGTGAGTTCACCACGGCCGACACAGGACACGGGTGCCAGAAATAGGAGCACCCGATGGGCCTCGCCAAACCCCTGACCGTTGCCGCGCAGAAGGCAACTTCCGTCACCACCACAGCGCCTTCACGGCCTGAAGCCGCTCTGACCCTCGGCGCCGCCATCGACTCGTGGTTCGTCCACCTGAGCGCCGGCGACGTCAGCCCGAAGACGCTCGACGCGTACCGCTGGGGCGTCGGCCGGTTCGCCCAGCATCTTGCAGCCGGTACGTTGCTGGCCGACATCACGGTCAACGACGTTGAGTCGTTTATCGGCTCGCTGAAGACGTCCGGGCTGTCCGAGGCGTCCCGCAACGCGGCGTACAGGCCCGTGCGGACCTTCCTGCGCTGGTGCGTGAAGCGCCACCATCACGTCCAGCCGCTGAAGCCCGAGGCGGTGTGCCACCGCGGCGTGGTCGTAACGCTCAGGCGCGACTACTGGGTGCATCAGGCGGACCACTCGCCCCAGCCGGACGGGCTCGGCAGGTGCTTCGTCTGTGGGCTGGCAACACGGCCGTTCATGGGTCGCGTCGCACACGACTTCGGCCATCCGGGGCAGCCCTAGAGGGTTCTCCTGTCGCCGGTCGGTTCCCTACTTATCGACAGGTGCCGACATGCCGATTGAGCACGACTGCTGGGTAGTGGGCCGCTGGGGCGGCCCCCCACCCATCAGCCTTGTCCACTTGCCACCGACAGGTGGACCGACGGGTGCCGACAGGTGGAGACAGGTGGATGGTCGATAGGACCTCACGATGGCTGGCCGTTAGGAAGGTCCGGTTTTGTTGTGGCCCAAGTGGCGTAGCTGACAGCCAACGTAGTCTAGGTGCGGCATGTCCGCTAGGACGCCTGTCGCCGGAGCGCGATCGCACGGAATGGTCGTAACCCGCGAGGCCGGCCGGCGGCCCGTCGCACTGGCCTCTAAGCGTCGCGAGACCACCTGCTTCGGGAGCAGCGGGGCCGGCCCGAGCACAGTGGTCTGTCGTGCATGTCTGACGCCTCGCCGGGCGACTTCGGATTAGCGTCGCTGGCACCCCGGTGCCGGGCAGGTTTTGTGCGGCGCGGCGTCGGGTCGGACAGTCGGGGGCGCCGGGTGATGTGCCTACCGCAGCGTGAGCAGGAGAGCCGTAGCGAGGCCGATGACGCCTGCAGCGACGCTGGAGACAGTCAGCCTCCGGACCTCGGCTCGCCATCGCTCGCGGTCCTTCGGCAGGCGCTTGACCTCCTCGGACCACCATGGCCGGTTCGTGTCAAACAGCACATTTGCGGTTACGCCAAGCACGACGGCAACGCCGAGGGTGCCCACGATGTTGCCCGTCAGGGCACCAAAGATCGGCGCGACAAGGAGGACAGCGGCCCACCAAATACGGCTGCCCAAGTAGTACGTCCGCGCAGTCCCCATGAGCGCCGATTGTAGAGCGGTCGCCTGTTATACTCAGAGGTTGCAAGGTTCTTGACAACGCCATTGTCAAGCCTCGCCTAGTAGGAGTGGTCACGTGGCAGACACGACCCCACCCGCGAACAGCGGGGACACAACCGAACCTCAGGACAACTGGGCGCAGCGGTACGTGGGCCTGCAGAAGGTGGTCGCAACGCGCGACGCCGACCTGCACACCTCCCGACATCGCCGACGCTGGCCGCAGCCGTTTACGAGTTCCTGCTCTCGCGCCGAGCGCAGAACGTCTCCCCGGCCACGCTCGCGACGTATCGTTGGCGCTCGACACGGCAACGGCCATTCTTGGCAGTGGGATACGGTTGGTATCCCTCTCCGGCCGCGACATCGACCGGCTCGTGGTCGCCCTCCAAGAGTGTGGGAGCAAGCCCTCGACCGTGAGCGCGGTCTACCGGCCACTGCGGACGCTCCTGCGCTGGGCCGTGACGCAGCGGTACATCGACTCGGCCCCGACCGAAGGGCGCCGCGCTCCGGTCATCCCCGAGACGCAGCGGCCCATCCCGACCACTGATGTCGTCCGAGCGATCCTCGCCACCTGTCGGTCGAACTCGCGTCACGACTACCTCGCGACCCGCGACGCGGCCATCATTCGCCTGTTCGCCTCCACGGGCGCCCGGCTGGCCGAGGTGACGAACCTTTCCGTCCGTGACGTTCGGCTTGATGAAGATCACCCCAACGTGACCGTCATGGGGAAGGGGAGGAAGGCGGGGCGCGGAGATGTTCGAGGGCACGCCCATCCGCCACGTCAGCCCGCTCCGCAACGGGGCGCCGAGATGGCCGCTACTCGTTGAAGCTGCGCGCGAGCACGAGGCGACCTTGATCGTCGTGGACAGCGTGGCCTATGCGATCCCCGGCACCGACCCGAGCGACTCCCAGGCGGCGACCGCCTACTCCGCGGCCATCCAGCCCTTCGGCGTGCCGGTCCTGAGCCTCGCCCACATGAACCGGATGGGCGACGCCCGCTACCCGTTCGGCTCGGTCTTCTGGCACGCATGCGCCCGCATCACGTGGTCACTCGTGCCGGACGGCGACCACGGGTCGAAGCTGCAGAACCGGAAGCACGACAACTACGAGTGGCAGGGCGCGTACATGGTCACGTCCGACTGGCTCGACAACATCCCGCGCAACGTCCACGAGCGGTCGTACAGCATCACGGTCAGCGAGCGCATCGCGGACGTTCTAAAGGCTGGTCCGGCGACGTTGGACGAGGTTATTGCGGCCCTGTCGAGCGACGAGGGCGGCGAGCCGGTCAAGCGGAACACCGTCGTGCAGGCGTTGCGCCGCGGGTTGACGACCACGCCGAAGCCGTGGACCGTGACCGACGACAGGTGGACTCTCGAACGGTCGACGTAGTGCCTCAAGAGTCGGGTCGCTGGACTAGCATCTTTCGGTGCGCCAGATCCCCGACACGCCAGCCAGTTTCCTGCTCAAGACGCGCCTCAACGACTTGGGAAGTCGAGCGGGAGTGTTCACCCCGGAACGACTGGCGATGTATCACGAGCTGGTACAGATCGGCGAGGAAGTCGTCGCACTAGAGAACTTGTGCATGGAGGTGGCCGACCTCGACGTCGTTCTTGGGCTCGACGTTGCCGCGGAGCTTCAGTCGCTTTGCGAGTCCCTCGAGGTCGATCCGAAGTACTGGACTCGACTCCTTCCGCCGAGCCAATCGAACTGAGACACCGCCGGCTGGCGCGGACGCTTGACCGTCTCCGCTCCCGGCCCACTTGTCACGAATGTGTCATTGGGCCGTCATCGGAACCGTCCTGGGCTGTCATCGGGTCGTGCGTGACAGGCCCCCGTCGCTTAGACGGGGCCGTGTCATCGCACCGGCCAGCCTGTCACGCGATCTGTCATTGAGGACTCTCGGGGATGAGGATGGTCGAGATGTCGATGGACTCGCGTCGGGCCAACTCGCGACCTGGCTGATACGGGGCGTGTCCACCCATACCGACCCGCGCGTGATCGCATCCGCGTAGCTCGCGAGGACTGCGGCATGGTCGGCATCGTCCGGCCTGCGGCTCCCGAACCCCTCAGACCGGGTGACCCGCCCACGTTGTACGCCCGCGAGGGATTACACCGCTTGCTTGTCGAGTATCGAGTGGCAGTGGACACATCCCGCAGTGGACGACCTCGGAGCAGTCCGACCCGAACCTATTGACGGGCTAGGGTCGTTCGTCGGGGCTCGGAAGCTGATCCTCGCGGCAGGGATACTGAAAGCCCGGCACCGACAGCGGCTCATGCGGCGGCATCGTCTCGCCCTTCACCGAGTGCCAGACGCGAAGACAGGTGTCTTCCTTCTCGCTCAACGCCTTTGAGCAGGCATCGCATTCGAGGCTCGGCATGTCGCCCTATTTCTTCTTCTTGCCCGCGTCGGATCGCTTTTTGCGCCATGCGCCGTCCTGATTGCGGGCGCGCGGAGCCGTGCCGCCACCCTTCGTCTTGACGTGAGGAACCTTGCCTGCGCGCCGGTCGGCCATCGTCGTATCCCTCGCCACTAGTGCCGCCATTCGGGCGGCTCTCGCCCGACCATATGCGCGCCCGGTGGGGGCCGCAAGCGGCGGATCGTACGGCCCCGCCTAGTCCGTGCGAGCGGATACCGCGGCTAGGGGTATTGATCGGCGTCGCGGACTAGGAAGGCGTGTGACGCTGCTGGGTCCGTCATGACCGAGCCGCACGCCCCCACCACGGCCGATGCGTCCGGAATACGAGGTCAAATCTTTTTTGACACGCGAGTCCCTCCGGAGCACCCTTTTCTCCCAAGGGGTAGCGGGGAGGTCCGTATGCGACGGAAGGTTTCGATCGCTGTGGTGACGCTTGCGATGTCCCTCCTCGTGCCCGCGGCGGTCATAGCCGCCGACACCGGAACTTGTGCCGAGACGAACTTCGTAAACCGCTGGGAGGGTTTCCTGAAGGTTTTGCCATCGATGGCCGGCGCCGAGGCCAAGCTCGAGAACCAGTCGCTGAACATCTGCGCGAGCTCCACCGACCCGAGCCGAGCGAACCACATCTACGTGGCCATCGACGACGGAGGGCTTCACTTCGAGGACATTTTCCAGGCCGGCCTCGTCAATTGCTGGGACACAGTCCTTCCGAACGCCAGCTGCAACAACAACGGTACGCATGAGTTCTGGGCCTGGGGCCGCAAGTCCTGCCCTGGGTTAGCTGACGTCCTTCCGAACCCTAAATTCATGGGCGCCTTCCCGGGTTCGAGTCGGACATACACCGTCTTAAAGACCTCGACGCAGTGGCAGGTAAAGGTCAACGGCTCGGTAACCGAAACGCTCCCGCTGGCGTCCATCTGCTGGGCACCGAAGCGCACGGAGCACACCGGTGAGTCGTGGGACATCCGAGATGCCATTGGCGGATCAGTCGGCAACCCATTCCGCCTGTCAAATGCGCTCTACGAGGCTTCGGTTGGCGGTGTCTGGTCGAACATGAACTGGGGCACCGGGAGCATCTGCAACCTCAGTTCAGACGCGCGCTATAAGTGCAACGCTCCGAACGGAAATTCGATCGATCTCTGGACGGTGCAGCCATGACCATTTGGCGCAGACTTCGTTTCGTGGCGGTGCCGGTATCCGCCGGAGTTCTAGCAGTCGCGGTCCTTCTGAGTCGCCAGCCAGCCGCCTCGCTCGCGCTGGACCCTCGCGCGACGGAATGCGGCTATTCAGTGCAAGGCCAGATCCAAGCGCAGTTCGCCCTTGATCGAGCGATGGACTACCACACCTACCTCCCTAAGATGCTCAGGGCGCCGGAACTTGAGACCAATGAGCCCGCCTTCGTCGTGGTATACGCGGGTAATTCCCGCGTCGGGGGGCTGTCCGTGGCTCCGCCCCCGCTTGATGGCACCGGTGGCGCGGTCGTTAGCGAGTCGGTGCCGACCACCTACTCGGGCGTCGTCTGTGTCGTTACCTCGACCGGGCCGACGATCTACTTTAACGTCGACACGAGCAGTTAAGTCACGAGACGCACAGCAGCTCGATCGTTCTTCTTCCTAAAGTCTGCTCGTTCCGCCGAGCCTGCAGGCCCGGCCATCGAGCGATGTCTCAGCCGCCGCCCACACAGACAACTTTCGCCAGCTTGATGGCATGAGCCGCGCTCTGATCGACCTCGCCTGCTACGCCATCGCCATCGGCTTTGTCGTGCTCCTGTTCTTGGCCGCCAGTGGGGCACCGGATGGCCTCGTTTGCGGCGTCAAGTGTGGCCTCTGACCTCGGATTACACCTCTTTCGTGTCGTCGCCGCTTGACGGGACTTGACGAGGGAAGTAACGATGTAAGCGGGCATCTCGATGTCGTGCTTGACATGCAAGAGGTCACTGGTTCGAGTCCAGTGTCGCCCACCAACTCTCATTCCCACGTCGACGACCGTTGATGCCCGCGCCCAGGACCAGTCGGCTGGTCCGCGCTCGGCGGCTCGTCATCGCCGCGCTCGCCGGCCTCCTGCTGGGGATCGGGGCCCTCTGGACCGTGACGACGATCGCGACACCGCGGCGTACCACCCCGCTGTACGACCCGCCCGTCCTGGCAGGGCAGCAGATTCCCGGCTACTGCTCGGGCGGCGTCTATGCGCGGCACGGCGATGCCATCGTGTTGACGTCATCACCGCATTGCCGCGGCGAGGGTACGGTGGTCGGCGATCAGGGTGTCGTCGGCCCGATGGCCCAGGACCCCACCTGCCCGCATGTCGGGTACACCTGTCACGCGTCCGACATGAACTACCTCGTGGTCGCCGCGGATCGGATCCCGTGGGGCCATCTCAACGTGATCGACCTGGGCGTGGGCGGCTACCGGATCCTCGACCCTGACGCGAAGCCGCTGGGCTGCGACGAGGTCGCGATCGGTGACCCAACCGAGGTGGACGGTCGCAACATCTATCGGACGGGTATCGTGGTGGGGAAGGGCGAGAACCTTCAGCCGCCGGCGCAGGACGGCTCCTACTTCCCCTGCATGATCGTGTCGACGATCCAGGTTGGTGGCGGCGACTCGGGCAGCGTCGTTCTGGTCCGGGGCGCGCCGGCCGGGGTGACGAGCCGCACGTTCGGCGGCAACCTCGGCTTCACGCCGCTGGCCGAAGGCCTGGCCGATCTTGGGCTGGACCTCTGTACGACGCCTGACTGCGGCCTCGTTCCGCCTGTCGATGAGGTCAGGTGACGGCGCGCGCACCTGGTTCGGTCGACGACCCGCCCACGACTCGGACCGCGACTCGCGCCGCGGCCTCGGGTATGCTGGGCGTCCAACGAGGCGGCTGGTTCGAGTCCAGCGCCGCCCACCACAATCAAACGCGACGATCGGGACAGACCCATCGCCATCGCCTTCAGAGAGCCGGGGCCAGGCTGCGAACCCGGCGGCGGACGACGATCCAGGCACCACCCGTGAGCGACCGGCGAACCGGTCCGGGATCCGCCCGTTAGCGCGGCCACGAGGGCGCGACGCCGCCGAGGCGCCGCTAACGCGGGTGGAACCGCGGGAGGAATCGACCTCTCGTCCTGCTGGACGAGAGGTTTCGTGTTTCTCAGGGAGGTCGACATGGCCAAGGACGCAGCAC
>DASYTV010000423.1:0-3663 GCA_036001885.1 Actinomycetes bacterium
TACCGCCTCAAGCGCCCCCCGTGGGCTCGTGGACTCGCTGTGGTGACTGATGGCGAGACGGAAGCTCATCGCCTCCGGCGGCCGGTCCAAGCAACCATACAGCCGCCGCAGCGGCACACCGGACGTCCCGCACGAGGAACCCCCTGCGTACATCCGACGCCGAGACGACCAGGCAATCGTGACCTTGACCTGCGGTGATGCAGATACCCCGTACGGTGAAAATCCCGGGTGAAAATCCCGATTGTCGGGGGCTAAACGTACACTCCCGGCCATGCCCGAGACCTTGATCGGCTACGCCCGCTGCTCCACCGACGAACAAGACCTCACCGCCCAACAGCAACGGCTGACCGAACTCGGCGTCTCACCGGAGCGGATCTACCTCGACCACGGGCTGACCGGTACTAACCGCGACCGTCCCGGCCTCGATCAGGCCCTGGCCGCCGTCCGCGAAGGCGACACTCTGGTTGTCCCGAAGCTCGACCGGCTGGCCCGCTCCGTGCCCGACGCCCGCGCGATCGGCGACGACCTCGCCGCCCGCGGCATCAAGCTCTCCCTCGGCGGCCAGGCCTACGATCCCACCGACCCCATGGGCAAGATGTTCTTCAACATCCTCGCCACCTTCGCCGAATTCGAGGTCGACCTGCTGCGCATGCGGACCCGCGAGGGCATGGCCGTCGCCAAGGCCAAAGGCAAGCTCCGCGGCAAGCAACCCAAGCTCTCACCCAAACAACAGCGCGAACTTGTCCGCATGGCCAGCACCGGCGAGTACACCATCGCCGACCTCGCCGAGCTGTTCACCGTGTCCCGCACCACGATCTACCGGACGCTCCAGCGGCACGACAGCTCAGCACGCTGACCGGCGCAACTCACATCGCCCGCTCGTCTGCACCCTGGTGACACGATCCTTACCGGCACCCCTTGCCGTGGCCGGGGCCCGGCGTAGGCAACCAGAGTCAGCAGCTCCGCGACGTCCACCGCGGTGATGTTGGGTGCCGTGCGCCCACGCCTTCACCAGCCCGCAGATGACCCAGTTTTGACCCCGTTGCGGCCCTCACCGCCAGTGCGCCTCAACGTACTCGAGTGCCTCAGCCGTGTTCAGTAGCCTCGTCGAGTTGTTCAGCCGGACATAGAAGTCAGCGTCGCTCTTTCCCGCCCTGACAAAGACGGGCTTGCTTGATGGCCGCACGTCAACGCGGCAAACAGCTCCGCCGTCCATCTCCTCGAAGCGGACAGACAGGTTGCCGATTGCGGGTTCCCGATGCTCGTCTCGAAGAGTGTCGTGAGCCAGTTCTCATAGCCATCGTGGTCGCGGCGGCCGAGCGTCTTGAGGTCGTGGTCGAGGCCGACGACCTGGCCGTGGTCACCGACGCCGACAAGGAGCGTCCCGCCGTGCGCGTTCATGAACCCGGCAACCGTCTTGACGACCGCGAGCTCGATCGCAGAGTCGCGCTGGCGCGTGTGCTCGTTCCACCGGGCGTTGGACTTGAACTCGAGGGAGCTGCTCTCGCCAGCCCCCAACAGCTCCGCTGTGCTGCGCTCGCGCAGCGGGTGTTCGCCATGAGGAGTGCGCGCTGTGGGCTGCGCCTCGGCCTGTAGCTCCGAGGCGACCTCCTCGGGTTGCTCGGGGACATCCACCCAATACTCCCGGCTGGTGTCCCGCTCCACGTAGGAGAAGGACGTTTTCGCGTAGTCGTGGGCGGCGAGCTTCTTGAGCTGCTCCTTCACGCGACGGCGTCCTTCGAGCGCCAGCTCGAGGTATTCGCGGAGCTCTGCGCGGGTCCATTCGCCATCGGGATGCAGTAGCTTCAGCAGCCCCGACACAGTCTTGCGCACGGCACGCTCGTCGCGCGCGGACAGGTGAGCCCCGAGCGCGAACTCCCCGTCGATCGCGCGGACGTCACTTCGCTTGCGCAGCTCCCGGATCGCCTCGGCCAGGTAGTCGGAGACGAAGCCGTAGTGGTCGGTGAACAGGCGCTGCTCCAGCTTGGGCGCTTCCCAGCCAGGCAGGAAGAAGTGCAGACGGTCGAGGAAGGCGGGGTCGATCATCGCCTTTGGCAGGTCGGCGAAGAGGTGCGCCGACCGCACCAGATCCTGGGTTGGCTTACTGGTGTTGCCGATGAAGACGATCGACGCCTCGGCAGGGATCACGTCCTTGCCGCGAGCGAACGAGCTGGACTCCATGTAGTCCTTGAGCATCTGGACCGCAGTGGCGTCGGAGTACTGGATTCCGGCAACCTCGTCGAAGGCGACCACGTCCCAGGTGCCCACCAGCCCGACCCGGCCGGTGTTCAGGTTCACGAACAGCTGGGGAACGGTCACCTTCCCGCCGGAGATCAGGATCGCATTGGGGGAGGTCTCGCGGTATACGTAGGACTTGCCCGTCCCCCAGGGGCCCAGTTCGATCAGGTTGTAGTTGCGCTCCACCATTGGGACCAGCCGGAGGACAGCGACGAGCTTGCCGCGGTGGTCGTACTCGCTCGGCTCCAGCCCGATGGAGCGCATGAGTAGATCGAGCCATTCGTCGCGGTCGAACCTGGCGCGGCCGTCGACGTATTCCTTCATCGAGAAGGTCGCGACTTGGATGGGCTTGAGCGCCTGGATGTAGAAGGGCCGCTGGTGCAGCTCATCGTCCGCCGCCTCGTAGAGCAGGTCCACCTGCGACCAGACGCCGCCTTGCAGAAGACGCTCATAGCGATAGACGACGTCCTCGGGGATGTGGACGAACTTGTCACCGAAGTTGGCCAGCGTCGCCCAGAACTTATTCTCACTGGCGAGCAGGCGGACGTCGACCTTGTCGATCAGGCGATGCTGGCCCTTGCGCTTGAGGGCGGCCTTCGCCTTTTCGGCCTCGTCTGGGCGGATGAAGTTCTCGGTCAGCGTCTGGCGGACGACTTCCAGGCCGGTTTCGATTGCGGCCGGGTCGTCGGACGCGCAGTACTTGCCGAGTAGGAACTCGAGCACGTACACGGGCACGTTGGCGCCGATTTTCACTTGGCGGACGAGGTCCTTGCGGACCACTCGGCCGCCGAACACCTCGTTGGCGTGCCGGTCGAGCGCATCCATCAGTCCGCTGACCGCCATCCAGCCTCCCTCCCGCCGACGAACATCCCTCTGGGCTCGCTCTGCCGGCTTCATGGTGGCATGACCGTGGCTCAGAGGAGATCCTCCTGCACGACGATCGGGGCGTCAGCATGCACGGTCGTGGCGCCGAGGGGGCGGTCCGTGCGGGCGTCGACCACCGTCACCTCCACCTCCTCGCCGCGCTCCAAGTTAGCGGTGAGCCGGAAGGTGAGCACCGCCGGCCGCTCGCCGAGCCGGACGGTGCCGGTCTCGGCGTCGTAGCCATCACCGGCGACGGCCCTGGCGATGGGTTCGGCACCGCCAGGGCGGCGCACCTGCACGCGCACGTCCGCCTCGCTGGCGAATAGGTCGGGCTGGAGTTCCAGGGTTGCCGAGAAAACCCCGGTGGTGAGCTTGTTGCCGGCGACCTCGATGCGCACGCTGCGGCCGGCTGGTTCCGTTGCTAACCGCGTTTCGGCCACGAGCACGGGTACGACCAGCTCCTGGGGGGAGAGGCCGCCGTGGAAGAACTGGCGGGTCCACGGCCCTCGAAAAACCGCTAGGTGCGCGGGGACGAGCAGGTCCAAGTCGCTTTGGACGCCG
>DASYTV010000424.1:0-6410 GCA_036001885.1 Actinomycetes bacterium
CGTCCGCGGCGATCGCCTGGCCCACACGCCTCGCCAACATGAGATCGCCGACAGCAGACATCGTCAGCACATCGGCTGGAGCGGCGCCAGCGGTTTTGAGTGGATACGCCGCCGGATCACGCAGCGGGTCGCGGCCATCGACCCGGATGACCTGTACGGAGGGGTTAACGGCCGCCGCGAGCACGACAGCGAGCACCCGGCGGTCCCGGCTGGCGGCTGTCACCGCTGCCGAATCCTCGGACCGTCTGCTCGCCGGCGGCACACCTGCGACCGTGGGCCCTGCAACCAGCCGCAGCCGGCCGGCCGTTGCACCGAGCTCACTCCAGTCGGTCAGGTCGCCGGCCACGATGCGCTCGGCCGTGCTCGGACTTATGTCGAGCGGCCGTCTGGTCGGGTGCATCGCGAGAACGAGCGGCATCGATGACGCGGGTTCGATGCGGCTCGGCGAGGTGGCGGGCGTGCTCGAACCAGGTGTGGCGGTCCGCGCTGTTTGCGCCTCGCCGCCGGTGCAGGCCGCCACGGGCAGCAGGAGTGTCAAGGCCACCGGCAGCCCCAGCTGTCGCCACGCTTTGCCGTTCGCGAGGGCGGCGATGGCGACCTCGACCGACGAGGCCACCGGCAGCCGGGCCTTGGTGGCTCTGGCCTCACCAGCTCGCCCGCCGTCATTCACAGAGGCAGCGATGGGGAGCTGGATCGGTGAGGCCACCGGCAGTCGGGGATCCGACATCGGCATCCGCCGCCCAGTCTCCGTGCTCATAGTCAACTTCCCGCGCAACCTTCCGCCTGGGCGGTCCTGTGCCGCCTGTCACCATCGTGGCCGATCCCACTGCTCGCGGGAACGGCGTAACCCCGCCAGCCGACTTGGGTAGCCTGCGGCGCGTCAGAACGCGGTGATCGCGGTGGTATGGCGACGGCCGCCTCAGAAGTCGGCGGCCGGTTCACCGGCTCCGGGGCTAGTCTGCGGATCACGGAGGCCGCTGGCGACAGCGATTCGCGGCCATTGGGCCGTGCCGGCTACCGGGATGGCACCACAGGATCAGGCTCGAGGTGAGATCTCTGTACAGCGCATTGCACATCCGAGCCCGGGCTTTCAGTCAGCCTCGAAGGATCTGCTCGCCGCATGACCGCTGACATCTACTACGAGCGGGACGGCGCGGGCTCCGCAGTGACCCTGTTGCACTCCGGCGTGTGCGACTCACGGATGTGGGACCCGCAGTGGGTACCGCTCGCCGAGTCGTTCACGGTGGTCCGCCTCGACCTGCGTGGCTTCGGCCGCACTCCGCTGCCTCCAGGGCCATACTCGGACGCCGGCGATGTCGCAACAGTGCTCGATGCTCTCGGCCTCGAACGGACCCATCTCGTCGGTTCGTCCTTCGGCGGTCGCGTTGCAATGGAGTTTGCTACTCGCTATCCGAAGCGCCTAGACCGGTTGGTCCTGCTCTGTCCCGCTGTGCGCGAGTATCCCGAGACCCAGTCATCGACCATTTTCGCGGCGGAGGAAGATCGGCTGCTCGAGGCAGGTGACATCGCTGGGGCAACCGAACTCAATGTGCGGACGTGGCTGAGCCGAGATGCCCCCCGGGAGGCGCGTGAACTGGTCAGCGACGCCCAGCGGCACGCTTTTGAGGTCCAGCTAGCCGCCGACAGGGCGGCTGAACCACCGGAGCAGGAGCGGGTGCCGATCGATCCGGCACGGATCGAGGCTCCAACGCTCGTTGTCGGCGGCGGCTACGACATGGATCGCTTCCTCCAGATCGCCAGACACCTCGGCGAAGTCATGCCGAACGCACGCTTGATCGAGCTGCCGTGGGCCTGGCATCTGCCAAACCTCGAGCGCCCTGCGGAGGTTACTGACCTGCTGATCGCCGCGCTCTCCTGACCGCCCCCAGTCCTCATCCGCGATACCTACGGCTGCCGGCGCAGGGGTTGCGGCTAAGGTCCAAGGGGCGAGGAGGGTGGCCATGGCAGACACGACGCCGTTCACGATCGGGGCTGACGCGATATGTACCGACGGGATCTGTGGCGAGGTGAGTCGCGTCGTGGTGGACCCGGTCGCTCGCGCGGTAACCCATCTCGTGGTGGAGCCGAAGGGCCGCCAGGGTCTCGGTCGCCTCGTTCCCCTTGACCTGGTGGATGTCACCCGAGGCGAGATCCGGCTCCGATGCACGATGGCGGAGTTTGAGAAGCTGGACTCCGCCGAGGAGACGCAGTTCGTGCCGGGAACCAGAGGCTACGCGGCCTATGGCCCGGAACAGGTTCTTTCCTGGCCCTATGCCAGCCTCGGCGGTGGCCCGAGTGTGGAGGGCGAGACGGTCGACGGGATGTCTGAGACCATCACCTACGACGCGATCCCCTTGGGGGAGGTGGCCGTGCGCCGCGGCCAACGTGTTCACGCCACCGATGGAGACATCGGGCTGGTCGAAGGCTTGGTCATCGACCCTCGCAACCACCACGTGACTCACGTGCTCCTACAAGAAGGCCACTTGTTGGGCCGCAAGGACGTGGCGATCCCGATCGCCGCCGTCACCGACTTCCAGGACGGCATCAGGCTCCACATCACCAAGCAGGAAGTACGGGATTTGCCGCCGGTGGCCATCGATCGCTCGTACCGGGGACGGAAATGACCGAGCCACGCCGCCGGGGGGACACGACGTGGCTCGGGGCCTTGATCTATTCAATTCTGCTCAGTGCGTCGGTTCTGCTTGATCCACTCTGGTCCGGGTCTCCCACGTCATCGGCTCGACCGATCAGGCGGTCTTGCGGTGCGGGACCGGCCTGATCCCACCGGCCCGCAGGACTGCGAGTCGCTCGGCGAGGATCTCCTCGAGTTCCTCACGGCTGCGACGCTCCAGCAGCATGTCCCAGTGGGTACGCACCGGCTTCACCGGCTTCTCGTCCGGCACACTGCCGTCGACGCGGATCGCGGTCTGCCCGCAGGTCCGGCACTCCCACACAGAAGGAATCTCTGCCTCAACCGAGAACGGGACCTCAAACCGGTGGCCTCTGGGGCAGTTGTACGCGACCGTCTGCCGCGGCGCCACCTCGACACCGGCGTCGGTCTCATAGCTGGTGGCCCCGAGGCGGGACCCGCGCAGCGCACGCTCACTCATAGCCCAGAGCCTCCTGGCAATGGTCTTCATCAGTTTCAAGGGGTTGCCGGGGACGCACCCCCCGGCCAGCACACTTTCCTACCGTCATAGTCAAGAACGCATGAGCTACCTACGAGATTCCCGCTGGACCTGATCCATTCACGTCCGATGTCCGATTGGCCTAGCCTGAAACTCCAAAACGCTCGGGCAGTTTGGCCGCTTCTACCCAACTTTGACCCGCAGCCGAATGTCACGCGGTATTGATCAGCGCCGACTGGCCTGTGCCGCGTACGTGGTCGGCGGCGCGGCTGGCAACGCCGACACGGCTACGAACCAGTCCCAGTCGATGACTACGCGGGCAGCTTCAAGCGGTGGGACTCCAGCTACTCGTCAAGCACCTCGCCCCGAATGAGCCGGGATTCTGCGGCGGCCGCAGGACCTCTCGGGTATCGCGGGCCCTCCCCCGCGGAGAAGGTCGGTCCGCCGACGCGGATCACCCGAACCCGTCCGGTGCCACGGCGCGCACGGTAGGCCACATATGCAGAAAGCATCCGCCGGGCCAGCGGCCGGGTGAAGGGCAGCACGAGGAAGAAACCGACGACGTCGGTGATGAAACCCGGGGTCAGCAAGAGCGTTCCGCCGACCAGCACGAGACCGGCGTCCGCCAGCTCCCTGCTGGGCAGCCGCCCTGTCTCAAACGCCCCGCGCAGAGATCGCCAGGCTCGCCTGCCTTCATGCCGGATGATCCATGCGCCGAGGGCGCTCTCGAAGAGCAGCAAGAGCACCGTCGGCCACGCGCCGATGGCCTGACCGACCTGGATGATCACGAAGATCTCCAGGATAGGCACGACAAGAAACAAGATCGATAGCAGGATCAGGGGCAACTCTGCTCAGCGCCTCTCTGGCTGGCTCACAGCGCGGACGCCGCTGGGCGCGGCGCGTATAACCGTGGCAACGTCCCGCTACCGCGGGCTGTTCCCCCCGGCGCCGTGACTACGCTGCGGGCGAATCCGGTGCTGCACGCCCCAGACGGTGATGCGCCAGAGCGCCTCGGTCACGATGGACCGGTTCATCTTGCTGGCGCCGTACTCACGTTCGACGAAGGTGATCGGCACCTCGACGACTCGGAAGCCCGACTGCAGCGCGCGCCAAGCCAGGTCAACCTGGAAGCAGTAGCCCTGCGAAGCGACGTCGTCCAGCCCGATCGACTCGAGCACTTTCCGGCGATAGGCACGAAACCCCCCGGTCGCGTCCTGCAGCGGAAGCCCCAGGGCTATGCGCGCGTAGGTGTTCCCTCCGCGGGAGAGGATCTTGCGCGAGGTCGGCCAGTTCACGACCTCACCGCCCGGTATCCAGCGAGAGCCGAGGGCGAGATCTGCGCCCGATGCGTCTACGGCGTCGGGACCGCCCCGCAGAGCCTCCAGCAGCCGAGGCAGTTCCTCCGGCCGGTGTGAGCCATCGGCGTCCATCTCGACGAAGACCTCGTAGTCTCGCTCGAGACCCCAGCGGAAACCAGCGATGTAAGCGGCGCCAAGACCCTGCTTGCCGTGCCGGTGGAGCACATGGACTTGCAAATCATCGGCGGCCAGGCGATCAGCAAGCTTCCCCGTCCCGTCTGGACTAGCGTCGTCCACAATCAGGACGTCGACGGACGGAACGGCGGCGCGAACCCGGCCCACGACCCGCTCGATATTCTGAGCTTCGTTGTACGTCGGGACGACAACGAGCACCCGATCCGTCACGATGCCTCCGACGTCGTACTTTCGTGAACCTGAGCGACCGGCTGCACAACCGTATCCGGCGCGGTCGGTGCCGCCTTGCGCCGCCCGCCGGCGATCGCAAGAGCCAACGCGACAAGCCCGACCCCGGCCAGCGCCCATTCGGGCGCGTCGCCGATGCGATCGGCGAGTGTGTACCCGCCTCGCAGTGGTGCGGGCGCAACGATCAGGTCGCGGGTGAATTCCGTCGACCGCTCCACAATCGAGCCGTCCGGGTTGATCAGCGCGCTGATCCCGCTAGTCGCCGCGATGAGCATCGACCGCCCGTGCTCTACCGCGCGCAGCCGCGAGATCGCGAGCTGCTGCTCGGTCTGTCCGGTGTGTCCGTAGGTCGCATTGTTGGTCTGGACCACGACCGCCTGTGCGCCGTGCTTGACTGCGTCTCGCACGACATCGTCGTATGCCACCTCGAAGCAGATCACATCACCGAGTCTCGCCGGTCCGACCGTCAACACGCCGACCCGGTGACCCGGCGAGAAGTCCCTCGGTATCCGGTCAAACCGGCTGATCCCGCTCTCCAGCAGGGACCGCAGCGGAACGTATTCGCCGAACGGGACCAAGTGTCGCTTGATGTAGCTGTCTCCCGGTCCGGTCACCGGATCCCACACGATGCCTGTGTTCTGGGGCCGGCCCTGTGGTCCACCGTCGACCACCGCGCCGACCAGCGTCGGAACTCCGACCGCCCGTACCGCGCTGTCGATCAGGCTGCGGACCTCAGGATCGCGGTACGGGTCGATGTCCGTGGCGTTCTCCGGCCAAATCACGAGATCCGGCCGGGGCAGATCGCCCGAGTCGATGCGCCTGGCAAGGTCGAGGGTGGCGTCGACGTGGTTGCGGACCACCGCCATCCGCTGGCCCTGGAAGTCAAGGCCGAGTCTCGGCACGTTTCCTTGCACGAGCGCGACGGTCACGCTGCGGTCTCCACCCGCGGGAATGGGCACGGCGAATCCCAGGCCGACGATGGCGGCAATCCCGGCAACTGCGGCCCCGGCTGAGAGGAGCCTTTCTGGGCTGCGGGTGGCGTACGCGGTCGCAACCGCGTACGCGAGGAGTGTCCCCGCAAGCGCGGTCAGGAACGTCACCAACGGTGCGCCGCCGAGCGCGGCGAAGGGGGTGAGCGGCGTGTGAGCCTGGCCGAATGCGAGCCGCCCCCACGGGAAGCCGCCGAACGGCAGCCGGGCGCGGAGGAGCTCGGCACCCACCCAGAGCGCGGCCTGGGCGGGCGGCCACCACCGCAGGCGCGACGTCACCGCCAGTCCAGCGCCGAGTGCGGCCAGAAGGGCGGACTCGAGGAGAGTGAGTGCCGCCCAGGCGTCGACGCCGATCACGCGCATCCAGGAGAGCAGGATTGCGAAGAAGCCGAGCCCGAAAACCATGCCTACTGCGGCACCCGTTCGTGCCGGCACGCCGTTAGCCGCCAGGCTGAGTGTCGCGATCGCTGGGAAAGCAAGAGGCCACAGCCCGTAAGGCGGGAACGACAGTGCCAACACCAGGCCGGCGCCGAGCGCTGCCAGCAGCCGCGGCCACTGCCGGAGCACGCCTG
>DASYTV010000425.1:0-9307 GCA_036001885.1 Actinomycetes bacterium
CAAGAAGGGCGAGCGCATCGTCTACATCCGCACCCTCATCAGCGGCAAGCAAGGAGTCGAGGCCGGCCGGTCCATCGACACGGTCGCGAACACCGGTCAATACCTCTAACAGAGTTCGAAGAAGCGTCGTGCCCTCCGGCCGGGAGGGCACGACGTTTTACGTACGCCTACTCCGAGATTTCACCGCTCAGCACGTGGAGCCACGAGTGGCGGGCGGACCGGCCCGGCGCGATCCTGTCGATGGGCGCATCCCGACGATGAGGCATCTCCTCACCGGCGCCCGCGTGGTCCCCGCGGTGGCAGCAGGCAGTGAGGTTGTCGGCATGACCGCGCCCCGAAGGAGCCATCAGCGCGCAAGACGGCAAAGGATGGGCATGGAGCCGGTGTTGTTGGTCTTGAGGTTGGCGAGCACATAGCTGCGGAAGCTTGGCTTGCTGAATTGGTGAAAGGCGAATCTCGGAGCGCCGTAGTCCCAACGGGCGTGGTTCACGAACGCGTAATCAGCCTCGTTGATCGGCTCGAGCAGCGTCGAGTTGTCCAGGCCTGTCTCGACCGAGTACCAGCCGGCGAGATAGTCCCATAGCTCGAGGGCGACCTCCGCGTCCTCGGCCACGAAGTAGTTGAAGAGGAACAAGCCGTCCGTGGTCTTGTCCACGTCACCGATCCGCTTGACGCACCTGGCGGTCATGACGTGCAGATCGTCGGCGGCGGCCTCGAGCGCCTGCCGCATGAGTGTGTACGGCTCGGCGTGCTCTGCTTCGCCGACGGCATCAGGCGAGTTCGTCTCCACGAGCACGACGACGTCGTAGCGGGCGGGACGACTCGCGTGCTCCTTGGCGTATCCGTTGGGAGGAGGAGTCACGATGGCGCGGTAGACGGTGGCCTTCTCGACCGCCTGGATGCCCTCAAGTTGCCGGCTCAGCCTCGCCAGGTGGGTGAGCAGCGCCGTCTTCTCGGAGCTCCTACGGGGAAATGGGACCCGTCCTCTGGGCGGATCCACCACAGCAGACAGCTGGACGTAGCCGTACGGTGCAGGGTCGATCAGCGTGACCGGAGGATATTTCGGCTGCGGGTTGACGATCTCCAGTCCCATGATCGACTCCTCGGCCTGGTTTGCGGCGGCGGACCGCGCATTCCCCGTCTGCCCCGCCGATAACCATGCCCGGCGGTGACAAGCCGCAGGCGTCACGATCCGGACATCGGCACCCACGAAGGCTCCCCTTGTCCCCATCAGGAACTAGGCTCGAACCTGGCCAAGTCGCCGGCGGCGCCCGGAATGAGGGGTTACGCGGCCCGGCGGCAGCCTCGTGAGTGCGCGGCGAGGAGCGAACATGAGTGTGTGGCGGGTGATGGGGACCGAGACCGAGTACGGCATCGCCGTACCGGGCCACCCGTCGGCAAATGCCATGCTCACCTCATCCCAGGTGGTGAATGCCTATGCGGCGGTGACCGCGCGGACCCGCCGTGCACGCTGGGATTTCGAGGAGGAGAATCCGCTGCGCGATGCCCGGGGCTTCGACCTTGCCAGGGAGCTGGCCGACGCCAGCCAGCTCACGGACGAGGACGTCGGCCTGGCCAACGTGATTTTGACCAATGGCGCGCGGCTCTATGTCGACCACGCTCATCCGGAGTATTCGACTCCGGAATGCACCAATCCACGAGACGCGGTTATTTGGGACAAAGCCGGTGAACGGATCATGGAGATCGCGGCCTACCACGCGGCTTCAATCCCGGGTGCCCAGCCGATCCAGCTCTACAAGAACAACACCGACAACAAGGGCGCGTCCTACGGGTGCCACGAAAACTACCTGATGGCGAGGTCGACGCCGTTCGCTGACATCGTGCGCAACCTGACGCCGTTTTTCGTCTGCCGGCCGGTGATAGCGGGTGCCGGACGGGTCGGGCTCGGCCAGGACGGCAGGGAGCACGGTTTCCAGATCAGCCAGCGTGCCGACTTCTTCGAGGTCGAGGTCGGGCTCGAGACCACGCTCAAGCGGCCGATTATCAACACCCGCGACGAGCCCCACGCCGACGCGGAGAAGTATCGCCGCCTGCACGTGATCATCGGCGATGCCAACCTGTCGGAGATCTCGACCTACCTAAAGCTCGGCACGACGGCGCTGGTTCTCGCCATGATCGAGGAGCGCTTCATCTCGGTCGACCTTTCGGTCGAGAACCCCGTCCGTGCCCTGCATGCGGTGTCCCACGATCCGACCCTGCAGACGGTTGTGCCGCTGCGCTCGGGCCGCAAGCTCACCGCCGTGCAGCTGCAGATGGAATATCTCGAGCAGGCGCGCAAGTACGTGGAGGACCGATTCGGGACGGACGTCGACGACGTCACGGCCGATGTCCTCGACCGATGGGAATCCGTGCTCACCCGACTCGAGCACGACCCGATGAGTCTGTCGGCGGAGCTGGACTGGGTGGCGAAGCTGTCCATCCTCGAGGGCTATCGCAGCCGGGATGGCCTGGACTGGGACGCGCCGCGGCTGCACCTGGTCGACCTGCAATACGCCGACGTACGCAGCGACAAGGGGCTGTACAACCGGCTGGCCGACCGCGAGCGGATGCAGCGGCTCATCGATCCGCAGAGGGTGGACAAGGCCGTCCACGAACCGCCGGAGGACACCCGTGCATACTTCCGCGGCAACTGCCTAGCGCGCTATGCCGACGAGGTGGCCGCTGCCTCCTGGGACTCGGTGATCTTTGATCTGCCGGGCTACGACTCGCTGCAACGTGTCCCGACGATGGAGCCGCTGCGGGGAACCAAGGCACACGTGGGCGACCTGCTCAACCGGTGCAAGACCGCGACCGAGCTTGTCACTGCGCTGACTGGCGGCTGAGAACGGGCGCAGGCGCATCGCCGAGTCCCGATGGCATGAGGTGGCGGCTCGGGTCCCCCCGTCGTGTCGCGGCTGGCTCCGGCGGGGAATGGTCACAGGCAGAATGTCCGGTCCGCCTTGTAGGGTCGAGGCATCCGGAAATCCGGACCGGGGACGACCCCTCGACCTAGAGGAGGCTGGTGATGGCAACCAAAGACACCGGCGGGCAGAAGCGCGCGACCCAGCGGTCCGATGAGGTCGACGAGGCTGAGGCCGAGGCTGCTGCTGACGTTAAGGAACGGCAAGAAAAGATCTCGGACGACGTCGACTCGATTCTGGACGAGATAGACGAGGTGCTCGAGGAGAACGCTGAGGAGTTCGTCCGCGGATTCGTCCAAAAGGGCGGGGAATAGGCCACCGGGCCTCACCGCCGACTCGGGAACTGTGTCCGGGCAGGCAATGGATCACGATCACGAGACGGGTAAGGTTCAGGCGTTCTGTGGTTCAAGGGATAAGGAGACCGCCCGAGGGCTTGCGGCACGCGCCGATCGACCTGAGAGCGGCTTGTCTGGAGGGTGCGGCGTGACGAGTGCGGATGGCGCGGGGCGGCTGCCGGCGGCGTTCATGACACCGGGAACGCCGTCGTTCTCTGACTTCCTGGGCTCCTACGCGCCCGACTTGCTGCCAGGACGGCGCACGCCCCCGAGCGAGCAGATCGAAGTGCCGCACGGCACCACGATCGTAGCGGTCACGTTCCCGGGCGGCATTGTCATGGCGGGTGACCGGCGGGCGACCACGGGCAACGTCATAGCCCAGCGCGATATCGAAAAGGTGTATCCCGCCGACGAATACTCCTGTGTCGGTATCGCCGGCGCCGCCGGGGTCGCGGTCGAGCTGGTCCGCCTCTTCCAGGTTGAGCTCGAGCATTACGAGAAGATCGAGGGCACCGTCCTATCACTGGACGGCAAGGCCAACCGGCTCGCCATGATGATCCGCGGCAACCTCGCTATGGCCCTGCAAGGTCTCGCGGTGGTGCCACTCTTCGCTGGCTACGACCTGGAGACCGGCGACGGCCGCATCTTCAGCTACGACGTAACCGGCGGCCGCTACGAAGAACACGAATTCCACTCGGTGGGGTCCGGCTCACCCTTCGCCCGTGGCGCGCTTAAGAAACTGTTCCGCGACGACCTGCAGGAAGTCGATGCCGTGACCGCCTGTATGCAGGCGCTCTACGACGCCGCCGACGACGACTCCGCCACCGGGGGGCCGGACCTTAGTCGACGGATCTATCCGGTCGTGGCGGCGGTGACGGCAGCCGGCTACCGCCGGGTGCCCGATGACGAGGTCGGAGGCATCGTCGATGCGGTCATAGCCGCCCGGATGACCAACCCGAACGGGCCGCAGGCGCCGCTACGGTGATGCCCAGCACACCAGATCTCACTCTCACTCGAGCCCAGCTGAGGGGAACACCCGATGACGACGCCGTTCTACGTCCCGCAAGAACAGGTGATGAAGGACAAGGCGGAGTATGCGCGCAAGGGAATAGCCCGGGGCCGCAGCGTCGTCGTCCTCCAATATGTTGACGGGGTCCTCTTCGTCGCCGAGAACCTCTCCCGCGCGCTGCACAAGATCAGCGAGATTTACGACCGGATCGCCTTCGCTGCGGTCGGCAAATACAACGAGTTCGAGAATCTCCGGCAAGCAGGCATCCGGCTGGCCGACACCCGTGGCTATCTCTACGACCGGCGGGACGTGACCGGCAGGGGTCTGGCCAATGCATACGCACAGACCCTGGGCACCATCTTTACCGAGAGCAGCAAGCCGTTCGAGGTGGAGATTGTCGTCGCCGAGGTCGGCGACGAGGCGGAGAGCGACCAGATCTACCGGCTCACCTACGACGGCTCGGTCTCTGACGAGCACGGCTTCGTCGCCATGGGAGGCCAGGCCGAGCAAATCTCCTCCGCGCTCGAGCAGCGCTATTCCGACGGGCAGCCGCTTGGTGACATGTTGCGCCTGGCCGTGGACGTCCTCGGCACCCACGGCGGGCAGCCGGGAAGCCCGCCGCGACAGCTGGAGGCGAATCAGCTCGAGGTGGCTGTACTCGACCGGACCCGGCCACTGCGGAAGTTCCGGCGACTCGTCGGCCCGGCACTCGAGCAGATCATGACGCCTGCGGAGCAACCACAGGGCTAACGCACTAACCTTCAGCTCCCGCTCGACGGTTTGCATCCGTCCATCGCTAAGCCGAGGTGTCGGGAGGGCCGACCTGGCCGTGGTGGCGGCGACCAGCGCGAGCGAACAGAGGAACACGGCTAACGAACGCACAAGGCCGGACGAAATAGCCCCTATCGCCTCGTCGGAGCAGCGTTGGCCCTGCTCATCTGCTCATGACGGGGGATAGCGGCGTACCCAGGCGGCTTGACACCGACCGACCCTGGCGACCAATCGGCCGATCCCGGGATACCGAGCGTCGAGGCCGCGTCGATTCCTTGGTGGTGGACGTCATGGTTCTCGATCAGGCGGGCCTGGGCGAGGCGGTCCGCGGCTCGACGTCCCAGCCCAGGAGCACATCGTCACCGGCAAGGTAAAACACACGGTTGGTGAGCCGCACCCCTTCGGCGACGAGGCCGATGCCCAGGTCTCCCACGGCCTCGACCCCAGTACCGATGACGGTCGGGGAGATCGACACCACCAGACGGTCCACCTGCTCGGCGGCGAACAGCGAGGTGATGACGCGGCGGCCGCCCTCCACCATGAGCGACTCGACGCCCGACCCGCGCAGGTGGGCGAGAACGGCCGTCAGGTCTACTCCTCGCGGCCCGGCCGTCACCTCGTGCACCGTCACTCTGGCGGCTCGCAGCTGTTCCCTTCGCGTGGGATCAGCGGCCGACGTGGTGAACACCACCGTGGTCGCGATGTCGCCAGCCACCTTGGCGGTCGGCACTATGCGGAGCGTGGAGTCGAGGACGACGCGGATCGGGTTGGCCCCGGGGACCAGCCGCACGGTGAGCTCCGGGTCGTCCCGCCGCACCGTGCCGGAGCCGACCAACACCGCGTCGCAGGCGGCCCGCAGGGCGTGCGAGATTCGCCGCTCGGCCTCTCCGCTGATCCATTTTGAGTCACCGGTACGGGTCGCGATCCGACCGTCGAGCGTCTGGGCGTACTTCACCAGGACGTACGGCCGGTCATCGCGCGGCCGTACGTCACCGAGCAAGACCCCCACGTCCACTGCCGCAGGCACGGCAGTGGTGAGTGCCATGCCGGCCGGGTGCATGTGCCCAAAGCGATCGGCCTTGGTCATGAGATAGCGGAGGTTGCGGCGATGTGCCACCGTGGCCAGCGGCTCCGTTGCAGCCACCCGCACACCGAGTCGGCGAAGCGCGTCTGCCTTCGCCGGGTTGTTTGACAGCAGCCGCACTGAGCGCACCCCGAGAGCTGCCAGCACTGCCGTGGCGTCGGTGTAGTCCCTGCCGTCCGCGGGGAAGCCTAGGCGCAGGTTGGCCTCTAGTGTGTCTGCACCGATGTCCTGCTCCATGTAGGCACGGAACTTGTTGAGCAGGCCAATGCCGCGCCCTTCCTGATCAGTCAGATAGAGCACCACGCCGCGGCCCTCGGCAGACACGGCTCGCATCGCGGTGCGCAGCTGCACCCCGCAGTCGCAGCGAAGCGAGCCCAGGGCGTCACCGGTCAGGCACTCGGAATGCAAGCGGGTGAGCACCGGCTCGCCGTTGGTGAGGTCCCCCTTGGTCAGGGCGAGGTAGACGTGACCGGTGGCCGTCTCGAATACGCGGGTGCGGAACTCACCGTACGACGTGGGGATCAGGACGGACCCGACCTCGACGGGTGCCCGCGTAGGCTCGCCACTGCCAGATGGAAGGACCATGGCCCTGGGTTACCACACCGGGGTCGCCACAGAAACACGGCGGGTAGGGAGTGACGTGCGGGCGCGTGCTGTGCAGTTCACCGCCCCTCGCCGGATCGACCTCGTGTCGGTCGACCTCCCGGAGCGGGCGTCATCCACTGAGCTGATCGTGCGGAGCGCCTACTCCGGCGTCAGTGCCGGCACCGAGATGCTGGCGTACCGCGGCGAGCTAGACGCGGATACCAGCCTCGACGAGAGCCTGTCTGGGCTGTCCGGCACGTTCGAGTATCCCTTCCAGTACGGCTACAGCTGCGTCGGTTGGGTCGAGCAGGGGACGGCGACGGTCCCCGCGGGCTCGCTGGTGTTCGCCTTCTACCCACACCAGGACCGGTTTGTCGTGGCCGACAGGGATGCCGTGCTGCTCGACGCGCACACCGACCCACGGCTGGCCACGCTGTTCCCGCTGGTGGAGACCGCACTTCAGCTGACCCTCGACGCCGGCCCGGTGTTCAACGAGACCGTGGTCGTAATCGGCCTCGGCACGGTGGGGCTGCTCACCGCCCTGGTGCTACGCCGCGCCGGTGCTTTCGTGGTTGCGGCGGAGCCCCAGCAGTGGCGGCGGGAGATCGCGGACGCGCTGGGCATCACCGCCGTCCCCCCCGAGCAGCTGCCCATGGTGGTTGCGGAGGCGACCGCCGGGCAGGGGACGCCGGTGCTGGTGGAGCTGTCCGGCGCTCCGGCGGCGTTGGCGGAGGGGCTGGCGCTGCTTGCGCATGAAGGAACGGCGCTGGTCGGCTCCTGGTACGGCACCAAGCGGGTCTCGCTGCCTTTGGGTTCGGAGTTCCACCGCCGCCGCCTGACCATCCGCAGCAGCCAGGTGTCCTCGATTCCTGCGGCGCTCGGCAGGCGTTGGGACGTGGGGCGGCGGAGGGCGACCGCACGCCTGCTGCTCGCGGACCTGCCGCTGCACGTCTTGGCCACGAGTGAGTTCCCGTTCGCCGACGCGGCTGCCGCCTACGCGGCCGTCGACCGGGGCGAGGCCGGGTTGCTCCACGCGGCGCTGCGTTATGAATGAATGACCGCATGTATGAGATTGGCACGGCCATCGACGTGCGGGCATTTCACGTCATGCCGGATATGCCGCCCCCCGAAGGCGAGCGGCACGCCCACGACTACCGGCTGGATGTCGTAGCGCGCCGGGACGGCCTCGACGAGCGCGGAATGGTTATTGACCTCGACGCGCTCGGCGGCGCGCTGGGGGAGATTGCCGGCGCGATCGACGGCGGCGACCTCGACAAGGTCGTCGCACCGGAGACGGGTGCGCAGGCAGTGACGGTCGAGGTCTTCGCGCGGTGGGTACACGAACGGCTGACGCGACTGCTGGGACCGCTGCCGGGCCTTACCTTGGCCGTGCGGGTCTGGGAGTCCCCGGTCGCCTTCGGCGGCTACGTCGCCGCGCTGCCGGATCCGGCCAGCTCGGAGTAGCCGGCGAGGCAACGAGATCGGCACCGCGCAACGACCAGGCCAGCTGCGGTGTCAAAGGGTGCACCGAGGCCTTCGACCGACAAGGCCGCTCGGCTCCCGCCAGGTCCGGGGCGAAGGCCCGAACATCAACAGCACGCAGGCCACGTACCGGGCCAGGGCTCGGGCAAGCTCGAACGGGTAACGTTCTCCACCTCCGAACAGCCCGCCGGTACCGAACGGCGTCGGGACGACATGGATGACTCGCACGTGCTCAACGTTTCCCTCGTGACGTTGGGCAACCCACAGACCATGACCGGCGGCTACCTGTATCACCGGCGGATTGCTGAGCTGGCGCCCACCTGTGGTGCCCGAATGGAATTCGTCTCCTTTCCTGCTTGGCCTTTCCCGCTGCCCGCGCTAGCCGGAGCGGCCGTGCTCCGGGCGGTGGGTCGGCGACGGCCTGATGTTCTGCTCCTCGACAGCATCGCCGCTGCCTTCGTCGCGCCGTGGCGTGCGCGCCGTAGGTCGCCCGTCCCGCTGGTGGGGATGGTGCATCAGCCCCCGGGCGGGATCGACCATGGTCCGACCCGTACCCGGTTGCAGGCAGCTCTTGATCGCCGTGCCCATCGTCAGGTCGCGCGGCTGCTCGTGGCCAGCGCCTCCCTCGCCGACGAGATGGTCGCTTGTGGGGTCCCCGACGAGCTGCTCCGGGTCATCCCGCCGGGAAGGGACGTCGCCTCAGACATCGTCCTGCCACCCGCTGACCTGAGAGCCGGCCGGAAGGCGGCCGTCCTGGCGGTGGGGAACTGGGTGGAGCGCAAGGGGCTGCTCGATCTGCTTGATGCGATCGCGGCCTTGCCGCCGGAATCGGTGACGCTGCACCTTGTGGGGGATACGGAGACCGATCCCGGCTATGCCGCGCGGGTGCGAGCGCGGATTGTCGCTCCAGATCTCGCGGGCCGGGTCGTCGTGCACGGGCCGCGATCCGTCAGCGAGGTGGCCGGGTTCTATCAAGCGTCGGACGTGTTCGCCCTGACCAGCGTGCGGGAGCCATACGGCACGGTCTACGGCGAAGCGATGGCGGCTGGGCTGCCGGTCGTGGGATGGGACGCCGGTAACCTGCCACACCTGGCCCGCGACGGCGTTGAGGGCCGAGTGA
>DASYTV010000426.1:0-10603 GCA_036001885.1 Actinomycetes bacterium
GGCCTCGACCGGCTCGATCGAGCGGTGCTCGACGCCTTGCTCGACCGCTTCGGCGGCGGGCCGGTCGGCCTCTCCACGTTGGCCGTTGCGGTCGGCGAAGAATCCGAGACGGTCGAGGAGGTTGCCGAGCCGTTCCTCGTCCGGGCCGGCCTGCTAGCCCGGACACCCCGGGGCAGAGTCGCCACCCCAGCCGCCTGGGAACACCTGGGCCGCACACCCCCTGCTGACGGTGCTGGCTGGGCGGCGCTGGTGGCCGCGCAACGTGCCGGTCCGCGCCGGGGCCAACCGGGATGGCCCGCCCAGGACCAGCTCTTTGGGCCGGAGGCCTGAGGTTGTACGAGGGGTGGCGCGGCTGATCGTCTTGGAAGGCGTCTCAGCGGCAAATCGGCCGCAAATGACACGAGGCGATTACGCCGCGTTGTGACTCGATCGGCGGCTCGCCTAGACTCCGCCGAGGTCGCTTGATAGTGACCGCCCTCTTGTTGATCTCATACGGCGGCCCGGTCGGGGCTTCGCCGGAAGGAACGTGTCGACGTGTTCATCGCCGCTTCCGGGTCGGGCGGCAGTGCGGGGCTGTTGATTTGGCTCGTCGCGCTGGCCGCTATTTTCTACCTGCTGATCCTGCGTCCGTCCCGGCGGCGCCAGCAGCAGGCGCACCAGGTCCAGAGCCGTCTCGTGCCCGGGGCAGAGGTCGTGACCTCCTCCGGGCTCTATGGGACGGTCTCGGCCGTTGAGGACGACGTAGTCGTCCTAGAGGTCGCCCCAGGCGTCACCAACCGGTATGCGAAGCAAGCGATCATGCGTGTCCTTACTCCAGATGAGGAGAGACCCTACGAGGACAGGCTGCACGACGGAGAGCCGGCGCAGACGGCCGACGACCCGGTCGACCATGGGACTGACTATCGAGCCGACAACAGAATGGACAACAGACCGGACGGCAGACCGGACAGCAGGGCCGACAGCACTGCCGAGGAGCCAGAAGAGAAATAGCCCAACCCGGCGCAGTGATGAACCGCGACCGGACATGAACGACCCTCGCACGCAGAGGGCACCCGCCGCGCGGCGGGTGATGATGAGGAGACGACGTGGCTGGACCAACACCGGCGCCTAAACCGGGCCGGTCGCTGGCGATTATCGCAGCAGTGCTCATCCTGATGTACGCGGGCATGCTCCTGCTGCAGGGGACGAAGCCGACACCGAAGCTGGGTCTCGACCTGCAGGGCGGTACGAGCGTGACGCTGACCGCCCGGCTGCCCGAGGGTGAGAATGGTCAGATCACCAAGTCGGCGATGGACCAGGCCAAGCAGATCATCGAGGACCGGGTCAATGGGACCGGTGTTGCGGAGGCCGAGGTCGCAGTCCAGGGCAACAAGAACATCGTGGTGAACATCCCGGGCGACGAACTGAAGACGGATCTGCTCTCGACCGCACTGCTGCGGTTCCGCCCCGTGCTTCAAGTCGGCCAGGCGGCCCCGGCCCAGCAGTCCCCGTCGGGCACTCCGAGCGGATCCCCGTCACCCAGCGCGACCCCTAGCGGCTCGTCCTCGCCCAGCCCTTCACCGAGCACGTCCGACAACGGGCGGGCCGTGAGCGGCGCCCTGCTCGGCCAGCAATCCTCACCCTCACCGACCCCGGCGCCCACGCCCGGCGCGGGCGGTCAGGGCCAGGGCAGCACCCAGATCACGCCGGCGATCCAGAAGCAGTTCAACGAGCTCGACTGCACGAAGTCGGCCGAGGAGCGCCAGGGCAAGATCGAACCCGCCGACCAGCTGCTCGTCACCTGCGACAGCGACGGGTTCAAGTACATCCTCGGCCCGACCGCGGTAGAGGGTACTCACCTCAACGGCGCGGACGCTGGGTTGCCGGGGAGTGGAGTCGGCTCCTGGCAGGTCAACCTCAGCTTCGACGGCACCGGGACCAAGCAGTTCGCACAAACAACCAAGGATCTGGTCGGCCAGCAGTCGCCGCAGAACCAGTTCGCGATCGTTTTGGACGGCCAGGTGGTCTCCGCGCCGGTGGTTCAGAGCGAGATCCCGACCGGGCGAGCGGAGATCACCGGCAACTTCAGCCAGTCCGAAGCGAAGGACCTCGCGAACGTGCTCAAATACGGCGCGCTGCCGCTGGCCTTCGACCAGAGCGAGCTGAACGAGATCTCGCCGACCCTGGGCAGCGACTACCTGCGCGTCGGGATCATCGCCGGCGCGCTGGGGCTCGCCCTCGTCGCCCTCTACCTGCTCATCTACTACCGCGGTCTCGGCCTGGTGGCGATCGCCAGCTTGGTCATGGCCGGACTGCTGACCTACGCGTCGGTCGTCCTGCTTGGCGAGTGGATCGGATTCACGCTGACGCTGGCCGGGATCGCCGGTCTGATCGTGGCCGTGGGCATCACGGCCGACTCGTTCGTCGTGTTCTTCGAACGATTGCGGGACGAGGTTCGGGAAGGCCGGAGCCTGCGGGCCGCGGTCGAGCACGGGTGGCGGCGGGCCCGGCGGACCATCCTGGTCGCCGACTTCGTGTCCTTCCTTGCCGCGGCGGTCCTCTACATCCTGTCGATCGGCAGCGTGCGTGGCTTCGCGTTCGCATTGGGTCTCACCACGGTCATCGACGTGGTCGTGGTGTTCTTCTTCACCAAGCCGCTGATCGCGCTGCTCGCCCGGACGGAGTTCTACGGCGGCGGTCACCGGTGGTCTGGCCTCGACCCAGATAGGCTCGGCGCGAGACGGCGGCTCCCGACCGGTGAGCCGCAGACGATCGTCGGCCGGCGCAGCGCCGCTGAGGAGGTCTGATGTCTCGCCTCGGGAACCTGGGTGGCCGCCTCTATCGCGGCGATGTCTCCTATGACTTCGTTGGCAGGCAGAAGCGCTGGTACATCCTGTCCGGCATCGTGCTCCTGATCGCGATCGTGTCGTTGATGACGAAGGGTCTCACGCTTGGCATCGAGTTCAAGGGTGGCGCCGCCTTCCAGCTGCCGAAGAACTCCATGTCGGTAGAGGACGCCCGCAGCGCGGCCGGCGGGATCGTCGCGGACGAGGTGCGCGTCACTGAGGTGAGCTCTCCCTCGGGCGGCAAGCAGGTTCGGGTTGAGACCGCAGCGATCTCGCCGGTCGAGTCGACCAAGGTACGCGAGGCGCTTGCCAAGAAGGCCGGCGTTGCCGTGAATCAGGTCAGCGTCCAGCAGATCGGCCCGACCTGGGGTGAGCAGATCACCAGGAAGGCGGTCACAGCCCTGATCGTCTTCCTGGCCGGCGTCGCCATCTTCTTGGCTTTGATGTTCGAGTGGCGGATGGCGCTCGCCGCGATCGTCACGCTGTTCCATGACGTGCTGATCACCGTTGGGATCTACTCGCTGGTCGGTTTCTCGGTCACACCGGCCACGGTGATCGGCTTCCTCACGATCCTCGGCTACTCGCTCTATGACACCGTCGTCGTCTTCGACAAGGTGCGTGAGAACACGCGTGGGTTGCTCGGCGCATCCCGCATGACGTACAGCCAGGCGGCAAATCTGGCGATCAACCAGACCATCGTGAGATCGATCAACACCTCCGTGGTCGCGCTTCTCCCGGTCGGAGCGATCCTGTACATCTCAACCGCGCTGCTAGGCGAGGGCGTGCTCACGGACCTGTCGCTTGCACTGTTCATCGGTATCGCGGTTGGCACCTATTCGTCGATCTTCATCGCCACGCCGCTTCTCGCGGATCTGAAGGAGCGCGAGCCTCAGTATCAGCAGCTGGCCAGGCGTGTTGCCGCCCGCCAGGGCGCGGCCGCGAGAGCCGCGAAAGGCACGGCTGCCACCCGCATCGCACCTGCGCCCGCCGCGGAGGCACCACCGCCGGCCGAGGAGGAGATAACTCCGACGCCGGTGGGTGCTGGCGCGTCACGTGGCCCCGTACCGCGCCAACAGCCGAAACGGTCGACAGGCTCGCGTTCGGGCAGCAAGTCAAAGCGCCGGCCCTCAGGTAAGAAGCGGCGGTAGGGGCGGACTGTCGGCTTGCGGGTGCACCGTGTGGCTCGCACCAAGCACAGCCCCTGGCGGTGGGCGGCAAGTGGGCAGGGGCTCAGCGAGTGTGTGGGCTGCATTTCTGCTAGCCGGTCATTTGGCGGCAGGGCTCAGGTCGAGGCTCAAGGCAGAGGGCAGGAGGGGTAATGCTCAGCATGCGAGTGGTCGCCTGCCAGGTCGAGCGGGAGCCCGACGGTGCCCAGCGGCGGCGTCGACACGACTCGCGGATGCGAGCGGAAGGGTGGGCAAGGTGACGGCGTCGACGCTCGGCGATCAGGCACTTGCCTCCCGACTTACCGCCTTGATCAGGGATGTGCCTGATTACCCCAAGCCGGGAATCGTCTTCAAGGACATCACGCCGCTGCTGGGCGAACCGTCTGCATTCGCGGGGGCGGTCGACGCGATCGTGGCGGCCGACTGGGGCGGGATCGACAAGATTGTCGGCATCGAGGCCCGTGGGTTCATCCTCGCCGCCCCGGTCGCGTTGGCTGCGCGAGTCGGATTCGTCCCCGTACGGAAGAAGGGCAAGCTGCCGAGTGCGTCATTCGAGGTGTCGTACGCGCTCGAGTACGGCGAGGCCACCCTCGAGGTGCATCAGGACGCGTTCACGCCGGGGGAGCGGGTGCTGATCGTCGACGACGTTCTCGCCACGGGCGGAACCGTCGAGGCCACGGTCGATCTAGTACGCCGTGCCGGGGGGAAGATCGTCGGGGTGGCTGTCCTCATGGAGCTCAGCTTCCTCGATGCCCGGACCCGCCTCACCACGGCGCCGGCCGCGCTCGCCGACGCCAACCTCCGCACCCTCCTCGTCGCCTGACTCGCCTGGCCCACTCCGCATGAAGGGCACCTCCACCCGATAGGTCCGGCTGAAGGTGCCCTTCATGTCTCCCGGTTAGGGGTGAAGGTGCCCTCATGCGGGACAGAGGGTGGCAGGAGGCGCGAGGTACGCCGCCGAGGGAGGCTCAGACAGGCGCGCAGATCGGCGATCTGGAGGTGATCGAGGGGCAGATGTCGTTACGATGAATGTTCCGGGTGTATGAGGTAGCTCTCCTGGGGGGATGTGGATCTCTCCTGGGAGTTTCTGTTATCTCACCGTTGATGAGGAGCGCGATTGGCAGAGCAGAGGGTGCAGGACGCCTCGGCCGGCGTCGACGCCGCCGAGCGTTCGACCTCGCCTGTGCCTGCCCCGATGCGCGCGCCGCGGTCGTCACGTAGGAAACCACGCCCGGGCGCCAGTCCCGCCTCGCCAACCGACGGTGCAGCTGCCGCGGCCAGCGGCGTCGCCACGGCAGAGCCAGAGGCCGGGGCAGAGCCAGTCGCCGGGGCAGAGCACGCCACCGCGACTGCAGGCGCCACGGACGCCCCGACACCCTCACCCGGCGGCATCGTCCAGACGGACGCAGACGTCGACTCGACGACCACCGAGCAGGACGACGCAGAGAAGGTGACCGCGCCCGGGCGGGTCCGGGCCAGGACTCGGCTCGCGAGGCTTGCGGTCCAGCGCGGCAGCTCGACCACCCCGGTGCTCGAGCCGCTGTTCCGTACGATCAGGAGTAACCATCCGAAGGCCGATCTCCGCGATCTCGAGCGCGCCTTCGAAATGGCGGACCTGCATCATCGCGGGCAGCAGCGCCTCAGCGGCGATCCCTACATCACCCATCCGCTCGCAGTGGCGACTATCCTCGCGGAGCTCGGGATGACCCCGCCGACGCTGATGGCGGCGCTCTTGCACGACACGATTGAGGACACCGACTACACGCTCGACAAGCTGCGGGTGGACTTCGGCGACGAGATCGCGAACTTGGTCGACGGCGTGACCAAGCTAGACAAGGTCAAGTACGGCGACGCCGCGCAAGCCGAGACCGTCAGGAAGATGGTCATCGCGATGGCCAGGGACATCCGGGTGCTCCTGATCAAGCTCGCCGACCGCCTGCACAATGCCCGCACCTGGCGTTACATCACGCAGGACAAGGCCGAGCGCAAGGCGAGGGAGACGCTGGAGATCTACGCCCCGCTGGCGCATCGCCTTGGCATGAACACGATCAAATGGGAGCTCGAAGACCTCTCCTTTGCCACCCTCTATCCGAAGAGGTACGACGAGATCGTCCGGCTCGTCGCCGAGCGAGCCCCCAGCCGCGACGAATACCTGGCCGGTGTGATCGACCGGGTCCAGGCTGATCTGCGCGGTGCAAAGATCAAGCCAACCGTGACCGGCCGGCCCAAGCACTATTACTCGGTCTACCAGAAGATGATCGTTCGAGGCCGGGACTTCGCCGATATCTACGACCTCGTCGGCATCCGGGTCCTGGTCGACACCGTCCGCGACTGCTACGCGGCGCTGGGCACCATGCACGCACGGTGGAATCCGGTTCCTGGGCGGTTCAAGGACTACATCGCGATGCCGAAATTCAACATGTACCAATCGCTGCACACGACGGTCATGGGCCCCGAGGGCAAGCCGGTCGAGATGCAGATCCGCACCTTCGACATGCACCGACGGGCGGAGTACGGCATCGCCGCCCACTGGAAGTACAAGCATGATGCGGACGCTGCGGCGGCTCGCGGCGGTGACAAGGATGCAGCGAACGAGATGGCCTGGCTCCGGCAGCTCCTCGACTGGCAGCAAGAGACAGCCGACCCGGGCGAGTTCCTCGAGTCCCTGCGCTTCGACCTGTCCACCGCTGAGGTCTTCGTCTTCACCCCCAAGGGCGACGTGATCGCGCTGCCCTCGGGATCGACGCCGGTGGACTTCGCTTATGCCGTCCACACTGAGGTCGGTCACAGGTGCATCGGCGCTCGGGTAAACGGCCGGTTGGTCCCGCTCGAAAGCTCGCTCGACAACGGTGACGTGGTCGAGATCTTCACCTCGCGAGCGCCCAGCGCAGCGCCGAGCCGCGACTGGCTGACCTTTGTCGCGTCACCCCGGGCCCGGAACAAGATCCGCCAATGGTTCTCGAAGGAGCGCCGCGAGGAGGCGATCGACCAGGGCAAGGAGTCCATCGCGCGGACAATGCGGAAGCAGGGCCTCCCGCTGCAGCGGCTCCTCACGAGCGAGAGCCTGACCACTATCGCGCATGAGCTGCGCTACGCCGACATCTCCGCCCTCTACGCGGCGGTCGGCGAGAGGCACATTTCCGCCCAGTCGGTCGTCCAGCGGCTCGTCCACTCGCTGGGCGGTGAGGAAGGCGCAACCGAGGATCTCGCCGAGGCGACCACACCAACACGCGTACGCAAACGACCACTCGGCGGCGATCCCGGCGTTGTCGTCAAGGGTGCAGCCGACGTATGGGTCAAGCTCGCACGCTGCTGCACCCCGGTGCCGGGCGATCCGATCGTCGGCTTCGTGACTCGGGGGAGCGGCGTGTCGGTACACCGCGAGGACTGCGCCAACGTCCGTTCCCTCGCTGCCCACCCCGAGCGGCTTATCGACGTGGAGTGGGCCCCAACCGCGCAGTCCGTCTTCCTCGTCGCCATCCAGGTGGAGGCGCTTGACCGGTCGAGGCTGCTCTCGGACGTAACCCGGGTGCTATCCGACCAGCATGTCAACATCCTGTCCGCGTCGGTCTCGACGACCAGGGACCGGGTCGCAGTCAGCCGCTTCACCTTCGAGATGGGTGATCCGAAGCATCTCGGTCACATCCTGCGCGCAGTCCGCGGCGTGGAGGGGGTCTTCGACGCCTACCGAGTCACCGGCACCCCCGCACCCACTCATTGAGCGCGGCGCAGCCACCGAGTCCGCCGCAAGGCTGGCAGGGTTGTCAGCCGCCGAGATCACTAAGGGTTCGTTCGGCCTCCGCGAGCCACGCTTGGCGAGCGGTGAGCGCCGCCTCGGCTTCCGTAGCCCCGGCCTCGTCACCGCTCGCGCGGGCCTGGTCGGCCTGGGCATTCAGGGCGTCGATCGAGGCGCGTAGCTGGGCCACCGTGCCCTCGGCGCGAGCGAGGGCCTCCGGGTTCGTGCGGCGCCACTCTGCCTCACCGGCGTCCCGTACGGTCTGGTCGACCGCGGCGAGTCGAGCCTCGATCCTGGCTCGCGCATCGCGCGGAACGTGCCCAATCGCGTCCCACCGCTCGTGGATGGAGCGCAGCGCGGACCTGGCCGCGCGAAGATCAGTAAACGGCAGCAGCGCCTCTGCCTCGACGACGAGCGCCTCCTTGCGCTGCAAGTTCTCCCGCTGCCCCGCGTCGCGCTCGGCGAAGACGCCACTGCGGGCGGTGAAGAACGTGTCCTGAGCGGTACGGAAGCGCTGCCACAAGCTGTCCTCGACGTCGCGGGCGGCTCGGCCGGCCGCCTTCCACTCACGCATCAGCTCGCGGAACTTTGCAGCGGTGGGAGCCCAGTCCTTTGACCCGGCAAGCGTCTCGGCCTCGGCGACGATTTTCTCCTTGCTAGTACGAGACTCCTCCCGCCGCACCTCGAGCTCGGCGAAGTGCGCCTTGCGACGTTTTGAGAACGTGGATCGGGCCCGTGAGAGCCGATGCCATAGCTCGTCGTCGCTTTTCCGGTCGATTCGGGCCGCGGCCTTCCACTCCTCAACGAGCACCCGTAGCCGCTCCGCGCCGACCCGCCAGTCCGTGCCGGAGGCGATCGCTTCCGCTTCGGTCACGATGCGCTCCTTGGCAGCCTTTGCGTCATCGATCGCTTGCGCTCTCGCGGCGCGCAGCTCGACGCGCCGCACCTCGACTGTCTCGGTCAGCCCGTCCAGCCTCGCCAGCAATCCGTCCAAGTCGCCGACCGCATGGGCATCGGTGACGGCCGACCGGACCCGAGCGAGCGACGCGGCCGCGTCCTTCGGAGAGAGATCGGTTTCCTTTATCCGCCGCTCCAGCAGATCGACCTCGAGCACCAGGCCCTCGTACTTGCGCCGAAAGAAGGCGAGAGCTTCCTCTGGCGACCCCGCCGCCCAGGAACCGATGACCCGCTCGCCATCGGCGGTCTTCACGTAGACCGTGCCCTCATCGTCGACACGGCCCCAGGGGTCGGTCGTCACCGTCGCCTCCTCGGCGTTGAGGCCGGGCTCGCCCGGTGGTAATCCGTTCATGCGCCGCTGACCGTCACGCTCTTGATCTCGACCTTTGTCTTCGGTTGGTCCTTCGATTCGCCGGTCACCCCGCCCTTCGCTACTTTCTCCAGAATGTCCTGCCCCGCAGTGATCTGAGCGAAAGGTGTGTAGCTCGGCGGGAACGACGAGTCTCCGTACACCATGAAGAATTGGCTACCGTTCGTGTTCGGTCCAGAGTTCGCCATGGCGACGGTGCCCTTCTTGTACGTCGCACCCGCCAAGTTCTCGTCGGCGAACTGATAGCCGGGTCCGCCCGTGCCGGTCCCGGTCGGGTCGCCACACTGCAGCACCTTGCCGGCGTCGCCGGTCAGCAGCCGATGGCACGTCGTGTCGTTGAAGAAGCCGGTCTGGGCGAGGTGCAGGAATGAGTTGACCGTGCAGGGCGCCTTCGTGGGATCAAGCTGCATGTCGATCTCGCCGAGATTGGTCGTGATCGCGACGGTGGGGGTACCGGTCTTGGGCGCTGTCGACGTAGGCAGGCCGGGCAGCGGACGCGAGCCGCTCTTCTCGTTGGTCTTTGGCGTATAGGTGCAGGTCGCCGAGTCCGATGCGGACGACGACGTGTCGTTGCTGAACGGCTTGACGAGGAAGAATATCCCGCCGATGATCACTATCACCGCAAGGACGCTGCCGATGATCTGCTGACGTCGTCTTGATCTACGTTTGGCTTCGGCACGCGCGCGCTGCTGGCGCTCCCAACGCTGGCGGGCGAGCTCACGCTCGCGCTCTTTTGATCCGGCCACGGATCTTCCTCCTGCTTATTGCTGTCCTACCCGGGCACGCGAAGATGGCCGCGTGGCCCGCGGCCGAACAGTCTAGGTGTGAGCCGGTAGGCTCGACAGTGCCGAGGTCTGGTCTTGATCGTCCTGTGAGGAAATCGCGTGCTCGTTGCCGGCTTTCCCGCCGCTGCCTTCGGCACGAACTGCTATGTCGTCGCAGCGGCCGCAGGGGAGCGTTGCGTGGTCGTGGATCCGGGCGTCGGGGTGGCCGAGTACCTGGACGAGGTGCTGTCGACCCACCGACTAGAGCCGGCAGCGGTCCTGCTAACCCACGGCCACATCGATCACACGTTCTCGGTCACGCCAGTGTGTGGCGCGAACGACGTCCCCGCTTACATCCACCCCGACGACGCCGACCTTCTGTCCGATCCGGCCCGGGGATTCGGGCCCGCGATCGAGCAGATGTTCGCCGCGGGCCTCGACTGGACCGAACCGGCTGATGTGCGACCGCTGCCTGATGGCGGCTCCGTGCAGATTGCTGGGATGGCGATCACGGTGGACCACGCACCAGGCCATACCAGGGGGTCTGTACTTTTCCGGCTACCCGATGCGGAGGACTCGCGGGACCTTGTGCTCTCCGGCGACGTCCTCTTCGCGGGCTCCATCGGACGCACCGATCTGCCGGGCGGCGACTACACGGCGATGATGCGGAGCCTAGCGACCAAGATCCTGCCGCTCGCCGATGAGACAGTGGTGCTGCCCGGCCACGGCCCCCGCACGACCATAGGCCGTGAGCGCACGTCCAACCCCTACTTGGCTGAGGCGGC
>DASYTV010000427.1:0-2573 GCA_036001885.1 Actinomycetes bacterium
CGGTCGTGGGGCGTGCTGCGGCCGGGCGGCGTTCTGATCGGCGTCGCCGACCCGCCGCCAGCCGAGGTCGCCGAGGCCCACCATGCTCGAGCGGTGTACTTTGTCGTGGAGCCCAACAGGAAGCAGCTCGCCGAGCTGGCCCAGCTAGTGGACAACGGCTCCCTTCGGCCGATGATCGGCCCGGTATTCCCGCTCACGGAAGCCGCCGAGGCCGTCGTCACACAGCGGGACAGCCATATCCGCGGCAAGGTCGTCCTCCAGGTCCGTCCCGAGCCATCGGCGGGTGCGTAGGTCGGCACGTGTCGTGCGACCCGCCGAGAGCACCAAACACGACCACTCGCAAGCGTGTCGCATAGAGGACCCACGCGCGGGTACTGCGCGAATATTGGCGAGGCACCGGATCAGGCGTCCTGGACGGTGGCTGTCCTGGCCCGCAGCCCGCCCACGCGGCAGGGAGGAGACGGCAGTGGAGCTTCGCAGCAGCGCGTTCACGAACAACACGCCGATCCCCGCCCGATTCAGCCGTGACGGCGAAAACGTGTCGCCCCCATTGGAGTGGTCCGGCCTGCCGGATGAGGCGGTCGAGCTCGCGCTGATCTGCGAGGATCCAGACGCCCCCCGCGGCACCTTCGTGCACTGGCTAGTCGGCGGGATTGCCCCAATGGACGCCGCGCTCGATGTCGGCCAGACCCCAGAAGGCTCCGTGGCGGGACGCAACGATTTCGGCAACACCGGGTGGGACGGCCCGCAGCCGCCGCCCGGTGCTGCCCACCGGTACTACTTCCGGCTCTACGCGCTGAGCGCGCCCGCCAATCTCCGACCCGGATTCGACGCGGACCAACTCCGCCGGGCGACAGCGTCGAACGAGGCCGACAGCGCGACCCTCATCGGGCTTTTCCAGCGATGAGCCGCCGGCGTGGAATGACCTAACGACCAAGCCCAGCTCTCCCAATAAGAAGGCCCTGGGGTTGAACCCCTTGGACGATGGATGTGGGATGGAGCTTCGGGGCTTAGACGAGATCGAGGAGGCGGTCAGGATGGCCAACATGCCCGCGCGGAGGCAGCCGCTGCTACCGGACCTGTCCGACTGGTTCGAGATGCTGACGCCGACCCCATGGAGGAGCATGCCCGCTCTGCACGGGATCCGCATCGAGGAAGGCGAGGAGGAGGGCAAGTACGTCATCAAAGCCGAGATCCCGGGGATCGATCCCGACAAGGATCTCGAGGTCACCGTCGGTGACGGACTGCTCAGCCTGCGCGCCGAGCGGACGGAGCGGACGACCGAGAAGCAGCGCTCGGAGTTCCGGTACGGTTCGTTCTCCCGCACGGTGCGACTGCCCAGGGGGGCCGACGAGAGCAAGCTCGCGGCAAACTACACCGACGGGATCCTCACCATCACTGTTCCGATTGACGAGACCAAGAAGCCAGCACAAAAGATCGCCGTGACGCGGGAATAGGCGCCGGACTCTTCTGTGGCCGGGCGACGGACGTCTTGACGCGGCGCCCGGCCACGGGGTCGGCCTGAGTCCCAGCCGCCGGCGCATCGCCGACCGTCAGGCGCAGCTCGAGCGGCTGACCCCCGCCTCACCGTGCCCGTCAGATTCGGCGGGATCTAGCCCGATGGGCCGCGATGGCGCGGCGGCAGGGCATGCAGGACCACGTCGATGAGCCGGCTACCGACAACCTGGGCAGTCATGTAGGTGCAAGAGGGCTGCCGGCGCCGATCGGTCGGCGAGCCAGGATTGAGCAACCGCATTCCTCCCGGAGTGGTGCTGTCCCATGGGATGTGGCTGTGGCCGAACACTAGGACGTCGACCCCCGGGTAGAGCTTGTCGCAGCGAGACTCTCTGCCGGTAGCGGGACCGGTCTCATGGACGACCGCAAACGAGAGCCCGCCGAGATCGTTACGGGCGACCTCGGGCAGCCTGTCGCGAAGCGGTGCGCCGTCATTGTTGCCATGACAGCCGATCAGCTGCCGGGACCGTCGCTGGAGGACGTCGAGCAGTCCGACGTTCACCCAGTCGCCGGCGTGTATTACGACATCCGCGTCATCGACCGCCCGCCAGACGTCTTGAGGCAAATCCCTGGCTCGGACCGGCACATGGGTATCGGCAAGCAGCAGCAAGCGCATGTCGGTCCCCACAATGCCCGCCTGGCGCAGGCGCGGCCAGGGCGAAGTGGCTGACCGGCTCCCACGGAGGGGCTTAAGTCCCTCTGCGGCAGCAGTGATTTGGGGAAGGGGGAATCCCCCGCAACCAAAGCGGACCAGCCGGCACGACAACCAATGCAAGTCACGCTCGCGTCTCCCAGAGTAGCGCGATCGAAAGCGCGGTCGCGATCGGCACAGGAGGAGCGCCGTGAGCGATCCCATCCCCGTTCGTGCGAGCTCGGCGGAGCACGGCGAGTTGGCTACGACCCACCACTCACCTCCCGCGCCTGAACCAATCGGATCAGGTCCGGTCCAGATCAGCTGGGCGATGTAGCGGCTCTGCGGCATCACTGCTGCCGCAGAGGGACTTAAGCCCCTCCGTGGGAGCCGGTCAGCCACTTCGCTCTGGCCGCGCCTGCGCCAG
>DASYTV010000428.1:0-12017 GCA_036001885.1 Actinomycetes bacterium
TCGAGCAGCGGCAGGAACGTCACCTTGACCGCATCCTCGGCCCGATGCGGCCTCGACGTGTGGCAGTTGTGGATCACCGCGACTTTGCGCGCGCCGGTGTGAGTGACGGCAAGCAGAGCATGATCTTGGTTTCGCCGGTCCGCGAACACCACCGGCGTGTCGGCATCCGCGAGGACGTCATCGATCCAGACCGCGACCCGCGCGCCGAAGGTGTCGTAGGCGACAAGGTTCGGCTCGTGCTGCACGGTCGCGCCCAGGTCTCCCACAGGACTGTGCCGGCAGGTCAGCCAGCATCCACCCGACCGGTCAAACCAGCGCCGCAGCGCCGGCTTGGCGGTCTCCGGACTCATCTCGTCGGTGAACACGAGGCGGCCGCGGATGTCAAAGAACTCCCGGGCCAGGAGGTGGCGAGCCGGATCACGGTGGTCGATCCGATGCAACCGACCCTCGGCATCGAAGTGCTTGGTCTTAACGAGGAGACCGTCACGATAGAACCGGACGAACGAACCACCGGCGGACGCCTTGGAGACCGAAGTCAGACCGGTCTCCTCTGTCGCCAAGGTGGGCGGGTCCGCAGGCGCGCCGCCACGGCCGGGGGCCGCCTCCCGCCAGAAATACCGGACCTGGATGGACTCCGGCAGGCCCCATGCCTGCCACAGGGCCGCCTTCTCGTCGTCTTCGTGGTGCCTGTGTCCGGTGAGCAGCAGTCTCACCTTGACGCCCGCGTCGGCGTACAGACGCATCCGTCGCAGAAGGGCTCGAGTCACCCCACCCCGCCGCATGGCGATCGCGCCGAAGAGGAAGACCGCCTCCCCGCCAGTGATGGCGCGGGTCGACGCGGCCTCGTTCACAGCGATCCATTTCGGTCTCGGCGGACAGTGTGCGTGGGAGCGTCCGCGTCACCGGGTACGAGGGTGGGCTAGCCGACGTGGCGAATGAGGTCCACCAGCCGGTTGGAGTAGCCCCACTCGTTGTCGTACCAGCCGACCACCTTGACCTGACCGTCGATCACCTTGGTGAGCAGCGAGTCGAAGATGCAGGACGCCGGGTGGGTGACAATGTCGCTCGACACGATCTCGTCCTCGGTGTAACTGAGGATGCCGGCGAGCGGGCCCTGTGCGGCCGTCCTGAAAGCCGCATTGACCTCGTCCTTGGTGGCCGGCCTCTCCAGGTCGACGACGAGGTCGGTCACCGAGCCCGTCGGCACCGGCACGCGCAGCGCGTAGCCATCGAGCTTGCCGTCGAGTTCGGGAAGAACCCGGCCGATCGCCTTCGCGGCGCCGGTCGACGTCGGTACCACGTTTACCGCTGCCGCCCGCGCCCGGCGGAGATCCCGATGCGGACCGTCCAGCAGATTCTGGTCTTGGGTATAGGCGTGGACCGTCGTCATCAGACCGCGCTGGATGCCGAACGCATCGTGCAGCACCTTTGCCATCGGCGCGAGGCAGTTTGTCGTACACGATGCGTTCGAGATGATCGTGTGCTTCGCCGGGTCGTACGCGTCATCGTTGACACCCATGACCAGCGTGATGTCCTCGCCCTTCGCGGGCGCGGAGATGATGACCTTCTTAGCTCCGGCGGTGATGTGCTTGCGGGCGTCATCGGCGTTGGTGAAAAAGCCGGTCGATTCCAGGATCACGTCGGCGCCGATGTCGCCCCACGGCAGGTTTGCCGGATCACGCTCGGAGTAGGAGCGCAGGACGCGCCCGCCCACGGAGATGTCGTCGTCGGTCACCTTGATCTCCTCGTCCAGCCGGCCGAGGATCGTGTCGAACTTGAGCAGGTGCGCGAAGGTCGCGTTGTCGCCCAAGTCGTTGAAGCCGACGACCTCGATGTCGTCCGCGTGCTGGGCAAGCACAGCCCGGAAGAAGTTGCGGCCGATGCGCCCGAAACCATTGATACCTACGCGGATCGCCACGAAACGATCTCCTTGCACCAGACGGGATTGCCTGCCCGAAGCGGCAGTGCTCAACGTCTTCGAACCCTACCCGAGCCTCCCCCACCCCGGTGCCCTACCCCACCGACGGTGGGGTGACGGTGCCCCTTCATGCCAATGGTGGGGGTTAGGTGGCGAGCAGTTCGGGAGCGAGGCCCGCTTCAGTGTCGGGGATGCCCAGCTCGCCGGCCCGGCGATCGGCCATCGCGAGCAGCCGCCGGATTCGACCGGCGATCGCGTCCTTGGTGAGCGGCGGTTCGGCGAGCTGACCCAACTCCTCCAGGCTGGCCTGCCGGTTGGACAGTCGCAGCTGCCCAGCTGATGCAAGGTGCGGCGGCACTTCGTCCGCGAGGATCTCGAGCGCACGCTCTACCCTCGCGCCTGCGGCCACCGCCGCCCGAGCGGACCTGCGCAAATTCGCGTCGTCGAAGTTGGCGAGCCGGTTGGCGGTGGCACGTACCTCTCGGCGCATCCGTCGCTCCTCCCAGGCCAGCACGCTCTCGTGCGCGCCGATCCGGGTGAGCAAGGCGCCGATCGCGTCGCCGTCCCTGACAACCACGCGGTCCGCACCACGCACCTCGCGTGCCTTCGCCGAGACACCGAGCCGGCGAGCAGCACCGACGAGGGCGAGCGCGGCCTCAGGGCCGGGGCAGGTGATCTCGAGCGCGGACGAACGCCCGGGCTCGGTCAACGATCCGTGGGCGAGGAACGCACCCCGCCACGCGGCTGCGGCGTCGCAGACCGCACCGGAGACGACCTGCGGAGGAAGGCCACGGACCGGCCGGCCCTGGCCGTCCACCAGGCCGGTCTGCCGGGCCAGCGCGTCGCCGTCCCGGACCACGCGCACGACCCACCGGTTGTGCTTGCGCAGACCCCCCGGCGCCATCACCGCCACCTCGGACGCGTGCCCGAACACCTCGGCGACGTCCTTGCGTAGCCGCCGGGCGGCGACTCCGGTGTCCAGCTCGGCCTCGACCACGATGCGGCCGGTCACGACGTGCAGACCGCCGGCGAACCTGAGCAGCGAGGACACCTCGGCCTTGCGGCAGCACGGCTTGGTGACGGGGAGCCTGGCGAGCTCGTCCTTCACGGATGCAGTCATCGCCATGGAGTCAGATTGTTCCAGAGACGAGGGCGGCATACGCGCGAGCCAGCAAGGCGGGATCGTGCCGGGCCGTGCCGTCGCCCAGCGCAACCGGGGCGAGAAGGACTTCAGCGCCAAGCCGTGCTGCGGCTGCCTCAAGTCCCGAAATATCGGTTACGGCCTGCTGGTCGGCCACAACGGCGTCGATCCGCAACTCGGGTGCGTGTGACCGCAGCACCTCAAGGTGCGTGGCCGGCGAGAATCCCGACGTCTCCCCTAGCTGCGGAGCGAGATTGAGCACGACCGCTCGCCGCGCCTCAGTCTCCACGACCGCCTTTCGCAGCTCGGGTACGAGCAGGTGAGGCAGGACACTGGTGAACCAGGAACCGGGCCCTAGGAACACCCAGTCCGCGGTCTCGATCGCTTCGAGCGCCTCAGTGCACGCTGGCGGTGCCCCAGGAATAAGCCGGATCTCCTTGACCGGCCACGGCGACCGCGCCACTGCCTCCTGCCCGCGAACCACCGCCTCGCCGACCCCGGAGGAGGTGGCGCGGGTCGTCCCCGCGTCTACGCCGGAGGCGCTAGGCCGCACCTCCACGGTCGCCTCGATATCCAGCGGAACGGAGGACATCGGGAGGACCCGACCGCGGGCACCCAGCAGCCGCCCTACCCAGTCCAGCCCGCTGACCGTGTCGCCGAGCCGCTCCCACAGCGCGACAATGAGCAGATTCCCCACCGCGTGGCCCTGCAGCTCGCCCGCGTGGCTGAAGCGATGCTGGATCACCTCGCTCCAGGTACGTCCCCACTCATCATCGCCGCACAAGGCGGCCAGCGCCATCCGCAAGTCTCCCGGCGGCATTACTCCGAGCTCACGGCGCAGCCGCCCGCTGGACCCCCCGTCATCGGCCACGGTGACGACCGCGGTGAGCTGGTCGGTGATCCTGCGCAACGCCGCCAGCGAGGCAGCCAGACCGTGCCCTCCGCCCAGCGCAACGATCCTGGCGCTGGTGCTGCCGGGCGGCGGGCCCGCGACGCCGGCGGTATTCGCCTCGGGCACGATTACTCCTCCGGTTCACTCGACGGTCATGACCGGCTCTCCCGCGGGACGTCGACAGGGCCAGCCGATGCCCACTTGGGACCGCGGTCGAAGGTCACATCCGACTGCGGCAACGAGCACAGGCGAGCTGAGCGGCTCGTTAGCGCCTCCCTCGCGCTGGCGGCATCATCCGGGGTTCTACTCGCGCCCCATGTCGCGGTGCACCACCTGCGCCTCCACCCCGTCCTCGGTCAGCCGTCTGGCGAGCTGCTCGGCTATGACAACGCTGCGGTGCTTGCCGCCGGTGCAGCCCACCGCGACCGTGACATATCGCTTGCCTTCGCGACGGTAGCCCTCCGCCAGGATCTGCAACACCTCCGCGTAACGCTCGAGGAAGTCCTTGGCGCCAGGCTGCTCGAGCACATATGTGCTGACCGCTGGGTCAAGCCCGGTGCTCGGCCGCAACTCAGGCACCCAGTGCGGGTTCGGCAGGAACCGGCAGTCGACCACGAGGTCGGCGTCGACGGGCAGCCCGTACTTGTAGCCGAAGGAGACCACGGTCGCCCGGAGACCACGCTCGTCCTCCTCGCGGAACACAGCATCGATCTTGCGCCGAAGCTCGTGCACGTTCAGCACAGACGTGTCGATGACAATGTCAGCCTGTCCGCGGAGGTCTCGCAGCAGCTCTCGCTCCCGGGCGATGCCGTCGACGACCCGGCCGTCGCCCTGCAGCGGGTGGGGCCTGCGAACATTTTCAAACCGTCTGACCAAAGCCTCGTCGTTCGCTTCGAGAAAGACGATCCTGGCATCCAGATCCCGGTCAACCACCTGGGCGCGCGTGCTCTGCAGCGCATCGAAAAATGACCGCGACCGCACATCGACGACGACGGCCAACCTGGGCACCGACCCCTGTGCCCGAGCCGCCAGCTCAACCATCGGCGGGATAAGCGCAGCAGGCAGGTTGTCGACGACGAACCATCCCTCGTCCTCGAGGGCGTTCGCCGCCGTCGTACGCCCAGCGCCCGACATGCCGGTGATGATCACCAGCTCCGGCCGGTCAGCCGTCTCACTCTCCAACCCCCCACCTCTCCGATTCACCATGCGGGCCGGCTCGTAGGCCGGTCCTGAGAATCATCCCCATCCCGATGCCCGGCTCCATTGTCGCTGGTCATGATGGGAAAATCCGGGTGGCTCGGTACGTTCGTCATTCGATCACCTCACCTGTGGCGGTATTGACGGCGGGGCCGCTGGATGCGGTGGTCGCGAGGGCGGCAGCGATGGCCTCGGCCGTTCTCCTGCCGATCCCGGGAGCCTCGGCGATCTCCTCTACGGAGGCGGCGCGCAGCCGCTTGAGTGAACCGAAACGCCGCAAGAGCGCTTTACGTCTCATCTCGCCGAGCCCGGGGATTCCGTCGAGCGCACTGGTCGTCATCGTCTTCGAGCGCCGCTTGCGATGGTAGGTGATCGCGAAGCGGTGCGCTTCGTCGCGTACCCGCTGCAGCAGGTAGAGACCCTCGCTGGTGCGGGGGAGGATCACCGGATCAGTCTCGCCAGGTAGCCACACCTCCTCGAGGCGCTTGGCCAACCCACACAGCGCGACGTCGTCGATGCCGAGCTCCGCCAGTGCGCGCGCAGCGGCTGCCACCTGCGGAGCACCACCGTCCACGACCACAAGGTTGGGTGGGTACGCAAACTTTCGCAGCCGACCCGTCTCCGGATCAATCCCAGCCGGCATGCCCCCGCCGGCGCGGGCACCGGCCAGCACGCGGACCGTCGCATCGGTCCGCCCGGTCGTCCCGGCGTCATCGTCTTCATCGGCCTCGGTCGCTGTCGGTTCCGACCCTGTCCCAGCTTGACGAGCGTTGGTGCCATCCGAACCGGCCGAATCCCCGTCTATGCCATCCGGATCGTCACCTGTAGCGGCGGGTAGGTCTGCTGCCCCGAGGTCCAGCGCACCTGAGCGCTCCTGTTCCTCCAGATAACGCCGGAAGCGGCGGCTGACGACCTCATAGATCGCCGCGACGTCGTTCTGTCCTGGGTCGCCGCCGGACGTCGCCCCCAATCCGCGGATGGCAAACCGGCGGTACTCAGACTTCCTTGCCAAGCCGTCCTCGAATACCACCATGGAGGCGACGACCTCGCTGCCTTGCAGGTTCGAGACGTCAAAACACTCGATACGCAACGGCGCCTCAGGCAAGCCCAGCGCCTCTTGGATCTCCTGCAGGGCGCGGCTTCGCGTGGTGAGGTCGCTCGCCCGCTTGGTCTTGTGCAGCGCGAGCGCCTCGGTCGCGTTGCGCGCGACGGTCTCCAGCAAGGCCTTCTTGTCGCCACGACGGGGTACCCGCAACTCGACACGGCTCCCGCGGCGGGCGCCGAGCCAATCCATCAGCGGGGAGGCATCAGCCGGAAGCGCTGGGACGAGCACCTCTTTCGGCACGGTGTCGCCGGACTCGGCGCCGTAGAACTGCTGCAGGAAATGCTCGACCAGGTCGCCAGTGGTCACGTCCTCGACTTTGTCGACGACGAAGCCGCGCTGGCCACGGACTCGCCCGCCGCGGACATGGAAGACCTGGAACGCGGCCTCGAGCTGGTCCTCTGCCAGCGCGATCACGTCAGCGTCCGTTCCGTCGCCGAGCACGACCGCGTTCTTCTCCAGTGCATGCTCGAGGGCCTTGAGATCATCGCGCAGCCGTGCCGCCTGCTCGAACTCCAAGTTCGCCGCCGCGACCTGCATCTGCTTTTCGAGCCGCCGCATATAGGTCGCGGTCTGCCCGGCCATGAAGTCGCAGAACTCCTCGACGATGCGGCGGTGCTCGTCAGCGGACACCCGGCCAACGCAGGGCGCGGAACATTTGCCGATATAGCCGAGCAAGCACGGCCTGCCGACCTGGTGGGCTCTCTTGAACACACCGTTCGAGCAGGTGCGCGCCGGGAACACCCGCAGCAGGAGATCGAGGGTTTCCCGGATCGCCCATGCATGTGCATAGGGGCCGAAGTAGCGCACCCCTTTGCGCTTGGCCCCACGCATTACCTGCAGCCGCGGATACTCCTCGTCCAAGGTGACGGCAAGACTTGGGTAACTCTTGTCGTCGCGATAGCGGATGTTGAACCGCGGGTCGAACTCCTTGATCCAGGAATACTCGAGCTGCAGTGCCTCGACCTCGGTACCGACCACGGTCCACTCGACCGAACTCGCAGCAAGGACCATGGCCTGCGTCCGTGGGTGCAGGCCAGCGATGTCCTGGAAGTAGGAGGACAGCCGTGATCGCAGACTCTTGGCCTTCCCCACGTAGACGACCCGGCCCCGCTCGTCGCGGAAGCGGTAGACGCCCGGGGAGTCGGGCACAGAGCCCGGTGCGGGACGGTATGTCGCCGGGTCAGCCACGTTTGAACCCTATGCCGGACGACCCACACAGCCCCGGATCTCCGACGCCGGACTGAAGGGGGTGCCGGTGCCTGCCGCAGGACGCGGGGACGCTTTCGGCAGGCACCGACTCCTCTGGCGGCCGGGTGAGGTCGCCCGACCGGCCGCCGTCCATCTGCAGTTGTTCCCGACCTGCGTTGCTGCGGGAGCGCAGCTGCCCGCCGGCAATCTCATGCCGCTCAGGCGAGAACGATCTCATTCGCCTCGACCTTGATGTTCTTCTCGGGAAGCGGCCGCGGGGCCGGTCCTCCCTGGACCGAGCCGTCCTTGACGCTGTACTGACTGCCATGGCAAGGACAGCTGATGATCCCGTTGCTCACGTTCGACACAACGCAACCCTGATGGGTGCAGATGGCACTGAACGCCTTGAAGTCGTTCTTTGTCGGTTGGGTCACGACGACCTTTTGCGCATCGAAGATCACTCCGCCACCGACCGGAATATCGGATGTTTTCGCGAGCTCCTGTCCACCTCCGGAGGAGCTCTCGGAGGATGACGCACTCGTCTCGGGTGTCGTCGTCCCCGAACCGGCGGTCGCTGTGCCGCCGGCGGAGTCGTCACCGCCGCCACATGCCACGAGCAATCCCGATGCCGTGACTACTCCGGCAGCGGCGACGCCGCGTAGCACCTGCCGCCGGGAGGGCGACGCCTGCCCAATCACGGCTGGAAGCGTCGAGTCCGGCTGCGTGTCGGTCGTATGTGGCATTGGCGGGTCCCCTCCTGAATCGGCGACGTGACCATCTCTGCTGAGGAACAACGGACAGCTAGGCAGAGCGGTTCAGTCGGAAATCGACATATCGGCTGTCGCCATCCTGGGCGCAGTACTGGGAAAGCGCCAACCGCCGCTCGACCAGGCAGTCTGCTCGGCGCCCATGGAGGGGGACGTCAGCGAGCTGTTGCCTCCGCGGTGGCGGCCTTGACGCGGCGACGCTTAGGGCGAATGGGCGGGTCGTCGGTTCGGGAGAGGACGGCGGTGAGGAACTTCCCGGTGTGGCTCTCGGGTACGTCCGCGATCTCCTCGGGGGTACCCTCCGCCACGATCCGGCCGCCGCCTGACCCACCCTCCGGTCCGAGATCCACGACCCAATCGGCTGTCTTGATCACGTCCATGTTGTGCTCGATGACGATGACCGTGTTGCCCTGATCGACGAGCCTGCCGAGGACACCGAGGAGCTTGCGGATGTCCTCGAAGTGAAGCCCGGTCGTGGGCTCGTCGAGGAGGTAGACCGTGCGGCCGGTCGACCGCTTCTGCAGCTCCGCTGCGAGTTTGACCCGCTGCGCCTCGCCACCGGACAGGGTGGGCGCGGGCTGGCCGAGCCGGACATAGCCGAGCCCGACCTCCACCAGCGTCGACAGGTGCCGGCTGATGGCCGGGATGGCCTCAAAGAACTTGGCGGCCTCCTCGATGGGCATGTCGAGGACCTCGGCGATGGTCTTGCCTTTGAAGTGGACTTCGAGCGTCTCGCGGTTGTAGCGAGCGCCGTGGCAGACCTCGCACGGGACGTAGACGTCGGGGAGAAAATTCATCTCGATCTTGATCGTCCCGTCGCCGGAACATGCCTCGCAGCGACCGCCCTTGACGTTGAACGAGAACCGGCCGGGCTGGTAGCCCCGGATCTTTGCCTCGGTGGTCTGGGCGAACAGCCGGCGGATGTGGTCGAATACGCCCGTGTAGGTGGCGGGGTTCGATCGTGGTGTGCGACCGATCGGACTCTGGTCGACGTGGATGATCTTGTCGAGGTTCTCTGTCCCGGTTACCGTCCGGTGCCGGCCGGGAACGGTGCGGGCGCCGTTGAGATCCCGCGCCAGCGCGCTGTAGAGGATGTCGTTGATCAGCGTCGACTTGCCTGAACCCGAGACCCCGGTCACCGCGACGAACAAACCGAGCGGGAACGAGACCGTGACGTCGGCGAGATTGTGCTGGCGGGCGCCGTGAACAGTGACTTCGCGGCCGGGGGTCCGCGGCCGGCGTATCGCAGGAATCTCGATTCGCCGCCGCCCGGCCAGGTAGTCACCGGTGATCGACTCGGTGTTGTCGAGCAGCCCCTTGAGCGGTCCGGTGTGGACGATGTGCCCGCCGTGCTCCCCCGCTCGCGGACCGATGTCGACCACCCAGTCGGCGACCTTGATCGTGTCCTCGTCGTGTTCCACAACGATCAGCATGTTGCCGAGGTCACGCAGCCGGAGCAGCGTCTCGATCAGCCGGTGGTTGTCGCGCTGATGCAGACCGATCGACGGCTCGTCGAGGACATACAGAACGCCGACCAGGCCCGAGCCGATCTGCGTGGCGAGCCGGATCCGTTGCGCCTCGCCGCCTGCCAGCGTGCCCGCTGCCCGGTCGAGGGTGAGGTAGTCGAGACCGACATCGAGCAGGAATCCCAGCCGCGCGTTGACCTCTTTGAGCACCCGCTCGGCGATCTGCTGCTCACGCGCGGTCAGCTCTAGCGACCGCAGAAACTCCGCGCAGTCCACGATCGGCATGGCCGCCACGTCCGCGATCGACTTGCCGCCGACCGTCACCGCGAGCGAGACCGGCTTCAGTCGCTTGCCGTTACACGCCGCGCAGGGGATCTCCCGCATGTACTCCTCGTAGCGTTCCCTGGTCCAGTCGCTCTCGGCCTCGCCGTGCCGACGCTGTACCCAGGGGATGACCCCCTCGAAGGTCGTGTAGTAGGAGCGCTCCCTGCCATAACGATTCTGGTAGCGGACGTGAACCTGGATATCCCGGCCGTACAGGATCGCCTTCTGTGCCTTTGCCGGCAGGTCCGACCAGGGCACGTCGGTACGAAAGCCCGTCGACTCGCCGAGCGCCTCGAGCAAGCGGCCGAAGTACTCGACCGTGTGAGCGCCGGCCCATGGCCCGATCGCGCCCTGGTGGAGCGATTTGCTCTCATCGGCAACGACGAGCTCGGGGTCGACCTCCATCCTCGTACCGAGACCAGTGCACTCCGGACAGGCTCCAAACGGCGAGTTGAACGAGAACGACCGGGGCTCGAGCTCCTCGAAGGACAAGTCGTCGTAGAGGCAGGCGAGGTGTTCGGAGAACGTCCGCTCGCGGTGCGGATCATCCTCGGCCAGGTCGACGAAATCCAACGTGACAAGGCCGCCGGACAGGCCAAGCGCGGTCTCCACGGAATCGGTCAGCCGCCGCTTGGCGGACTCCTTGACGGTGAGCCGGTCGACGACCACCTCGATCGTGTGCTTTTCCTGCTTCTTCAGCGTCGGCGGCTCAGTGAGCGAGTGGACGACGCCGTCGACCCGCACCCGGCTGAAACCCTTGATCTGGAGCTCGCGGAAGAGCTCGACGTATTCGCCCTTGCGTGCGCGCACCACCGGTGCCAGCACCTGGAACCGCGCACCCTCCTCGAGCTCGAGCACACGGTCGACGATCTGCTGCGGGGTCTGGCGGGCGATCAGCCGACCGCACACGGGACAATGCGGCCTGCCAGCCCGCGCATAAAGCAACCGGAGGTAGTCGTAGACCTCGGTGATCGTGCCGACCGTCGAGCGTGGATTGCGGGAGGTTGACTTCTGGTCGATGGACACCGCCGGCGACAGGCCCTCGATGAAGTCCACGTCCGGCTTGTCCATCTGGCCCAGGAACTGGCGCGCATAAGCCGACAGCGATTCAACGTATCGTCGCTGGCCCTCGGCGAAGATCGTGTCGAAGGCGAGGCTGGACTTGCCTGATCCCGACAGGCCCGTGAACACGACCAAGGCGTCTCGCGGGAGATCCAGCGAGACGTCCTTGAGGTTGTGCTCGCGCGCACCGCGCACGATCAGCTGGTCGGCCACAGGGGCCCCCTCGGACAACTGGTCGATCCTTAAGTCAAACGAGTCTTTCGGGCCGCGCCTATGGTAGGCAGGGTCACCGACAAAACGGCGAGGCTCTAGTCAACTCCCTGCCGGGCCCGGTCATTCCGGCCCTGGCTGTGGTGTGGCTCGGGAGGAAGGCCGGGAGACCAACCGCCGACGGACCCCGCGGAAGCTGGAATCCTGGCCGCACACCCTCGGCCTCGCCGAGTGCCTGAGCGTCTTCCGTCCGAGGCTGGTACGAATGTCCAGGTACCACGGCAATGTCACCGTCGGCGGACCTCCCGACGTCCGCGAACTGACCAACCTCGTGCTCACCAAGGTCGCGGTCGGTCCCATGGACAACAACGCTTACGTTCTGCGTTGCCGCGACAGCGGCGAACAGCTCCTCGTCGATGCGGCCAATGAGGCGCCTACCTTGCTCCGCCTCGTCGCGGATGGGCTCGGTCAGGTCCTCACAACCCACCGGCACCGCGATCACTGGCAGGCTCTCGCCGAGGTGGTGCAGGAGACCGGCGCGCGCACCCTGGCCCATCGGCTCGACGCGCCAGGAATCGGCGGAGCCACTGATGTGGTGCTGGAGGACGGCGATGAGATCGGCGTCGGACGATGCACGCTCCGCGCCATCCACCTGTCGGGGCACACTCCAGGGAGCGTGGCCGTGGTGTACGACGACCCCAACGGCCACCCCCATCTCTTCACCGGGGACTCCCTCTTCCCCGGAGG
>DASYTV010000429.1:0-4363 GCA_036001885.1 Actinomycetes bacterium
GGGTGCTCACCCTCCTGGTGGTATTTGCCGGCCGTGCGCTGCTCGCGGGAGTCCTGCTTGTCCTTCCCCGCCGAGTAGCGATTTCTGCCAAGCGCCGCTTGCGCCCGGAGGTCGTCCGCGCCGGGGCAACCGCCGCACATCCCGCTCCGACGGGCGAGATTGTCGCCATCGCCGGTCCCGGGCTTGATGCGCTCGACCCCTACTTCTCCCGCTACATCCCGGAGATGATTCGTGCGGCCACCATCCCGATCGTTGTCCTCATCGCGTTGGCTTCTCGCGATGTCACGGCGGGATTGATCGTCGCGCTGACCTTGCCACTCATACCGATCTTCGGCGCATTGGTCGGTACGTACACCGAGCGGCGTACCCGCCGGCAGTGGCGTGTCCTCGCCGTCTTGTCCCACTACTTCCTTGACGTCATCCGCGGCCTTCCCACGTTGAAGATCTTCGGTCGAGCGTCGGCACAAGCCACGATGATCGCTCGTGTCACTGAGCAATACAGGATCGCCACGATGTCCACACTGCGGGTGGCTCTGCTGTCCGCACTCGTGCTCGAGCTCGCCGCGACCCTCTCCGTCGCCCTGGTGGCGGTCTCGGTCGGGCTGCGCCTCGCCGATGGCGGCCTTGACCTGCGGACGGCGCTCTTCCTGCTGATCCTCGCCCCCGAGGCATACCTGCCGCTGCGCCGAGCGGCAGCCGAGTACCACGCTGCGGCGGCGGGTATCGCCGCCGCAGATCAGGCGTTCTCAGTAATCGCGGACGCCCGGTCGGCCAACGGCACCGTGGTGCCGTACGTCTCGTTCCCAGACCCGGCCGCCGTCCCGATCACGCTCGACCGTGTCACCGTGCGCTTCCCGGATCGGGCCATGCCGGCTCTTGACCACTTGAGTCTGACCATCGCGCCGAGCCGGCTGACGGCAGTCGTCGGCCCGAGCGGCAGCGGAAAGTCGACGCTGCTCAAGCTGCTGCTCGGGCTCCTCGCGCCTCATGAGGGCGTGACGCGGGTTGGCGACGTTGAGCTCTCGCAGATCGATCCGGCGCAGTGGCGCCGGCGGCTGGCTTGGCTCCCTCAGCATCCCCGGCTCCTGGCCGGCTCCATTGTCGACAACATCGTGATCGGGCGCTCAGACGTCAGCCAGAGCGCCGTCGTCGACGCGGCGATTCAAGCGGGCATCGCCGATCTCCTCGCAGCCGAGCAAAGGTCGGCCCACCCGCATGGGCACGATGCCTCTGCCGCGCTCTCGGCCGGTCAGCGACAGCGAGTCGCCCTCGCTCGTGTGTTCCTCCGGACGGATGCCTCGTTGGTGCTCCTGGACGAGCCGACTGCCCATCTCGACCTTGACAGCGAGCGGCGGCTGTCCGCGGCGCTGCGAGAGTTCGCACCCGGCCGGACCGTCGTCGTGGTCACTCATCGGCAGGGGCTGCTCGACATCGCCGACACCGTCGTCGAGATGGACCGCCCGACGGTCCTCACTGCGGGGTCGCCTGATGCCACAGTGGTGACCAGATGAGGGCGAGGCTGGCCGCTGCGATCGCCGCCGGCTTCCTCGCCCTCGGCAGCGGGATTGGACTCACCGCCGTCGCGGCCTGGCTCATTGCCCGGGCAGCCGCGCACCCACCCGTCCTCGAGCTGATGGTCGCGGTGGTGGCGGTTCGCGCATTTGGCATCTCGAAGGGCGTATTCCGATATGCCGAGCGGCTGCTCGCGCACGAGGTCGCGTTTGTCGCGCTCGCCCGCCTACGCCTCCAGCTCTACCACCGGCTGGTCCGCCTGGCACCCGCCGGTTTGGCCGGATGGCGGCAAGGCGACGTCCTGACCCGGCTCGCCGATGACGTGAGCGGCGTCCAGGACAGATACGCGCGGGTACGTATCCCATCGGCGTCGGCCACACTCGCAGGGGTCCTCGCGACCGCCATAGCGGGTGCGCTCCTTCCTGTGGCCGCCGTGGTCTTGGCCTGCGGGCTGGTCGTCGCCGGCCTTGTCGTGCCACACACCTTGGTGGCACTGTCCGCATGGTCGGACCGGCGCCTGCAGAGCGATCGGGCTGATCTTGCAAGCCGGACCGTCGAGTCACTCGACATGGCCGACGAGCTGACCGTCCTCGGTGGTTTGCCGGACCACGTCGCCCGAGTCCGCCGGGTGGCCGGCCGCTTGGCTAAAGCGGAGTATCGACTTGCCTGGGGGCAGGGCGCGGCCGCCGGGCTGGGCATGCTCACACTCGGGCTGACGACGAGCCTGACACTGGTCGTGGCGATACCAGCGGCGGGGGAAGGTCGATTGGACGGACCGGCGCTCGCCGTTCTTGCGTTGCTGCCCCTGGCGAGCTTCGACGCGATCAGTGGGCTGACCGCGGCCGCCCATGAACGGGCGCGGGTCGCGGCATCCCTCGACCGAGTCGACGAGGTCATGGCCGCAGAGCCACCGGTGCCCGAGCCCAGAGTTAGTGCACTCAAACTGCGGCCGGCGAACTCGACGATCATGGTGCGCGCACTTGCCGCACGTTGGCCAGGCACGGACCAGGACGTGCTCCATGCCATCGATCTCGACCTGTCGCCGGGGAAGCGGATTGCGCTGGTCGGCCCAAGTGGCGCCGGCAAGTCCACGCTGCTCGCCGTGCTGTTGCGCTTCTGCCCGTACACCGGCGACATAAGGCTCGGCGGGGTTCCGCTGATAGAGGTTCCAGAGCAGACCCTAAGGGCTACCATCGGCCTCGCCGCCGCCGATGCACACATCTTCGACTCGACCGTCGAGGCCAACCTCCGCCTCGCCAGGCCGGCGGCGGCTCCAGGCGAACTTAGCCAGGCTTTGGCCAGGGCCGGCCTCTGGGAGTGGGTCAAGACCCTGCCACGAGGCCTGCAAACGCCCGTCGGGGAGCACGGACACCGGCTGTCCGGAGGCCAGCGGCAACGGTTGGCCCTTGCCCGCGCGCTGCTGGCGGATGTACCTGTCCTCCTGTGCGATGAGCCGGACGCCCATCTCGATCCAATCCTTGCCGATCATCTCCTTCGTGATCTCCTCACTGTCGCGGAGGACCGAAGCCTCGTTGTCGTGACTCATCGTCCGTCCGGACTCGAGGCCTTCGATGAGGTGGTCACCCTCGACCGTGGGCGCCGGATAATAGGCGGTGTATGAGCGAGGTGAAGCGATCGCCGTGGTGGCAACGTGCCGTGATCTACCAGATCTACGTGCGCAGCTTCGCCGACGGCAACGGCGACGGGATCGGGGACCTGCCTGGAATCTGCCGCCGGCTGCCTTACCTCAAGGATCTCGGCGTCGACGCAGTCTGGCTGACCCCCTTCTATGTCTCGCCCATGGCCGACGGCGGTTATGACGTCGCCAACTACCGCGAGATCGATCCGATCTTCGGCACCATGGCGGATTTCGACGCGCTCGTCGAGCGAGCACATGACCTCGGCCTGAGGTTGATCGTCGACATCGTTCCCAACCACACCTCGTCGGCTCATCCGTGGTTCGTCGAGGCGATCGCTTCTTCCCCGGGGAGCGCCGCCAGGGACCGCTATGTCTTCCGCCCCGGCCGTGGCCCGGGCGGCGAGCTGCCGCCCAACGACTGGGAGTCGGGCTTCAGCGGCCCGGCCTGGACCCGGCTCCCATCATCGGACGGGGAGCCCGGCGAGTGGTACCTCCATCTGTTCGCCCCCGAGCAGCCCGACCTGAACTGGGAGAACCCTCACGTCGCCGAGGAGTTCAAGGCGATCTTGAGGTTCTGGCTCGACCGCGGCGTGGACGGCTTCCGGGTGGACGTGGCACACGGACTGGTGAAGGACCCGCTGCTCACCGATGTCGGCCGAGTGGAACGGACCGATAGAGACGCGAACCCGCCTCGCCCCTATTTCGACCAGGACGGTGTGCACGAGATCTACCGCGAGTGGCGGAAGGTTCTCGATAGCTACAGCGGTGAGCGCATCGCCGTGGCCGAGGCATGGGTGCGGGACCCGGAGCGGCTGGCCCGGTATGTGCGCCAGGACGAGCTGCACCAAGCGTTCAACTTCGACTTCTTGAAGGCCATCTGGGACGCCCGCAAGCTGCGCGACGCGATCACGACCTCGTTGGATGCCACCAACGCCGTCGGCGCACCGGCCACTTGGGTGCTGTCCAACCACGATGTGGCCAGGTGCGCCAGTCGCTACGGCGGCGGGGCCAAGGGTCAACGCCGGGCTCGGGCAGCCGCCCTGCTTCTGCTCGCGCTCCCCGGTTCGGCCTACATCTACCAGGGCGACGAGCTCGGCCTGCCAGAGGTCGTCGATCTACCCGACGACGTCCGCCAAGACCCGGTCTGGCAGCGATCTGGCCACACGATCCGCGGCCGGGACGGCTGCCGGGTGCCCATGCCCTGGGCCGGCG
>DASYTV010000430.1:0-2045 GCA_036001885.1 Actinomycetes bacterium
CAGCGCGGCCATCGTCGACCTCGGCGAGGAACACGGCCACCGGGTGTTGCGGGTGGTCGGCAAGGGCACCAAGACCGTGCTCGTGCCGCTGCCACCCGCAGTCGGGCGGGCCATCGACCGCGCCGTCGCCGCCCGCGCCTCCGGGCCGATCCTGCTCAACACCCGAGGCGGTCGGATGGACCGGCACGCCGCCACCCGCCGGCTTCGACACCTCGCCCGGGTGGCCGGGGTGCGGCTACCACGGATGCACCCGCACATGCTCCGGCATACCTTCGTCACCACCATGCTCGACGCCGGCGTTGATTTCCGAGATGTGCAGATCGCCGCCCGGCACGCCGATCCGCGCACCACCATGCGCTACGACCGGGCGCAAGAACCACGACCGGCACCCAACTACAGCCTCGCCGCCTACATGGCATGGGGGACCTGGCCGCCGAGCGGGGCAACCACGCTGTCTTGCCGATGAGCGGGCTGCCCAAAGACCGCACGGAACTACCGTCCAGCCCGGTCGGAGTGCTTGCTCCGAGGAGCCGAGCCGTCGTGTCGTCCGCGGAACCACTATGGGGCTGAGGACGCTCGGCTAACTGCCGAGGAGGGCGCAGATGTCGACGGTTCCGCCCGTGTGCGAAATGACGCTGAACGTCCCGTCAGCGCTCACCACGCTCACGACCCCCCCTGTGTACAGGGTGGTCGCGGGCCCACCCGGGTCCGTGTCGAACAAGAACACGATCGTTCGTCCCGTGGCGGTGAGGGTAACGGAGCCGTCGGGGTTTTCCTCAGCATTGAAGGCGCCGGCGCCACGGAAGGTGATCGTCGCTCCCGTGGTCTCGTTGTCCAAGGTGCTTGTTCCGCTACCTGCTGCCACGACCGCCCGGGGGCCGGCCTGGACGGGGTTGCCGTGACTGGTCAGGGGTGTGAGACCGATGTCGAACCCGGGGCAGGACGGGAACACGAAGTCGGCGGCGTTCGCCGGTAGCGCGGTCCCTCCGACCGCTAGGACAGCCACCCCAGCTAATGTTCCCGCTCGTCGGATCGCGCGTGAGAGTGACATTGTTCGGCTCCTTCTCCGGTCAGATTCCCCCGCCGTCGAAGGCCCGAGAAGCAGCGGTGCCACCCCAGACGGCTGCGCTCTCATTAGACCGCAGGCCTGCCCCGATAGCCAGGCCCACCGTCACCGTTCCGCTGGCAGACGCGCCCGCTCACTGCTGCTGTCAGTGCGCGGATCTGCCGTCACAACGTCAGGTTGACCACCGCCTCCACACGGTCGTCGAATAGCGGCTGGCACTCGGAGAGAGGTCGTCGGCCGGGTCATGGGAACTTCAGTGAGGAAGCAAGCCTTGGCATCGAACGGCGCGGGCACTAACGCGCTCACATGTAGCCGCGATCAGACCGAGTCTGGCCAGACACCGGTCCTACGAGAAGTCTCTAAGTAGCCGCTGTCGGCTACTTCCCATGGCCGCTGCGTCGGACGCCAATCTGACGATGCGACGGGTGCAGAGGGCGGGCTGCGGGCACAGACTGGGGTGGTGAGGGCGCCAGCCGAGGATTCCACCCGAGCTCACCAGCGATGGATTCGGTGGTTTGCGGCAACCACTTCGGGCGCCTGGCTATTTGCCAGGGTCCTTCACCGGCTCGACCGGATCGTGTTCCGACTCAGCGGCGGCCGACGAACCCTGACAGCGGCCCTGTCGGGACTCCCCGTCATCATGCTGACCACGACCGGAGCACGCACCGGCGTGCCCCGCACCGTGCCCGTGCTGGGTTTCCCGATCCAGGACGACATCGCTGTTGCGGCCGGAAACTTCGGGCGTGCGCATGATCCAGCGTGGTGTTTGAACTTGCGTCGAGATCCCCACGCACGGATCGTCGTGCATGGCCACATTCGCCGAGTCGTAGCCGACGAGCTTGCGGGTGACGCGCGAGAGGCAGTCTGGCAGCAGTGTCTGGCGATTTATCCCGGTGGAACGGCATACGCCACCCGCGCCAGCGGCCGCACCATCGCCGTGTTCCTGCTACGCGCCGACAGCTTGAGATTCGACGGTCCG
>DASYTV010000431.1:0-2786 GCA_036001885.1 Actinomycetes bacterium
CCGCTCGGTCACCAGCAGCGCATCACACAGCTCAAACCACGCATCCGCCCGGCGAGTCGCACAGCCGTACAGCGCGGTGCGGAAGCCCTCCACGACCTCCAGCCCCTGGCACAGTCGATCCGACTGGCGCACACTTCCACACGCGGCCACCACGCACCTCCGAGCACTTGGTCGTACTCGGGAGCATCGCGCGGTGGCCGTTCCACGTCGACCCACACCCACCCGCCAGGTTAAAAAGCGAAGCTAAGCCTCGTAGCTCTTGGCGATCCGTTCGTCGAAGTAGTTTTCGGGCACGGCGCAGCTTAGCTGGCGCCTCCTGCATGCCGCCATCCATTTGCGCCAAGGCGCCGACCAGCCCGATCAGACGTCCAGGTAAACCAGGTAGTTTGCCGACACAGGACACAGAAACCGAACCTGCCGTGGCGGAGGTCGGCGTCTGGTCAGCTGTGATCATCGTGCTCTTCCTGGGCTTCAAGCGGGGCGCGGTCCCGGCCGCGGCGGACCTCTTTCGTCTCCTCGTCCGGCAGGCCCGTTCCGGGGCCGGTCGCCAGCGTTTGCCGGCTGCGTCCGCCCACCGCCGGCCCGACCACCCAAGCCAGGAAGGCTGAGGCCGGATGGCGCCCCACCGGTATGAAGCGGAGTTCAGGGGCGTCCAGCCGGCCGCCTTGGCCAGGCCTGCTACGCAAACCCGATGATCGCAGGCGACCGCCGACACATGGCCCGACCCGCAGGCCGCGATCCTCATCGCCGCCCATGCCGTGTAGCTTCAAGGGGCGAGGCGAATCTGGCTGTCGCGCAGGCTGAGGACGAATCAGGGCGCCGCCCATGGCTATGGTGCAGGACACGGCTGGAGGCGAAGGAGAGTGACCATGACCAACGGCCACCGCAACGCCAACGTCAGCGAGCTCGTACGAGCAGGAGCGGGCGAGCTGAAGGCGGACCTGGTGATCACCAACGGCCGCCTGGTGAACGTTGCCACCGCGGAGATCTATCCGGCCGACGTGGCCATCTTTGGCGCGACGATCGTCGCGGTCGGGGACGTCTGGCCGCATACCGGAGACGGCACCCGCGTCGTTGACGCCGCCGGTCGCTATCTGACGCCAGGGCTCATCGACGGTCACCTGCACATGGAGTGCAGCAAGCTGTCGGTGACCAGCCTTGCCAAGCTGCTCGTTCCCCTCGGCACGACCAGCGTCGTTTCGGGTCTCGATCAGATCCTGGTCGTTGCCGGCCTCCGAGGCGTGCGGGAGTTCCTGGACGAAGCGGAGGCGACCGCGCTCAAGGTCTTCTGGGGAGCGCCCTGCAAGACGCCCTACACGATCCCCACTTCGACGGTGGGCTACTACTTCGGACCGGAAGATCACCACGTGTCCCAGCAGTGGCCGGAATGCATCGGGGTTTGGGAGACCGTCCGCGAGTTCGTCCAGGAAGAGGATGAGGCGGTGCTCGCCGCGATCCAGATCGCCCGGCAGAACCGCTTGCTGGTATTCGGTTGCGCGCCGATGTCCCGAGGTCTCGCACTCTCGAGCTACCTGTCGGCCGGCATCCGCCTCGACCACGAAAGCTACGATGCTGCCGAGTCCTTGGAGAAGCTGCGAAACGGCATGTTCCTCGGGATCCGCGAGTCCTCATTCGCCCACTTCCTCAAGGAGAACATCCGGGTGATCACTCGGGACGTCCCCTCCGCGGCGCGCCGAGTCAGCTTCTGCACCGACGACGTGTCCGCCTCCGACATCCTGGAGCGGGGCCACCTGGACAATCTGATCAGGATGGCCGTTGACGAGGGGGTCGATCCGGTGGTCGCCGTTCAGATGGCGACAATCAACTGCGCCGAGGCCTACCGCATCGACGACCGCATCGGCTCCATCGCCCCCGGGCGCATCGCCGACGTCCTGATCGTGGACGACCTCGACGACTTCAAGGTCCACCAGGTCATCACCAATGGCAGGTTGGTGGCCCAGGACGGCGCACTCATCGACGAACAGCAACCACCGCCTCGAACCGCGCTTCTCACCGGCCCCTTTCCCGTCGCCCCGGTCGCGCCCGATGACCTCGCGGTCCACACCGACACCGAGGCGGGTCGAGTCAACGTGCTGGCGATCGGCATGACCGAACGAATCTTCGTGCGGAAGCGGCGGGACGTAGCGCTCAGGGCCGAGAACGGAGTCGTCCTGCCCGACACTGATCAGGACGTTCTGTACGTGACCGTGGTGGAACGCTATGGCAGGACCAGCAACAGACCCGTCGCCTTCATCTCCGGTTTCGGGCTGCAGTCGGGCGCCCTGGCCACCTCGACGGCGCCGGATGACAACAACATCGTCTGCGTCGGGACCACCAGCGAGGACATGGCCGTCGCTATCAACCGCATCGCCGACGAGGGCGGCGGCCAGGCCGTGGCCGTCGACGGGCAGGTCGTCGAATTCCTGGAGCTGCCGATAGGGGGCATCGTCGCCGACCTCGAACCTGAGGAGATGGCCCGACGGGAAGAGCGGTTGGAGGCGGCGGCCCGGCGCCTCGGATGTGCCCTCGATCGACCGTTCATGTACATGTCCTTCCTGCCCATCACCGCAATCCCGGAGTACGCGATGACGGACATCGGCGCCATCGATGTGGTCAACATGAGACGATTCGAGCCGGTCCTCGGGCCGGCCTAAGGGACGCTGTGGGAGGCTCGCAACCGGAACCGGATGGAGGCTCGACGATGACCGAGCTGTCGTCATTCATCGAACGGATGCCCAAGGCCGAGCTGCATCTGCATCTCGAAGGTACCTTGGAGCCCCAGCTCA
>DASYTV010000432.1:0-14459 GCA_036001885.1 Actinomycetes bacterium
GCGTCGTCGTTGTAGATGTTGCAGTTCTGGTAGATCTCGACGAACGCCGATCCGCGGTGCGCGGCGGCCGCCCGCAGCACCGACGTGAGGTGCTTCCGGTCGGAGTCGATCGTCCGCGCGACGAAGGTCGCCTCCGCGCCGAGCGCCAGCGAGATGGGGTTGAACGGGTGGTCGAGCGAGCCCATCGGGGTGGATTTTGTGATCTTGCCGAGCTCCGACGTCGGTGAGTACTGGCCCTTGGTCAGTCCGTAGATCCGGTTGTTGAACAGCAGGATCTTGAGGTTGACGTTGCGGCGCAGCGCGTGAATGAGGTGGTTGCCGCCGATCGACAGCGCGTCGCCGTCGCCGGTGACGACCCACACCGACAGGTCGGGTCGCGAGGCCGCCAGCCCGGTTGCGATCGCCGGTGCCCGGCCGTGGATCGAGTGCAGGCCGTAGGTGTTCAGGTAATAGGGGAACCGCGACGAGCAGCCGATGCCAGAGACGAAGACGATGTTCTCCCGGCGCAGCCCGAGCTCGGGCAGGAAGCCTTGTACGGCGGCGAGGATCGCATAGTCACCGCAGCCAGGGCACCAACGGACCTCCTGGTCGCTCTTGAAATCCTTGGCCGACTGCTTGGCGTCCGTCTTCGGCACGAGCTCGAGGCCCTTCGTCACCTGCTCGAGCCCGGTCGTGTCGCGGGGTGCAGGGATGGGCGACACGGTGTCAGGCACTGTGGATCACGTCCTCGATCACTCCGGCCAGCTCCTCGGCCTTGAACGGCAAGCCGGTCACCCGGTTGTAGCTGATCGCGTCGACGAGGAACCGTCCGCGGATCAGCAGGGCGAGCTGGCCGAGATTCATTTCTGGGATGACCACCTTGTCGTACTTCTGTACGACCTCTCCCGTATTTGTCGGGAATGGGTTGAGGTGGCGCAGGTGCGCGTGGGCCACCGGCAGGCCCTCGGAGCGGACGCGGCGGCATGCGGCTCCGATGGGCCCGTAGGTCGAACCCCAGCCGAGCACGAGGACGCGCGCCTCGCCAGAGGGATCGTCGACCTCCAGCGGCGGAATGCTCGCCGCGATTCCGTCGACCTTCGCCTGGCGGGTACGGACCATGAAGTCGTGGTTGACCGGGTCATAGGAGATGTTGCCGTGACCGTCCGCCTTTTCGATGCCGCCGATGCGGTGCTCGAGTCCCGGAGTCCCTGGGATCGCCCATGGTCGAGCGAGAGTCCGCGGATCACGCAGGTAGGGCCAGAACTCGGCGGTGCCGTCGTCGCGCGGGTGGTTGGGCTCGGTCGCGAACTCCACCCCGAGGTTGGGTAGGTCGTCGACGGCGGGTATCCGCCACGGCTCGGAACCGTTGGCGAGGTAGCCATCTGAGAGCAGCAGCACCGGTGTGCGATAGGTAGTGGCGATCCGGACCGCCTCGATCGCGATGTCGAAGCAGTCTGCGGGTGAGCGCGGGGCCACGATGGGGACCGGCGCCTCGCCGTTGCGGCCGTACATCGCCTGCAACAGGTCGGCCTGCTCGGTCTTGGTCGGCATTCCGGTCGAGGGCCCGGAGCGCTGGATATCGCAGACGATGAGCGGCAGCTCGAGGGAGACCGCGAGACCGATCGTCTCTGCCTTGAGGGCGAGTCCTGGTCCGCTGGTCGTGGTGACACCGAGCGAGCCGCCGAAGGATGCGCCAAGTGCGGCACCGACGCCAGCGATTTCGTCCTCGGCCTGGAAGGTCCGGACCCCGAACCGCTTGTGCTTGGCCAGCTCGTGCAGAACATCGCTCGCCGGCGTGATCGGGTAGGAGCCGAGGAAGAGCGGCAGCCCAGAGCGTTGCGAACCGGCGATCAGGCCGTATGCCAGGGCGAGGTTGCCGGAGATGTTGCGATAGCGGCCGGCCGCCATTGGCGCCGGCATCACCTCGTAGGAGACGGCGAAGTCTTCGGTGGTCTCGCCGAAGTTATAGCCCGCCCGGAAGGCCGCGATGTTGGCCTTCATGATCTCGGGTCTGCTGGCGAACTTGGTCTTCAGGAAGGAGATCGTCCCGTCCGTCGGGCGGTGATAGAGCCAGGACAGGAGGCCGAGAGCGAACATGTTCTTCGCCCGCTCGGCGTCCTTCTTGGAGATGTCGAAGTCCTTGAGCGCCCCGACCGTCATGGAGGTCAAGCCGACCGGGTGCACCGAGTAGCCGTCGAGCGAGCCGTCCTCGAGGGGGTTGCTCGCATAACCGACCTTTGTCAGCGCACGTGGGGTGAACTCGTCGGTGTTGACGATCACGTCCGCGCCGCGGGGGAGATCGCCGATGTTGGCCTTGAGGGCGGCCGGATTCATGGCGACCAGCACGTTCGGCGCGTCGCCCGGGGTCATGATGTCGTGGTCGGCGAAGTGGAGCTGGAAGCTCGACACCCCGGGCAGGGTGCCGGCCGGTGCCCGGATCTCGGCCGGGAAGTTGGGCAGGGTAGCGAGGTCGTTGCCGAAGGTCGCGGTCTCGTTGGTGAACCGGTCCCCGGTCAGCTGCATGCCGTCGCCCGAGTCACCGGCGAATCTGATGATCACGCGATCGACCTGTTGAACTTGCTTCGGCACGTTTACGCGCCTCCTCGGTGCACCGTGCCCGCAGGGAGACCCCCTCGGACCCCTGCGGTCTGCCGCTTCACGGCAATCGTGCCGCGCTGCGGTGAAGCCTCCTAGATCCGCTCGGTGGACCCTCTGAAGGGGTGAACCTACACCCCCGAGGACACCGTCGTTTCGCAGGTGCCCCCATCGTACGTCCCGATCACGCCCAGACCCACGACCCGCACGCGCCGTGGGGCAGATGTCCGCCGGTGGCTCGCCCGCGACGCTGCGCGCATACACTCTGTGATCGTGACCGGGTACTTCGGAAGCTATGCGGTCGTCGGGCTGATCACACTGATCGGCGTGGGCTTCTTCGTGGTCGCCATGACCGCCAACTGGCTGCTTCGGCCGAGCCGGCCGACACGAGAAAAGCTGCTGACCTACGAATGCGGCGTCGACCCCGTCGGCGAGGGCTGGGCGCACACCCATGTCAGGTACTACGTCTACGCCTACCTCTATGTTGTCTTCGCAGTCGACGCGGTTTTCCTCTTCCCCTGGGCGACGGTTTTCTCGCTGCCAGGATTCGGGGTCGCAACTCTCGTGGAGATGTTCGTCTTCCTCGGTTTCATCGCGATCGGCCTGCTGTACGCATGGAAGAAGGGCGTGTTGACATGGCTGTGACGCAGCGACTCCAGCTGCAGCCACTCGGGCCGTTGCAGCGCTTGTCCCCTGAGCCGATCCGGTTGATCCTTAACTGGGGCCGCCGCTATTCCTTGTGGGTCTTCAACTTCGGACTGGCCTGCTGCGCCATCGAGTTCATCGCCTCCTCGATGTCGCGGCACGACTTCATCAGGCTCGGCGTGATCCCCTTCGCGCCGGGACCCCGCCAGGCCGACTTGATGATCGTCTCCGGCACGGTGACCGACAAGATGGCCCCCGCGGTGAAGCGGCTCTACGAGCAGATGCCCGAACCCAAGTACGTCATTTCCTTCGGCGCGTGTTCGAATTCGGGCGGCCCGTACTGGGACTCGTACTGCGTCACCAAGGGCGTCGACCATGTCGTCCCGGTCGACGTGTACGTGCCAGGGTGCCCACCACGGCCGGAGGCCCTGCTCCAAGGGATTCTCAAACTGCAGGAGAAGATCGCGGCCGAGTCGCTTGCGGATCGATACCAGCCCGGCGCGGTCGACAGTACGGCGCCGGCGAGGGAGCTGCCTGAACCCGGATCATCCAACCGGGACGACCTGGACTCGCGATGACTGGCGAGGAGCTCGGCGCGAGGTTCCACGAGCGCTTCGGCGCCGATGCCGCGCCTGAGCTGTCGTACGGCCAGCTCACGGTCGACGTCCCGGCCAGCGCGTGGATCGACGCGCTCACCTTTGCCAAAGACGAGCTTGGGTGCTCCTTTTTCGACTGGCTCACCGGTGTCGACGAACTGGACGAGGGTTTCTCCATCGTGGTGCATCTCTGGTCGCCGGCCGAGCGGCACCATGTGCTGCTGCGCACCCGGGTTACGCGCGATGCGCCGGTCGTCCCGTCGGCGGCCGCGGTCTTCCGCGGCGCGAACTGGCACGAGCGGGAGACGTACGAGATGTTCGGTGTGCAGTTCAGCGGCCACCCGAATCTCGTGCCGCTGCTCCTCCCTGATGGCTTCGAGGGCAACCCGCTGCGTAAGGAGTTCGTCCTGGCGGCCCGGGCCGCCAAGACATGGCCGGGCGCCAAGGAGCCGGGCGAGTCCGACCGCGACACCGCCGCGGCGCCGGCGCGGCGCCGGATGCTCCCACCGGGCGTCCCCGACCCGCAGACCTGGGGCCCCCGCCCGCCCTCGGCGCCGGATTCGCCGGACTCGACCTCCGAGCCGGAGGTGACCGGATGATGGGAGTGCCGGCGGTATGAGCTGGCCGGAGATCATCTTGCGTCTCGCGCTGGTGCTCGGCGCGTTCCTTCTGCTGCCGCTGATTGTCGGCCAGCTCGAGCACAAGGCCATGGCGCACATGCAGTCGCGTCTCGGCCCGATGTACGCGGGCGGGTTCCACGGGTGGGCGCAGCTGATCGCGGACGGGGTCAAGTTCGCCCAGAAGGAGGCGGTGACGCCCAAGGCCGCCGACCGGCTGGTCTTCGCGCTGGCACCTGGTGTCGCCCTGGTTCCCTACCTGGTCGTCCTGATCGTCATCCCAATCGGGCCGGGGGACGCGGTCGGCCAGGCGCTCGACGTCGGCATCTTCTTCGTCCTCGCCGTGACCGGCGTGGGGGTTCTCGGGACGCTCATGGCCGGCTGGGCGAGCGCCAACAAGTTCTCGCTGCTCGGCGGGCTGCGGACCGCGGCCCAGCTGATGGCGTACGAGCTCCCGATGGTGCTGGCAGCTGCCTCCGTGGCGATGGCCGCCGGCACCTTGTCGCTGACCGGCATCGTGGAGGAGTGGCGGCCCTGGTGGCTGATCTGGCAGCTGGCGGCCGGTTTCGTCTTCTTTATCGGAGGGCTGGCGGAGCTGCAGCGTCCGCCCTTCGACATGCCCGTGGCCGACTCCGAGATCATCTTCGGCCCTTACACCGAATACACCGGGCTCAGGTTCGCGCTCTTTCTGCTCGCCGAGTACGCAGGGATCGTCGTGCTGTCGGCGCTCACCGTGGTGCTGTTCCTCGGCGGCTGGAAGGGACCGTTCGACGACCAGCTCGGGTGGTTGTGGACCTTGACCAAGACGATGGCGGTGTCGTTCGTAGTGATCTGGCTGCGGGTGAGCTATCCGAGGCTGCGCGAAGACCAGCTGCAGAAATTCTCCTGGGCCGGTCTGATCCCGGTCGCGCTGCTGCAGCTTGCGCTGACCGGCGTGGTCAAGGTCCTCTAAACCGGCGAGTCGCCTAGGAGCGCGATGATTTATTCGCCCGTCGCGAGCGGCAGTCCGGGCGGTGGTCCGGCAAGCCGCAGCGAGCCCTCCTACCGGCGCTACCTGGGGAGCGAGAACCCAACCGGTCGGCGTCCGGGCGCCGCGCAGCAGGGTGAATAAATCAGAGAGGTCCTAGGGTCCGGTGCGCGCACGGGGGTGGATCGAGCATGATTGCTCCCGTGGATGTTCCCGGTAAGGGACTCGCGAAGGGACTCGCGGTCACCTGGCAGCATCTGACGCGCCGGTCGGTGACCCAGCAATACCCGGATGTCCTGCCCGAGTTGCCGCCGCGCAGCCGCGGCGTCATCGCGTTGTTCGAGGAGAACTGCACGGTCTGCATGCTGTGCGCGCGCGAGTGCCCTGACTGGTGCATTTACATCGACTCGCACAAAGAGGTCGTTCCAGCCAAGGAGCCCGGTGCTCGGGACCGCACCCGCAATGTGCTCGACCGGTTCGCGATCGACTTCTCTTTGTGCATGTACTGCGGGATCTGTATCGAGGTGTGCCCGTTCGACGCGCTGTTCTGGTCACCGGAGTTCGAGTACTCCGAATTCGACATTCGTGACCTGACTCACGAGAAGGACCGGCTGCGCGAGTGGATGTGGACGGTTCCGCCGCCGCCCGCCCCTGATCCCGCTGCCGACGAGCCCAAGGAGGCCGCCCTGGCCCGCGCTGCTGTGGAGAAAGCCGCCGCGGCGGGCGCAGAGAGGCCGGTCCGCGGCGACGAGGGCAGCGAGGGCGAGCCACGGAGCGGCGGATGACGGGAATCGAGATTCTGTTCGCGCTGCTCGGCGCCGTGGCTGTAGCCGCGGCGTTGCTTGTCGTTGGCTCGCCCAACCTTGTGCATGCCGCGCTCTGGCTGGTGGTGACGCTCGGCGCCCTCGCTGGGTGCTACCTCTTGCTGACCGCGGAGTTCGTGGCCTGGGTGCAGGTGCTCATCTATGTTGGCGCGGTCGTCGTACTCCTCCTCTTCGGGCTGATGCTGACCCGTGCTCCGATCGGATACTCGGCCGAGCTGACCAGTGGAAATCGGTGGGCGGCTGCCATCGTCGCCGGCGCCACCGGCGGCACCCTCATCACTGTGATCATCGAGGCGTTCCGGCGCGAGTACATCGAACTGCACGGTGGCGTCGCCGGGGCGTCGCGCGGGATCGGTGAGACGATCTTCCGCTATTGGGTGCTGCCGTTCGAGATTCTTTCTGTCCTCCTGCTCGCCGCGCTGGTCGGCGCGGTCGTGCTGACACGCCGCAACCCGGACGAGGCCCGGCCGGCGGCCGGTGCGACGGCGGGAGCGCCCGGCCTGGCCGGTGGCAGCGACGGAACCGGCCGGCCGGGCGGCGACCGGCTCGACGCCGGGGGCGGCACCGCTAGAGGCCCAGCCGGCGCGGCGGCCCCGACGGTGCCCGCACAAGACGGCGACCGGACTGCCTCTGTGAGCGAGAGCACGGGCTCGCAGGGTGGGGCGAGGTGACCCGTGCACCTGCTCTATCCGCTGGTCCTGTCCGCGCTGTTGTTCAGCGTCGGCATCTATGGCGTCCTCGCCCGGCGCAACGCGATCCTCGTGCTGATGTCAGTTGAGCTGATGCTCAACGCGGTCAACCTCAACTTCGTTGCGTTCGACGTGTGGCTGGGAGATCGGCTGCACGCCGGCCAGGTCTTCACCCTGTATGTGATCACGATCGCGGCCGCCGAGATCGGTCTTGGACTCGCGATCGTGCTGCTCGTCTTCCGCCAGCGCGAGACCGCCGATGTCGACGCGCTGCGCGATCTCGGTGAACGCCAGCACGAGGCGATGCTGGAGCCCGACCGTGGTGGTGCCAGGTAGCCCGATGCGCCGACACCGCGGACCCGAGGTCACCCGATCCCATGCCGTCAAAGCGGGGTGGCCGTTGTGACGCCATTGGCGTGGGTGATTCCTGCGGCGCCATTCGTCGCGGCCGCGCTAGGGCTGCTGTCCGGGGGACGGTGGCCGCGCGGCATCGGACCGATCGGCATGGGTGGTACGGCCGTCGCGACGCTGGCGGCGATCCTGGTCGCGGCCGGCACCCCCCACGGGGGACCGCCCGTGGAGCACACCACACAGCTAACCCCGACCGGATCGATCCCGATCGTGCTCGGTACTCGCGTCGATGGGCTGGCATCGACCGTTGCGATCATGGTCTGCCTGGTGGCTCTGGCCGTGCAGGTCTATTCGACGAAGTACATGGAAGGCGACCGGCGCTACTCCTCGTACACCGCGTTCGTCTCGCTGTTCACCGCGGCGATGCTGCTGGTCGTTCTGTCCGCCGATCTCATCGTGCTGCTCGTCGGCTGGGAGGTCATGGGCATCTGCTCCTACTTCCTGATCGGCCATTACTGGGAACGGGACTGGGCCCAGTCCGCCGCGGTCAAAGCGTTCGTGATGACCAAGCTCGGCGACGTGCCATTCCTCTTCGGGATCTTCGTGCTCGGGGCGGAGGCCGGGTCGTTCAAGATCGGGAACGTGCTCGCGGCGGTCGGCGATGGGCGGATCGAGCATGTGACGATCGCGACCTTGCTCCTGCTCGGGGGGGTGGTGGGCAAGTCCGCGCAGTTCCCGCTGCAATCCTGGCTGCCCGACGCGATGGCCGGTCCGACCCCGATCAGCGCGCTCATCCACGCCGCGACGATGGTCGCGGCCGGGATGTACTTCATCGCGCGGCTCTACCCCGCCTTCGCGGCGTCGCAGGCGACCCTGACCGTGCTCGCGCTGATCGCCTCGATCACCATGCTGGGCTCGGCCCTGGCGGCGCTCGCCCAGGACGACATCAAGCGCGTCCTCGCCTACTCGACCATGTCCCAACTTGCCTACATGGGCGCCGGACTAGCAGTCGGTGCGCCCGAGGCGAGCATGTTCCTTCTGCTCGCTCACGGCGCCTTCAAGGCGCTGCTGTTCCTGTCCGCGGGTGCGGTCATCCACGCCATCGGCACGAACTCGCTTCGCGAAATGGGCGGGCTCCGCGGCTCGATGCCGGTGACATTCGCGACGATGACCATCGGGCTTGCTGCGCTGGCCGGCCTGCCGCCGCTGTCCGGTTTCTTCAGCAAGGAGGCGATCCTCACCGCCACCGAGCATGCGGCCACGTCCGGCGGGGCAGCGGGCATCGTCGACACCGGGTCGGCGCAGACAGTGTTCACCGCGCTTCCACAGGGCTGGGCGGCTTGGATCGTCTTCCTTACTGCTCTGCTGACCGTGGGGGTCACCGGCGCATACTGCTTGCGGCTGTGGCTCATGGCCTTCATCCGGCCTGATGCGGTCGGACCGCGCGAAGGAGCCCTTCACACCACGCCGTCGGCTGCTGCCGCGGCCGGAGGTGCTGCTTCGCCTGGCGCGTCCGAGTCCGGCATGGTCGTGGCGCCAGCCGAGTCGGTGCCGCATGACGCGCCGCCTGCGATGACCTGGGTGCTCGTCGCACTCGCCATCCCATCGGCGCTGCTCGGTTTCTTCGGGCTAGCCAGCAGTGGGGTCTCCCGCTGGCTTGGCGACACCGCTACGGCGGCGGTTCCCGGCCTGGTCGTGCTTCCCGAGACCGAAGCACGATTCACGCCCGGCGTGGCGACGACGGTGGTGTCACTGGCGGTGGTCGCCGTCGGGCTCCTCGTGACGTACACGGTGTGGCGACGCGAGCCGGCGGGCGACCCCGCGGACGCGTTGCTCGGGCGTTCCCGCGCATGGGTGGAACGCGGCTACGGGAGCGACGAGGTGTACGACAAGGCGCTCGTGCAGCCGACCTACGCGGCCGCGCGAGCCGTGCTCTTCATCGACGCCAATGTGGTCGACAGGACTGTGATCGGGTCCGGCGCCGGCGCGCGGCGACTGGGCGGTGTGCTGCGGTTGGTGCAGAACGGCAATGTGCAGACCTACCTGGCCGGAGTCCTCATCGGCGCGGTAGCGATCGCCCTGTCGGTGGCGGTGATCGTCGGATGAGCGGCCTCCTTGTCGTCGCAGTCTTCGCGCCGCTCGCCGGCTGCCTTGTGCTGCTGGCGTCACTGATCGGACCCCGCCGGGCGCCGGATGGGACGGCGCGTCCGAACGGCGGACGTACCACGGCCGGCACCGACTGGCCGCGCCTGGTGGGTGTCGTGACGACGGGCCTCGCCCTGGCGGCGGTAGCGATCATCATGGCCGGCTTTGATTACGGCCGGGCGAGCGAGATGCAGGCGCAGACCGACGTGACCTGGGCGGCTGCTCTCGATCTGAGGTTCCACCTCGGGGTCGACGGTATCTCCCTGCCACTGGTCGTCCTGACCGCGCTCCTCACCTTCCTCTGCGCGCTCTACTCGACCCGGGTGATTCCGTCGGCGGCTGGGGAGGCCGAAGTACCGGGTTCCACCCCCACTGCGGCACCGGCCGATGCACGGCCACGGGCCTTCATCGGGCTGTTGCTGCTGCTCGAGACGGGGATGCTCGGCACGTTCGTGGCGCTCGACCTGATCCTCTTTTTCATTTTTTTCGAGACCGTGCTGGTCCCGATGTACTTCCTCATCGCCTACTGGGGCGCGGAGGATCGCGCCCGGGCAGCGTACAAGTTCATCCTCTATACCCTGCTCGGGTCGGCGGTGATGCTGCTCGGGCTGCTCCTCATCTATGTGAAGACCGGAACGCTCGACATGGTCGCGCTGGCGGCCGCACACGGCGCCGGGATGTCGCACAACGTTCAGGTCGTCGCCTTCCTCGCATTGCTGATCGGCTTTGGGGTCAAGGTGCCGATGTGGCCTCTGCACAGCTGGCTGCCCGACGCGCACACCGCGGCGCCCACCGTGGGGTCGGTGCTGCTTGCCGGTGTTCTGCTGAAGATGGGCACCTATGGACTTATACGCATCGCGGTGCCGGTCCTCCCCGCCGGAGCGCGCGAGTTCGCGCCGTACATCGGCGCCTTGGCTGTCATCGGCATCGTTTATGGGTCTCTCGCCTGCCTGGGCCAAGCTGACCTGAAGCGACTGATCGCCTATTCCTCCGTTGGGCACATGGGCTTCGTTTTGCTCGGCATCGCGACGCTGACCGCTGTCGGTATCAACGGAGCGCTGTTCGCCAATGTCGCGCACGGCTTGATCACGGGCCTGCTGTTCTTCCTGGCCGGTGCGATCAAGGACCGGCATCACACCTCGGCGCTCGCGGAGTTGGGCGGCGGGCTCTACGAGCGGCTGCCGCGACTGGGCGGGGTGCTCGCGTTCGCCGCGGTGGCTTCGCTTGGGCTGCCCGGCCTCGCGGGGTTCTGGGGTGAGGTGCTCACCCTGTTCGGTGCCTTCGATCCGGCTGCGGTATTGCACCGGCCATACTTCCTGGTGCTCATGGCTATCGGCGGGGTCGGCACGCTGCTCACCGCCGTCTACCTGCTCGTCATGCTCCGCCGGGTCGCGATGGGGGAGAGCCGGCCGCGTTGGAGCCCGGTCGGTGCCGGGACTGGGGAAGCGGCCTCTGCGTGGCTGGATGTCCGCGCGATCGAGTGGGTGTCCTGGGTGCCGCTCGTCGTCCTGATCCTGCTTGCCGGGCTTTGGCCGAAGGTGCTCCTCGCCGTCACCGACCCCGCCGTCCACACGCTCCTCGGAGCCGGCTGATGTCGCTGGTCCAGTCGATCGACTACGCGGCCATCGCGCCGCCACTGATCACCGTCCTGACCGGCCTGGCGATCCTCGTGATCGATCTCTTCCTGCCGCCCTCGAAGAGGCCGATGCTGGCGTGGGTCGCCGCCGCGGGTCTCGTCGGAGCGCTTGGGTCGATGCTGCCGCTACGCGGCGACCCTCGCGGCACCTTCTGCCTTGCCGGCGGAGAGAGTGTTCGGCTGTGTTCGTACGTCGTCAACGACCTGACTCTCGTGTTCCAGCTGCTCGCGCTCGGTGGCGCACTGGTCGCCGTTCTCATGTCGGCCAACACCGTGGTCGAGCAGCGATTGCCGGCGGGGGAGTTCTGGTTCTTGTTGCTCATCTCCGCGGCCGGGGCCGCCACGATAGCGGCGGCGAGAGACCTGATGACACTGGTGGTCGCTCTCGAGGTGGTCTCCCTTCCGGCGTTCGCGCTGGTGGCCTTGCGGCGGTACGACGCGCGGGGCGGCGAGGCGGCAGTGAAGTTCTTCCTCGTGTCGGTGGTATCGACGGCGGTGATGCTCTATGGGATCTCGTTGGTCTACGGGCTGACCGGTTCGGTCCACCTGGCGAGCATCGCGGTCGCGCTCGGCGGAACGGATGCCCGGCCGGCGGTGGTGGCGGTCGGCGTGGTGCTTGCTCTCGTCGGGTTCGCGTTCAAGGTGGCGGCCGTGCCGTTTCACGGCTGGCTGCCGGATACGTATGTCGGCGCGCCCGTGCCGGTGGCTGCATACCTGTCGGTTGTTACCAAGGCCGCGGGCTTCGTCGGGTTCATCCTGGTCGTGAGCCTCGCCTTCGCGCCGTACTCCGATATCTGGGGTCCGGTCGTGGCGGTGCTGGCTGCGCTCACCATGACCGTCGGCAACCTGGTTGCGTTGCGGCAGCGGCAGGCTGTGAGGCTGCTCGCCTGGTCCTCGATCGCACAGTCCGGCTACGTCCTCGTTCCCCTTGGGGTGGCGGTAGCCGCACCACCCGGCCAGACCGGGACGAGCGTCGGCGATGCGCTCTCCGCCTCGGTCGTCTACCTGCTGGTCTACGCCGTCATGAACCTCGGTGCGTTCGCAGCGGTCGTGGCGGTGGGCAGGTCCCGGCCGGCGAACCGGCTGGAGGACTACCGCGGCCTGGTCAGGACCGAGCCGGTGACTGCCCTGAGTCTGGCCTTCTTCCTCGCCTGCCTGGCGGGCCTCCCTCCCGGCCTGATCGGGCTCTTCGCGAAGGTCGTCGTCTTCAAGGCCGCCGTCTCCGGCGGCCTCGGCTGGCTAGCGGTGGTCATGGCAGTGAACACCGTGATTGCGCTCTATTACTACCTCGCGTGGGCCGGGCTGCTCTTCGCAAGGCCAGATCCTGCCGCGCCGCCACCGTCGTACAAGATCCCTGGTGAGCTCGGCGCGGCGCTCGGTGTGACGCTCGGTGTCGCAATCGTCCTGTCGGTATTCCCGCAGATCGTCCTCGATGTGCTCGTCCATCAACCTGCACTGATCGGATAGCAGCGGACCGTCGGCATGGTGCGGGAACGCGCTGGCTGGCTAATGTCGTTGGTACGGTCACAGGATCGCCCAAGGAGACAAAGTGCATCAGTTCAACGGTCTGAAGACCGCCGCCCTGCTGGGGCTGCTCTCGGCGATCATCCTCGTGATCGGCGCCCAGTTCGGCAGGGGCGGGCTGGTGATCGCTGTCATCATCGCGCTGGTCACAAACGGCGTCTCGTACTTCTACAGCGACAAGTTGGCGCTGCGGTCGATGCGGGCCTATCCGGTGAGCGAGGCCGAGCAGCCGGTTATGTACCGGATCGTTCGCGAGCTGTCCACCGCCGCGCGTCAGCCGATGCCGCGCTTGTACGTGTCACCCACCAACGCGCCCAATGCCTTCGCGACGGGGCGGAATCCGCGCAACGCAGCCGTCTGCTGCACGCAAGGCATTCTGCAGATCCTCGACGAGGGTGAGCTGCGCGGCGTGCTCGGCCATGAGCTGTCGCATGTCTACAACCGCGACATCCTCATCGCGTCCGTCGCCGCCGGGCTCGCGACAGTGATTATGTTTCTCGCACAGTTCGCTTGGCTGCTGCCGATCGGTGGTGGGCGGGACGACCGCGACGGCGGGAACGCCCTCGGTGCGCTCCTCCTCCTGATCCTCGGCCCGATCGCCGCGTCGTTGATCCAGCTCGCCATCTCCCGGTCGCGGGAATACCAGGCGGACGCGTCCGGCGCACAGGTGACCGGTGACCCGCTGGCGCTCGCGAGCGCGCTGCGAAAGCTCGACCGGGGGACGAAGCAGCTTCCGCTGCCCCCTGAGCCTGCCCTCGAGACGACTGGTGCGTTGATGATCGCAAACCCATTCAGCGCGCGCGGCATGTCCAAGCTCTTTTCGACCCACCCGCCGATGGCCGAGCGCATTGCCCGCCTCGAGTCGATGGCCGGCTACCGCCGCTGACTCGGCTAACGATCAGCCGGGTGGGCACCGCGTTGTCACCTGGCCCCAATAACCTGAGCCGATGGACGTCAACGGACTACTCGCGAAGACGGCAGCGCAGGCGGCAAGCTATCTCTCCGCTCTCGACCAGCGCCCGGTGGGCGTTCGGGCTGATCGCAGCGAGCTGCTGGCTCGCCTCGGCGGACCGCTCCCGGAGAAGCCGACCGATGCCGACACGGTCGTCGACGATTTGGCCCGGGCGGCGGATCCAGGGCTGATCGGGTCGGCTGGGCCGCGCTACTACGGGTTCGTCGTCGGCGGGTCGCTTCCGTCCGCGCTCGCGGCGGACTGGCTGACGTCCGTCTGGGATCAGAACGCCGGCGGCTATGTCCTCTCCCCGGCATCCGCGGTCGTCGAGGAGGTCGCCGCGGGCTGGCTGGTCGAGCTGCTCGGGCTGCCGCCGGCCACCTCGGTTGGCTTTACGACCGGGGCGACGATGGCCAACTTCATCTATGGCCGCGGCCCGGTCCCGGGTCCTGGAGTCCGTCGGCTGGGACGTCGAGCGTGAGGGGCTCTTCGGAGCTCCACCGATTGAGGTAGTGGTCGGGGCGGATCGGCACGTCAGCCTGGAGCTCGCGTTGCGCTATCTCGGCCTCGGCAGCGAGCGCGTTCGAGTCGTGCCCGCTGACGACCAAGGCCGGATGCGGGCGGACCTACTCGGCGAGGAGCTGCGGCGGTGTGACGGTCCGATCATCGTGTGCGCGCAGGCCGGAGACGTGAACTCCGGCGCGTTCGACCCACTTGGCCAGATCTGCGACGTGGCGCATGAGCACGGCGCCTGGGTGCACGTCGACGGTGCGTTCGGTCTCTGGGCGGCCGCCTCACCGGATCGCCGTCACCTCATCGCCGGCATCGAGAACGCCGATTCCTGCGGCACCGACGGGCACAAGTGGCTCAACGTTCCGTACGACTCCGGGCTCGCATTCGTTGCCGACCCGGCGGCACACCACCAGGCGATGAGCCTGC
>DASYTV010000433.1:0-2369 GCA_036001885.1 Actinomycetes bacterium
GCCGCGCAGGCGCTCGACCGCGCCGGGATCGAGCTGAACTACAACACGGTTCCTTATGATCCGCGCAAGCCCTTCGATCCGTCCGGCATCCGACTGGGTACCCCGGCGATCACAACGCGTGGCCTCACGCCATCTGACATGCCGCGCATTGCCGCCTGGATGGACGACACCGTCACCGCCGCGATCAAGGAGGATGAGGCGACGTTGGGCCGCATCGCCGCCGAGGTGCGCGAGTTTGCGCTCGCCTACCCGATGCCAGGCTGGCCGGCTGCCTCGCCGGGATGAGTAGCGGATCAGCTCCGACGCCCGTCGCCGCCGGTAGCCGCTTAGCGGACCGCTATCTGCTCCTGCACCCGATCGGCACGGGTGGAATGGGCACGGTCTGGCGGGCCGCTGACGACGTCCTCGATCGCCATGTGGCTGTCAAGGTGCTCGCTGCCGCGCTGACCGGTGACCCCGAGTTCAGGCAGCGACTGCGCCGCGAAGCCCGCGCAGCTGCCCGGCTCGACCACCCGCACATCACGCAGGTGTACGACTACGGCGAGGTCGGGACGGATGGCCAGACCGTCCAGTACCTCGTGATGGAGCTGCTGTCCGGCCCGACCCTCGCCGCCCGGCTGAAGGCCGGTCCGCTGGAGATCGCGGAGGTCGCGAAGATCGGCGCTGAGGTCGCCGAGGCGCTGGCGATCGCGCACGCGCGCGGCGTCATCCACCGGGACATCACCCCGGGCAACGTGATGCTGACGCCGGCCGGCACCAAGCTGCTCGACTTCGGGATCTCGACCGTCGCCGGCGACGCGGCGATGACGGCCGTCGGACGGACGCTCGGGACGCCCGCCTATCTCGCGCCCGAGCGGATCGCTGGGCGCTCAGCGACGGCCGCTGCCGACGTTTACGCCCTCGCCGCAGTCCTCACCCACGCCGTCACCGGCCACACGGTCTACCAGGGCAATTGGAGCGAACAGGCGCACGCGCACCTCCACGATGAGCCGGTGCTCGACGATGTACCGACCGACCTAGTGTCACTGTTGCGTGCGTCCCTCGCGAAGGATCCGCACGTCAGGCCCACGGCGGCAGAGGTGGCGCTGGCACTGCGGTCGATCAGCACCGCGGCCCGACCTTCCGACCGGGTTCGTGCGTCAGCCTCGGTGCCGCCCCCGCGGGCGGCGCAGCCAGACCGCCAAGCGTCGCCCACGCAGGTGCTGCCGGCGTACGGGCCGGACTCGACCGAGGGAGCGGAGGGGGCTCACGCACGACCCGGAGGACTAAGCGTCGGGAAGATGGCCACCTGGGCGGCCGTCGCGTTTCTCGCCATCGGCGTCGGTCTGCTGGCAGCGAATGCCTTGGGGGACGGTGGCCGGCCGAGCCAGAATCCGTCGGACCGGAGCACCTCAGCGACCACCTCCAGCCCGTCCAGCTCACCTGAGCTGGCTGCCCCGACGAGCTCGGAGGAGGCGATCGGGCAGCTTCGCGACATCGTGAGTGCAGCACTCGCGAATGGAGACATCACCCCCCGCCTCGCGACCGACATCCGGCGAACGCTCGTCAACGTCGTCAACCTCGCCGAGCGAGGTCGCTACCGCGACGCGAACGGGCGGCTGGAAGACCTCTCCCATCGCGTGGCCGATCGCTACGGCGACGGTGATCTCAGCGCATCGGTCTACCAGGACATCAGTAGCCGGATCGACTATCTCCGGGAACAGATTCCGGATCGCAAGGGCAAAGGACACGACAACGGGCAGGGCAACAACGACGACTGAGCCGTTCCGGCGGGACCGGGCCAAGGCAGACCTTGGACACGCGACACTAGATGTGGCAAGGTCTAGGGCCGTGACCCATGGCACCGCGCTCGTGCTCGTCGTGCGCCGGCACGTCGACTATCTGCGCGTGTCGAGCATGGTCTGTATGCCGGCCGTCTGACCGCCGCCCTGTCCGTCGGGCGCGTGGTCGATGCGCCCGGCGCCACTCGTTGAGTTCGTCGAATCTGACGTCAGACATCCGGTGTCGCCCCCGACCAGAGGCCGTCGCCACGCGTCCCAATCGCCAAGGACGCCCGATGGCTCCCGTCGAAACCGCCACAACCGTCACCGGCCGGAAACCCGCACACCCCAGCACCGCGGCCACTGCTCGCAAGGCGGGCCGGCACCGCGGCGAGGGCCAGTGGGCCTTCGGCCATCGTGAACCCCTCAACCCGAACGAGCGGGTCAAGAAGGACAACGATGGGCTGAACGTCCGGCGGCGTATCGAAACCATCTACGCGCATCGCGGCTTCGCCGCCATCGATCCAGCCGATCTGCGTGGGCGGTTCCGCTGGTGGGGTCTCTACACGCAGCGAAAACCGGGCATCGACGGCGGCAAGACGGCCGCGC
>DASYTV010000434.1:0-10402 GCA_036001885.1 Actinomycetes bacterium
GGACGATGCGATGGGTACCAGCCCTTGGTCACACGCACCGCGTGTCACCCGCAGCCTGGAGCTTCGTCCAGGAGGTGACGACGACTGTGTTGGGGGCCTTCGCCACCGGCCCGTGCGGCCGAACGAACCCAGCCCACGACAACGCCGCGTCCTACGCGAGTTTCGGGTACTGATGGCGCTGGATGGGCGCCCGGGCACCGCAGCTTAGCCGGGGAGGTTGTCGAGGAACGGGTCGACGGCGGCGTCGTTCTCCGCCATCCCCCAGACCTCGGTCGTCTTACCGTCCCTGATGTGGAAGACCTGCGCGTACTTCCAGTCGGCAGTCGAGCCGTCCGGTCCGGTGGCTGCGGCCGACCCGAGCACGACGACGTGGTCGTCGTTGCCGAGGATGTCGTGGATGTCCACCGCGGGCTGCTCACCGCCCATCGCCTGGGTCTGGCGGCCGAAGAAGTCGAGGACGTTCGCCTTGCCCTCGTAAGCACCGGCCCACTTGCTGTTGCCGCCGACGTGCCAGACGACGTCGTCGGCGAGGTGCTCGTCCATCCAGCCGGTGTCGCCTCGCTGGAAGGCCGCGAAGCCCTCGCGCACGAGCGTGACGTTGGGGTGCTCGTGATGGGTCATTGTTCCCCCTCCTCCTGCGACCGGTGATCAGCCGCTCCCAGCCGATGCGATCTTGATGGTCGCATACGGCGGCCAGGCAGCAGTGATGCACGCCCGCGCTCGCAGCGCGTGAGTACGGAGTGCCTGCCAGCCCAGTGTCACCCATTCCAGCCGCGATGGCGCCGGTCATGGCGGTCCAGGTGGGCGGCTTGGCTACACAGCGTGGGCGCGCTGGAGAGCGTGGAAGGCCAGCCAGCCTGGGATGACAGGGAGCCAGAAGGTCATAACCCGATAAAGCAGAACGGCGGACACCGCGATATTGCCAGGCAAGCCAGCGGCGGCGAGCCCGGCGGACAGCGCGGCTTCCACCGCGCCCAGGCCGCCGGGGGTCGGCACCACCGAGCCCGCCGCCGCTCCGACGAGGAACACGACCGCCAGGGACGCGAACGATATCGAGCCACCGAAGGCCAGCACTGAGGCGTACAGCGCGGCCATGAGTGCGAGCGTGACCAGCAGGTTGCCGCCGATACCGAGGAGGAGCTTGACGGGACTCTGCAGTACGTCGAGCAGCCTCGGCCCGACCCGGCGTAGGGTCGGCTGGGCCCGGCTGAGCAGCACCCGGCGCAACGGTCTGATGCTCAACGCGACCAGCACCACCAGCGCTCCCGCCGCGGCGCCGATGAACACCGGCTCCGATGGGATCAGATGCGACTCAGCATCGGAGGACGTACCGGTCAGGAATCCGAACATCACCAGCAGCACGATGTACACGCCGAACGCAAAGACCTGGGAAACGCCGACGCTCGCCAAGGCGAGCGCGGGTTCGACACCCGCGCGCTGGATGAAGCGCGCGTTCAGCGCGATCGGCCCGACGGCGGCCGGTGCGACGAGCTTCACGAACGACGAGGCCAGCTGGGCGAGGAACGTACGGATGACGGGCAGCCGAATCGGGGTGAATCCCATCAGGCTGATCGCCGCGCCGACGAACGAGATGAAGGCGAAGGCGACGGTGAGGGACACCCAGCCGGGATCCGCGGTCGTGACAAGCTGACGGAGATTCACCTGGACCAGCTCGGAGAGCAGGTAGTACGCCGCGATGGCGCCGCCGACGATGGTGATGATGGTGCGAGGCCGCACCCGCTCGATCCGTACGGGCTCGAACTCCGCGGTCGGTACCTGATACAGCACTGCTTCCCGCAGCTCCGAGAGCAGCGTCCGCTGCGAGCGCAGCGCGGATCGGGTCGACCTGCTCATCGCGATCGGCTGCAGCAGCGGCACGGCGCTCGCCGCCGCCTGTGGGCCGAGCGTGTCGATCGCGGCCGCGGCCGCGCGCTGCGGGCTCGTCACCATCGCCAGCGTGGTCAGCAGCAGTGCCGCGTCGTGGCGGAGCTGGAGGCGTGATGCCGCGATCTCTCCGGACGCGACGTCGAGGAACCATGCTCGCCGTTGCTCGTCGACCAGGATCTGCTCGGCGGTGAGCCCGCGCACGATCAGATGATGGGCCCGTGCCGAGGCAAGCTGCTGCCAGATGTCCCGCAGGAGGGCGTCGTCGATCTCGTCGCGGTCGAGGGTGTCGAGGGTGCGTCCGCGGACCTCGGTGTACGCGAGGAGTGCCGCGTCCGGGTCGGCGAGCGCGGCGACAACGAGCCGGGGTGCATTGATGCCAGCTGCCGCAGCCGCCTGCGCCATGAGAACGTCGCGCTCGACCGCTGCGCGAAACGTTTCCGTCGCCCGCCGGGTGACGGGGCCGCGCAAACGAACCCGTCGCCACAGCCGCCGCACGAAGACGGGTGCCTGCTGATCGCGGTCCAAGATGCGAACGTCGAGCCCGATCGGATTGTCGATCCGCTCGGTCGGCTCAGGGCCCATGAGTGTTTCCGGCCATCGGGAGGTGACGTGGTAGCGCCGGAGCCCACCGATGGAGGGTCGGGCGACCACTCGGAGCGGATCAAGGCCGGCCTCGCGCAGAGCGGCCACGAGTTCAGCGCCGTGCGGGTGGACGTTGGGGATGCCGAACGCATAGCGCACGGACAGCCCGATCGCCCGGCCGATGAGCAGCGTCGCGACGATCGCGAGGACCCCGGCCTGCCGGTCGAGCAGCGCCGCGGCCGCCAGACCACCGAAGGTGAGCCAGACCGCAACCTGGACCCACCGGCGGTCGCTATGGACGGCCGTCGACGTGTATGCGGCGACCGCGCACGGAAAGGTGAGCACAGGGTCTGACCGGCCGCCGGTGGGAAACGCAACGGTCAGGCTGTGGAAGATGTCGGTCGGGCCGTGGTGGCGCAGCAGCCAGCTCAGCCCGACGGCGACCGCACCAGCGAGGACGCCTGCGACGACGGCATCCGCTATCCACGCGATCCGGCCACGCAGGACCTGGTCAAACAGCACGACGATCGGCAGGGCCAGCAGCGCCAGGGCGACCAGCACGGTCAGCGTGTTGGGGATCCACGACGGAACCTCGGAGCTACCCGCGCCGATGTCGCTTTCGAGACCATTCGCCGTCCGGACCGCCAGTTCGGCGACGAGCAGGAGGACAGCCAAGCCGACGAGACAGAGCAGCACGCGCACGAGGTCGATCGGCTGCCTGATCCGTCGCGGCGGGGTCGGCTCTTCCACGATCACTTGCTCGGCCGGTGTCTCGCGGTCGAGGACCGTCTGTCCGTCCTCGACGTCTGCAGGGCCGCTCGGCTCAGGTCCGCGCTCGGTCATGACAGCATCGGCAGCAGCGACTTCATGGGCCGCGGTGTCCCTGCGCCTCATCCACAGTCGGCGGTCGGTGTTCTGACGCGGAGCGGCTCCGCCATCGGAACCCGCCGTCTGCTCCGGTGCTCCGACCGCGGACGGTCGGGCCGGTCGCCGAGCCGGATCAGACGGGCTGCCCACGTGTGGATCGTCCCACCTTGTCCCCAGAAATAGCGCACCGGAGCGCCCCGGTGCGGCGGTGTCCGCTGAACGCAGCGGTCAGCCGATCCCTCAGTCATGATCAGCCGTTCATGCGACCGCCTTGCAAGATCAGCGAATCAGCGAGGCATTCGTACGCCCGCCCAATCGAGCGCGTGCACATCTTGGCGACCGGTGATGGGCCGCGGGTGACCGGCCGCCGGTATCGGCTAGTGCCAACGAAGGGGAGCCTGCGCAGCTCCACAAGTGAGGCGGAGGCGCACTGATGGGATCCTCCGTGGATCAACTCCTTGATCGGTCTGGCTGCGCTATACGCTCGGAGACGTCCGGTACCTCGAAGATGGGCTGGAACGGGACGTGGACGAGCAGCGGCGGCAACCGCCAGACGATGGCGTGTCCGCACGCCCGGCCCGGCTCGCCGTCGGGGTTGTCGGCGCCGGCCGGGTTGGCAGCGTGCTCGGCGCGGCGCTGGCCCGCGCCGGCCATTTCGTCGTCGCCGCGTCCGGGGTGTCCGACGCCAGCCGACGGCGCGCAGCGGAACTGCTGCCTGGGGTGCCGCTGGCGGCTCCGCCCGACGTCGTCGATGCCGCCGACTTGGTGTTGCTCACGGTCCCCGACGATGTGCTGCCTAACCTCGTGGATGGGCTGGCCGCCACCGAGTCGATCAAGGCCGGGCAGATCCTCGTCCACACCAGTGGCCGTTACGGCGCCGCCGTCCTCGACCCGGGCACCCGTCGGGGAGCCCTCCCGCTTGCGATCCACCCGGTGATGACCTTTACCGGGACGCCCGTCGACCTCGATCGGCTTGTGGGCTGCTCCTTCGGCGTCACCGCGCCCGCTGCACTGCGGCCGATGGCGGAGGCGCTGGTCGTCGAGTGCGGCGGTGAACCCGAGTGGATCGAGGAAGACCGCCGCCCGCTCTACCACGCCGCACTGGCAACTGGCGCCAACCACCTGGTCACGCTGGTGGCGCAGGCCGCAGACCTCCTGCACCGCGCGGGGGTGGAGCATCCGAACCGCATGCTTGGGCCACTGCTCGGCGCGGCGCTCGACAACGCACTGCGCTACGGCGACCATGCGCTCACCGGCCCGGTCGCCCGCGGCGACGCGGGCACGGTCGCGGCCCACATCCGTGAGCTGGCCCAGGTGTCGACGGAGGCTCGCGCGGCGTACGTCGCCATGTCTCGCCTCACCGCCGATCGTGCGATGGCGGCCGGGATTCTCAGCCCGGCCGATGCCGAGGCGCTGCTGGACGTGCTCGCCGATCGATCCGATGGAGCGCGCGCATGACCGCCGACATGAGCCACCGCGACGTACAGCGCTCCGCCTCCGAAGCGCCAGGGACCAGCACAGACCCGGCCTCCGGGGGACCCGAGCTCGGCATCCCCAGCCCGACCGAGCCCGAGATGGGGTCACGGCCCCCGGAGCAGCCGAACCCGGTTCTGGCGCGAACGCGAGAAGACCTGGCGCTCGCGATGGCTGCTTTGCGTGGCGCTGGCCGCCGAGTAGCGCTCGTCCCCACCATGGGCGCGTTGCACGACGGGCATCGCGCCCTTATCCATCGTGCACACGAGGCCGCGGACGCCGTCGTCGTGACCATCTTCGTCAACCCACTCCAATTCGGGCCGAACGAAGACTTCAGCCGCTACCCACGCCCACTCGAGGCCGATCTCGCCACCTGCGCGGAGGAAGCCGTCGCGGTCGTTTTCGCGCCGGCGCTGGAGGTTATCTATCCGCGCGAGCCGCTGGTCACGATCGACCCGGGCCCGATGGCGAAGACCCTAGAGGGCGCGACCCGGCCCGGACACTTCGCCGGAGTCCTCACCGTCGTCACGAAGCTGTTCAATCTGGTCCGGCCAGACGTCGCCGTCTTCGGCCAGAAGGACGCCCAGCAGCTTGCCCTGGTCCGTCGTCTCGTCGCCGACCTGGACCTTCCCATCCGCATCGAGGCCGAATCGACGGTCCGCGAAGCGGGCGGACTGGCCGTCTCCAGCCGAAACCGCTATCTCACGGCTGCAGAACGCGAGACGGCCGGTGCCCTCTCTCAAGCGCTCGTGGCGGGGGCGAGCCACGCGGCGGCGGGTGCCGTCGCCGTACGAGACCAGGCCCGGCAGGTCCTCGAAGACGCGAGCCGGGCAGATCCGCCGCTGCGACTCGACTACCTCGCGCTGGTCGACCCGGCGACCTTCGCCGAGGTGGCGGAGGACTGCCGGGGCGAGGCCGTGCTCGCGGTAGCCGCCTACGTCGGCACCACCAGGCTGATCGACAACCAGCCGCTCACGGTCGGCCGGCCGTCACCGCCTGACCGCGGGCCGGATGAGCACTCGGTTGGAGGTGAACGGTGACCTCGCAGCCAGCCGGGCCCGGAGCACCGGTGCCGCTCCCAGGTCGCCTGCTCGCGCCACCGCCAGGCTGGGTGGTGACCGCCGACGTCGTCGTGATCGGCTCGGGGATCGCCGGCCTCACGACGGCCTTGCGCGCGACGCCGGTCGGGAGGGTGCTCGTCGTCACGAAGGACGTGCTCTCCGCCGGCTCCACTCGATGGGCCCAGGGCGGGATCGCCGCAGCACTCGACCCGGGCGACTCGGCCGCCGACCACGAGGCCGACACCCTGACGGCCGGGGTGGGACTGTGCGACGAGGCCGCGGTACGGCTGCTCACTACGGAGGGCCCAGACGCTGTACGCAGGCTCATCGCGCTAGGCACCCGCTTCGATCGTGCGGCGGATGGCCGTATCGAGCTCGGCCGCGAGGGCGGGCACCACCGCAACCGCATCGCCCATGCCGGCGGCGACGCGACCGGAGCGGAGATCGAGCGGGCGTTGGTCGAGGCGGTCCGCGCCCACCCAGAAATCGAGATCATCGAGCACGCGCTCGCCCTGGACCTGCTGCGCGATAGCACCGGCCGGGCCGCTGGTGTCACGCTGCACGTGATGGGGGAGGGCGCCCGCGACGGTGTCGGGGCCATCCACGCCCGCGCTGTCGTCCTCGCCACCGGCGGGATGGGCCAGATCTACTCCGCGACGACCAATCCGCTGGTCTCCACCGGCGATGGGGTGGCACTTGCCCTGCGGGGAGGCGCCGTGGTGCGGGACCTCGAGTTCGTGCAGTTCCATCCGACCGTGCTCTGGCTGGGGGGCGTCGCCCGCGGTCAGCAGCCGCTGGTGTCCGAGGCCGTCCGTGGCGAAGGCGCGTTCCTGGTCGACGACAACGGCGACCGCTTCATGACGGGCGTCCATGACCTCGCCGACCTCGCCCCCCGCGACGTCGTTGCCAAGGCGATCATGAGGAGGATGCGGGAGACGGGCGCGGAGCACGTGTGGCTGGACGCGCGGCAATTCGGGGAGGAGAAGTGGCGGGTCCGCTTCCCGACCATTCTCGCGAGCTGCCGAGAGCACGGCATCGACCCGGTCAGGGACCTGATCCCGGTCGCGCCGGCCTGCCACTACGCGAGCGGCGGCGTCCGGACCGACCTCGACGGCCAGACGTCTGTCCCAGGGCTGTATGCGTGCGGCGAGGTCGCGTGCAGTGGTGTCCACGGAGCGAACCGGCTGGCCTCGAACTCGCTACTGGAGGGACTCGTCTTCGCGGAACGGATCGCCGCGGATCTCATCGGCGGTCTGCCTCCGGCGCGCAGCCCGGTTGAGGACACCAGGCCCGTCGGCATCTTCGCCGCGACCATCCGGCAAGACCTGCAGCGGGCGATGACCGCAGGCGCCGGCGTGCTTCGTGACCTACGCGGCCTCGGCGACACACAGCTTGTCCTCGCCGATCTGCGCCGTCGACCGAGTGAAGACGCCTGTACCGAGACCTGGGAGGGCACCAACCTGCTCACCGTGTCGGAGGCGCTGACGGCCGCCGCGCTGGAGCGGCAGGAGACGCGCGGCTCGCACTGGCGGGAGGACTATCCGGACCGGGACGACACCTGGTGGCTGGGGCATCTGGACACCCGCCTCGTGGACGGCATGGTTCTAACGGTGTACGTCCCGAAACGGCCGGCCCGGCAGATCCCGTCTGCCGACCTGACGGCGGAGCTGGCCGCCGCGGGACTCGAACCGGCCTATGTCCTCGGGCTCGTCGACTCCGCGATCGCGGAAGACCTCGCCGGTGGCATCGACGTGACCAGCCAGGCGACGATCCCCGCCGATCAGATGTCGACGGCCGATGTTGTTGCACGTGCCGATGGCGTCGTCGCCGCGCTGCCGATCGTGCGCGCGGTCCTGGAATACGTCACCCAAGGCACCATCGCGGTCGAGTCGGCGGTCGCCGATGGCGCTGCCGTCCGCCGCGGCGATGTGCTGATGACGGTGAGGGCCAGGACGAGGGACCTGCTGCTGGGTGAGCGCACGGCGCTGAACCTGCTCTGCCGGTTGTCCGGTATCGCCACCCTGACGCGGCGCTGGGTCGACGCGGTTGCCGGAACGGGCGCTGTGATCCGTGACACCCGCAAGACGACGCCCGGCCTGCGGCCGCTGGAGAAGTACGCCGTCCGGTGCGGGGGCGGTGAGAACCACCGGATGGCGCTGTCGGATGCGGCACTTGTGAAGGACAACCACATCATTGCCGCCGGTGGCATCGTCGCCGCGTTCAAGGCGGTACGTGAGCGCTTCCCTGACATCCCGGTGGAGGTCGAGGCCGATTCCGTCGAGGACGCGATGGCGGCCGTCGACGCCGGTGCGGACCTCGTCCTTCTCGACAACATGCCGGTCGCCGCGATACGGGACGCCGTCACGCAGATCGCCGGCCGGGCCAAGCTCGAGGCGAGCGGCGGGCTCAGTCTGGAGTCAGCCCGCGCAGTCGCGGCGACCGGGGTCGACTACCTTGCGGTCGGCGCCTTGACCCACTCGGCACCGGCGCTCGACATCGCCCTGGACCTCCGCGAGCCTGCCGTGCACTCGGAGCATCGATGATCGGCCTTCGCGCAATTGCTCCACCTCGCGCTGGACCGTCGCGAGTCGGCCATGCATGCGGAGCGTCAATGAGCGGCCGGGCGACTGCTCTCTGCCACCGTGCGCGACCTCGCGCCCCAGAGCATCACGAGAGCCGGACATTTCGGACTGGTGATCATCCTTCGGGGTGCGAAGTGATGCTGGCGGGCGCGAAGTCCTGGCGGGGGAGTCCGGGCCGACGCGAACTGATGAGGGCATGGCCTTGGGATGAGCGCGAAATGCTGAGGGGCGCGGGAGTTCACTGGCCGCGGAGGGCATTGGTCGCAGACCATGGCGCGCGCAGCGCCGGTTCTCGGCTCACGGAGCAGGAACAGTACCCGCCGGGTTGGCTTGCGAACGGCCGACGTCGTTGCGGTGGAGAGGACGTGACCCCGGCATGCTGCTGACGATCGACGTGGGCAACACCCACACGGTGCTGGGACTCTTCGACGGCGACGACATCGTCGAGCACTGGCGCGTCGCTACCGACGCGCGCCGCACGGCGGACGAGCTGGCCGTCGTCCTGCAAGGGCTCTTGTCGCAATATCCGGGCGCCGGCGGAGCGGACGTCAGCGGCATTTCGCTGTGCTCGACCGTGCCGTCGGTGCTCCATGAGATGCGGGAGATGTGCCGGCGCTACTACGGCGATGTGCCCGCTGTGGTGGTCGAGCCGGGCGTCAAGACCGGAGTGCCGGTCCTTACCGACAACCCGAAGGAGGTCGGCAGCGACCGGGTGGTCAACGCCGTCGCTGCGGTCGAGCTCTATGGCGGCCCGTGTGTGGTGGTCGATTTCGGTACGGCGACGACGTTCGACGCGATCTCGGCGAGGGGTGAGCTGCTCGGCTGTGCCATCGCGCCGGGCATCGAGATTTCTGTCGATGCGCTCGGCGCGCGCGGAGCCCAGCTGCGCAAGGTCGAGCTGGTGCGCCCGCGCGGAGTGATCGGGAAGAACACGGTCGAGTCGTTGCAGTCGGGGATCCTTTACGGCTTCGCCGGCCAGGTCGACGGCCTCGTCGAACGGATCACCGTCGAGCTGTCCGACGACCCAGACGAGGTGACGGTGGTGGCCACCGGAGGTCTTGCGCCGATCGTGATCGATGAGGCCCACGGGATCGACGTACACGAGCCCTGGCTCACCCTCATCGGCCTGCGCATCGTCTACGAACGCAATATCAGCGTCTCCGGCTGACCACCCCGCCCTGCCCCGGGCCGCCGATCGGCCTGGCGGGAGTACGCCGCTGCCAGCATGTCAGTGGGAACCCCGGGCATAGCCTGTGCCGTCTCAGTACCTGGCAGGGTGCAACGCCGAGATCGTGTATGACCCGTGCTCGCCCGGTGCCGCTCTCGGACCGTCACCCAATGTCGGCGGTCGGGCTGGGACTATGCGGCGACCGAGCAGGCCCTAAGATTCCGGCCGGCCGGGGGCGTCGATCGTACGAAGGGAGTGCAGCGGCAGTGAAAAGGCCAAGCCTGCTGGCTGCGGTGTCGCTCCTGGTCGCCGCAGCTGTGCTGGCGGCATGTGGGTCGAACGACGAAGGCCGGGCGGACAACACGCCGGCCGTCGCGGCGACGAGCACAGCCTCCCCTGCCCCAAGCAGTCCTGCGACCAGCGCACCTACGATGTCGCCCACTTCCAAGTCGCCGGCGAGCACGCCGTCCGGCAGCCATACGCCGTCCTCGGGCCACCACGTACTCACGCTCGCTGACAACGGCAAGACGGTGTCGCTCGCGGTCGGTCAATCGGTGTCCGTCCGGCTCGGCGGCCCATGGCTCTGGAGAGAGCCAGTGATCGACGGCGGGGCCATCGATGTTGCTCAGGTGAACTTCCTCGTGGATCCCGGCTACAGCGAATGGGCGGTTCGAGGCCTGCGGGCAGGTCGGGCCACGCTGCTGATCAACGGCGAGGCGAACTGCCCGACCGAGGGCGATACCGTCTGCATCCTCGGAGCCAAAGTCTTCGCGGTCACCTTC
>DASYTV010000435.1:0-5814 GCA_036001885.1 Actinomycetes bacterium
ATCGTCCAGCGAGGCCCGCGGGCCGAAGGTAGCGCGCCGCTGATCCCGATAGCGCCCACTCGCCATCTCGCTGCGGGTCTGCTCGTCCAGGATCAGGTACTCATCCGCGGCCTTGTTCTGCGCGATGGCCACCATGGTCAAACCCTTGGCGTTCTTCGCCTGACACTCGGCCGCCGTGCAGTAGTCGTACTTCTCTGCTCTCTCTGCAGGCAGCTCGGCTCCGCAGGTGATGCATGTTGGCATGGTCTGTCTTTCTTCGTATCGCATCGGCGGAGCTCCCCGCTCCACCGTGGTCGCTGCCCGCTATCCGCCGGTCTGCGCCGAATGGGACAACGCTGAGCGAACGCGTCATGTTCCGTTTGCCGCTAGCCGCGGGCGGTCCGCTAGCCGCGGTGCACGAGCCGGGGTTGCCCCCGTCCTGATGGTGCTAGCAGCGCGCGGAGCTGCCCAGGGGTTCGGCCGGTCTCGCGCCTGACCGTGCGAGTCAGGTGTGCCTGGTCGGCGAAGCCGGCCTCGGCTGCGAGTGCGGCGAGGTCTCGCTGGCCGTCGGCGAGTCGATCCAGTGCTTGGCGTACTTTGAGTCGGCTGCGGAGCCGGCTGATCGTCACGCCGCTGCTGCGGTGGAAGAGCCGGCTCAGATGGTAGGGCGACAGCTCGGTCACCCGGGCCAGGTCAGCGAGACGGAGCCCGGGATCGGCGGCCACCGCCTGCCGGACCTGATCCACCACCCGTTCGGCCCGCCGCTGAGTCGGGAAGCCCGCCGCAACCGCCTTTGGCGCCAGGCCCGCCACGACGGTCCCGACCAACAGAAGGGCCCGCTCGGCCAGCTCCTCGGTGTCGGCGCCCGCGGTGACCCGGGCGAGGAGCGCGCGGTGCGCGACATCGACGGTCGGGGAGGTGAAGATCGGCGCATCGGCTCGCTCGCGTGGCAGCGCCGCGCCACGGGTGGTCGCATCGAGCACAGCGCCGTCGACTGTGAAGGTGGTGCATATGTCTCCGCCTATCGGATGGGCGATCCGCTGCTCGCTTCCCGCGCGTTCCAGATAACCGCTGCAAGCGTCGACCACAATTTCTGACCCTTCGACCCGTCGGCGGAACAATCCGGACCGCACCAGCACCAGGCCGAAGTGACCGATCGGTTCGGGAGCCGACCAGGCCGATCCCCCACCGTCGCAGCGGACTGCCGCCACGGCCATGTCTGCCGTGGCGAGCAACCGTCGCGATCGGAGCATGGTCGCAGGCTATGGCCGGGCACCGACAACCGCGGTGGCGCAACATCGTTCAAGACGCCGCTGACCCGGCCATGCAGGCTGACCGGCATGACCAACCCGATCCTTCAGTTCCTGGCGGCCGATGAACGTCACCCGGATCTCGATCCGCGCACCGACCTGTACGGACGCTTCGTCGGCTCCTGGGACATCGACAACCACCAGTACGACGAAAGACGCGGCGAGTGGGCTGACAGCCGCGGCGAGGTCCACTTTGGCTGGATCCTTGGCGGTCGTGCGATCCAGGATCTTTGGGGCTCGCCAGAGCGGAGCTTCGGCACCACGATCCGGGCCTACGACACGGACATCGACGCATGGCGGATCCACTGGTTCGCGCCTGCGTGGACGTCGTACTGCACGCTCGTCGGCCGGGCCGACGGTGACCGGATCATGCAAGAGGGCGAGCAGTCCGACGGGCGGCCGATCCGCTGGAGCTTCAACGACATCACGCCCGACAGCTTCCTCTGGCGCGGGGAAGTCTCCGATGACGGCGGTGCGACCTGGCGCCTCGAGCAGGAAATGCACGCCCGCCGCCGCACCTGACATGTGACGCGGCTGCGTCCCGCCGGCGAGGGACCTCTGATGCACCCATATCTCCGTGTCCTCGGCAAATCCGATTTCCGTCGGTTATGGACCGGGGCGACGGTGTCCACCCTCGGGGACGGCATGACGTTCCTCGCCCTGTCCTGGCTGGTGCTCGCCAGGCCAGGCGGTACGGCTCAGCTAGGTGTGCTCGGCATCTGCTATACGGCGCCGGTCCTGCTGGGCGGGCTTGCCGTCGGCCCTTTGCTCGACAGATTCGACAAGCGGATGGTGCTGATCGCCGACTGCTTGCTGCGTGCGGTCGCGGTCGCGTCGGTCCCCCTCGCCGACGCCGTTGGCTCAGTTCCGCGATGGCTGCCGTTCGTCGTCGCCGCCATTTACGGGCTGCTGAAGATGATCCCTCTCGCCGGTTTCCCGGCGGCGATCCCTCAGCTCGTCGATGACGCGGACCTCGATTCGGCGAACGCGCTGGAGTCCCTGAGCTTCAGCGTCGCGGGCGTAGCCGGGCCGGCCACCGCCGGACTGCTGATCACTCTGATTGACCCTGCGAACGTGCTCCTGATCGACAGCGCCTCCTTCCTGGTCTTCGCGCTCCTCACGGCACGGGTGCGGCAACCACTTCGGCCGCAGGCCCCGACGGCCTCAGGCGATCCGAGCTCCGATCCGCCGCCTCGGCCGCCGTCGCTCACCAGCCTCGCCCGCGATCGCGCGATCGTTGCCACGACCGTCGCCTTCATGGCATTCAACGTCGCTGAGGGGATGCTGATGGTGACGGCGCCTTGGCTGGCCAAGAACGAACTCCCCGCAGGCGCGGCGGCGCTGGGCGTCTTGCTGTCTGCTACGGCTGTGGGTGAAATCGTCGGCGCCACCGTCGCCGGCCAGCGCGGGGCAGGCAGATCACCGGTCCGCGCGATCGGCATGATCCAGTTGGGCGCGGCGAGCGCGTTCCTCGCCCTGCTCGCCTCGCCACACCAAGTGCCGGTCGGTCTCGGATTCTTCGCCATCGGACTGCTCAGTGCACCGATGACGATCTGGGCTCAGTCACTTCGGATGCGCCGCATCCCACCCGCTCTGCACGGCAGGGCCTTCGCGACGTTGCGCACGCTGATGCAGGCCACTCCACCCCTCGGCGCGGCGCTGGTAACCCCGCTGCTCGTACGCGGTCAGCCGAACGCAGCCGCTGTCGCCATGGCCGCCATCGCCGCTGTCCCCGCCCTCTATCTCATCTTCGGCGATGCAGCGAGGTCACCGGCCGGCGGCCTCGTCACCCAAGAGCTGAGCCGCGACCTGCAGTAAGTAGCTGGTGGAGACCGCTGTCCTTCAAGGTTGCGCTACCCGCGGTGGTCCTCACGCGCGTCGGCCGCCACTCGCTTCACATAGCGATGGGCTGGAACCGGAACAGGCCCGGCCGCGCTGACCGCCGGATAGTCAAAGACACCCTCGTCGGTCCATCCATGCCGTTCGTAGAACCGACGGGCTCGCACGTTGCCATCGACGACCGCGAGCCATGCTCGCTCGTTGCCGTTCACCGCGACGATGCGCTCCGCCTCGGCGAGCAGAAGGGCTGCCACACCGCTGCCGCGATGCTGTTCGGCGACGTAGACCTGCTCGATCTCGTCACCGACGACCATCACAAACCCGGCTACTTCACCATCGACCACGGCAACCACCGTGTCACCGACGCGGTCTGCCGCGCGCGATTGGAACGACTCCTTGGTACGGACCGTGACGAGATCGTCAGGAACATGCCCGAGATGGCCATCGCGCCAACCGTCGTGCCAGATCTTCGCAACTGCCTTGGCGTCACCATGGCTTGCCTGGCGAAGTGCCACCGCGGACATGGCTAGCCTCCCGCGATCTTCTCAATCCCTTTGTTTCACTGCGGCCAGGCCGTTAGGTCTGACCAGTGCCGCCACAGTGCTTCCTGGCGGGCGGTCGTCTCGACGCCGTGCTCGTAGTACCACATCGTTACTTCTCGAACGTTCGACACGAGGCCCATTACCACCCATTGGTTGCGGCGAGCCCGATCCGCGACGCTAGCCGACCCGCCCGAGGAGCCGAATCTGTCACGCGTCAGCAATGGCGCTCGGTCAGCGCGTGCCTTCGACCGTGGTGGCTGTGTTCGCGCTGGGCTGGAGTTCGCGCATGCCTTCGGCAAGCGCGTCGGTTGCCTGGTCGAGGAGCGCAAGCAGGTCGTTCTTGCCCCCGTCCCGCTGCCAAAGGTCGAGGGCGACGAATACGGCGGCGATCAGCGACGAGCCGATGACGCGCAAGCTGAGCTCGTCGGGGTCTGTTCCGCGCTTGCGCGCGAACAGCGACGCCATCGCCGCGACGCCGTCGGTCTGTTCCTCGAGGAAGCGCGCCCGCAGCTCAGGAACGCTTGCGAGTTGCACACGCTGGAGCAGCCGCTCGGGGTCCCGTCGGTAGAGCCCGCCAAGGGTCTCGCGGACAACCATGCGGAAGCTCTCAGCAAGCGGTTCGTCGTCGGGCCGGGACTCGAGAAGCTCGAGCGCCAAGGGGTCGTACTCATCCCACATCACCACGTCCTCCTTGGTCGGGAAGTACCGAAAGAAGGTGCGTGGTGAGATGGCGGCGGCGTCGGCTATCTCTTCTACGGTCGTCCGCGCATATCCCTTCTCGTTGAACAGTCGCAGTGCCTCCGTTTGGATCATCAGCCGAGTTCTGATGCGCTTGCGCTCGCGCAGATCGTAGGACCGCCCATCACGTGGTTGCTCAAGGCGCTCTGCCGCGGTCTCCGTTGTCATGCTCTGAGTCTACCAGTTCCAGGCATCGCCTGTCGTTTCGGCTTCCACTGCCTAATTGACAGTTACTGTCACAATGGCTTACGGTGCCAGAGGTGGACACAAGCTGACAGGAGACCCAGATGACCATCACCCCTACGCCCGCCCACGCACCAGCGACCACGAACGGAACGTCTCGTTCCAGAAGTGTTTTGGAGGTTGACATGAGCCAGCAGATCCGGGTGCGGGTGCGCAGGCCTGCGACCCGACGCGCTCCGCTGAGCGAGCTCGATCTGAGAACGCCGTCCGGTCGGCTACTCCCGTACTGACGTGAGAGAACAGGAGATTAAGATGATCATCACCTCTATATCCGCCCCCGCCCGAGCGAACGCGAGAAGGTGGTGGGCGCTCGGATCGCTGGTGCTGGCGGTCCTGGCGGTCGGCCTGGACGGGACGATTCTCAGCGTGGCCCTGCCGACCGTCGGCCGCTCACTTGACGCGTCCACGGGTCAGCTGCAGTGGTTCGTAGCGGCGTACACGCTCGTCTTCGCCGCCGCGCTGGTGCCGGCAGGGATGCTCGGCGACCGTTACGGGCGCAAGAAGATACTCCTGCTCTCGCTGCTGGTCTTCGGCGCCGCGTCGATCGCGTGTGCCCTGGCAACCTCGGCTAACGCGTTTATCGCCGCCCGTGCGGTGCTCGGCCTCGGCGGCGCGATGCTGCTCCCGATGGTGCTCGGCATCATCCCGGTCCTGTTCGACGAGGCCGAGCGCGGCCGGGCCATAGCAGTGACCACGGCCGCGGTCATGCTGGGCTACCCGATCGGGCCGCTTCTGGGCGGCTGGATGCTGACCAGCTTCGACTGGGGCTGGGTTTTCCTGATCAACGTCCCGGTCGTCGCCCTTGCACTCGTCGCTGTCGCTGTGATGTTGCCGGAAAGCCGCAGCAGCAGCCGACAGCGCATCGATGTCGGCGGGATGGCCCTCTCGGCCGGCGCACTTGCCCTGCTGACCTACGGCGTCATCAACGCAGGGCAGGACGGCTGGACCGACCCCGCCGCGCTGGCAGAGATGGTCGGCGGCGGACTGGCCCTCGTCGTGTTCGCCCTGTGGGAGCGCCGAGTGGCGGCGCCGCTGGTAGACCTGCGCCTGTTCCGATCACGGCCATTCACCTGGGGCGGCATCCTCAGCTCCATCGTGTCGTTCGCGATGTTCGGACTGCTCTTCGCGGCCCCGCTGTACTTCCAAGCCGTGCGCGGCGCCGA
>DASYTV010000436.1:0-2061 GCA_036001885.1 Actinomycetes bacterium
TCGGTAGGATTCGCGATGAGGGCAAGGGGCCTACGAAGAGTGGAATGTGGCGAAGCTGACGCTGAAGCAGTGTCTGGGCCATCGCCAAGATGAACATGCTCCTGCACGGCATCCAGGACGCTGATATCCGCAACGGCGATACGCTTGCCGACCCGCAACACGTCCGCGACGGAGCGCTGATGCGGTTCGATCGGGTGATCACGAACCCGCCGTTCTCTCAGGGCTACGACCCGGATGAGATGAAGTTCCCGGATCGCATGCGCTATGGACGGACGCCACGGAACAGCAAGAAAGCCGATCTCATGTTCGTCTAGCACATGCTGTCTGTGCTCCACGATGGTGGCATCGTCGCGACCGTGATGCCGCACGGCGTGCTATTCCGCGGTGGTGAGGAGCAGAGGATCCGCACCGGCAGCTCGATGACGACGTGATCGACGCGGTCATCGGGCTCGCGCCCAACCTCTTCTACGGCACTGGCATCCCCGCATGCGTCCTCGTGCTGCGTGCCCGCGGTTCCAAGCCGGCCGAGCGGCGCGGAAAGATCCTGTTTATCAACGCGACTACACGGCCGGCCGCGCGCAGAACGATCTGGCGCCAGAGCACACCGAACGGATCATCGACATCTACCACCGGTACGCAGAGGTTCCTGGCCTCGATTGGACCGTGTCCTCCCAGACTACGAGGAGCGCCGGGAGCGCCTTGCCGAGGCTGGGCGCCGTGTCTGGCTCGGAGATGTCGAGCAGGAGTAGATCTTCAGCCAAGGCGGACGACTCCCCTACAATCGCAGAGCTGCGCTGTGGCGCCGAACCGCGGGCGCTCCACCACATGGAGGCTGAGAGATGGCCGAGATCACCAGGTCGGAGGGGGAGTGGCGGGAGCAGCTCACGCCTGAGCAGTACAAGGTCCTGCGCGAGGCCGGGACCGAGCCGCCGTTCAGCGGCAGGTACGTCTTCGCCAAGGACGACGGCGTGTACCGCTGCGCGGCCTGCGGCGCCGAGCTGTTCAGCTCCGACACCAAGTTCGAATCAGGCACCGGCTGGCCGAGCTTCACCGAGCCGGTGGTGGCGGCCAGCGTCGAGCTGCTGGACGACGACAGCCACGGCATGCACCGCACCGAGGTCCGCTGCCGGCGCTGCGGGTCGCATCTCGGCCACGTTTTCCCCGACGGGCCAGCTCCGACGGGCCAGCGGTACTGCATCAACTCACTCGCTCTCGATCTCGAGGCGACTGCTGCCGATTCGTAGAGAGGGCGGGCGGCGCACATGCGCATAACCTTGTCCGCCCAACGGGTATAGGCTCCGAAGGCTTGGTTGGTGCTGTCCAGCGCAGGCCGAGAGGAGGAGGGTGGATGCAGGCCGATTGCACGTTTTGCCAGATCGTCTCGGGTGAGCTGCCGGCGGATTACGTCGACGAGGACGAACATACCGTCGCCTTCATGGACATCAACCCAGCGACACGCGGCCATCTGCTGGTGGTGTCACGCACGCACGTCCCGGACCTGATGAGCGCCAGCGAGGAGGAATGGGTGGCCGTGGCGGCCACCGCACGGCGCATGGCGCGCCTGGCGACCGGCGCGTTCAAGGCGGGCGGGGTCGACCTCGTGCAGGCCAACTCGGACGGGATGGCCGGGGCGCAGACCATCTTCCACCTGCACGTCCACGTGGTCCCTCGCTACCACGACGACCGCCTCGGCCAGTGGTGGCGGCAGGAGACCGCCGACCCGTCGGAGGTCACCGAGTCCGCTCGCATGCTGGTCGAGTTCGCCCGCCGCGACCCCGATCGCGAGCGCGAGCGACCGCCGGCCTGGGCATAGCGACCTTCCAGGACTCCGACCTTCGGGATATAGCAAGACAGCCAAGCGGTTTCTTCGCGCGGGCGCATAGTCCTTGGCGTCCCCTGTCGTTAGAGTGTCACGATCCGCCCGGTGGCGGACGTCTCGTCGTGGCAGGGTGGACCTTCCGGGTTTGGGCACCCCCTTGACTGGGATAGCTGAATGCGATAGGTGGCTCCGCATCGGTCTCGATCCCGATGCGAGCGCCACTCCAAGGGACCAGACACGGG
>DASYTV010000437.1:0-2315 GCA_036001885.1 Actinomycetes bacterium
GTGCGGTTCTATCAGGCGTCGAGTTCGGAGATGTTCGGCAAGGTCCGCGAGACCCCACAGTCTGAGACCACGCCGTTTCACCCGCGCTCGCCCTACGGCGTGGCGAAGACGTTCGGTCACTACATGACGGTCAACTACCGCGAGTCTTACGGCGCGTTTGCATGCTCGGGGATTCTGTTCAACCACGAGAGCCCACGGCGCGGCTATGAGTTCGTCACCAGGAAGGTCACCCGTGGGGTCGCCCGTATCGCTCTCGGCCTCCAGGGCAACTTGGCGCTGGGAAACCTCGATGCCCGCCGCGACTGGGGATTCGCCGGTGACTACGTCGAGGCGATGTGGTTGATGCTCCAGCAGGATGAACCTGACGACTACGTGGTAGCCACTGGGATAACACACTCGATTCAGGACCTACTCGACGTCGCCTTCTCCCGCGCCGGCATCACCGACTGGACCGATCGCGTCGTACAGGACCCGAGATACTTCCGCCCGGCCGACGTGGACACGCTGATCGGCGACGCGTCCAAAGCCAGAGCACACCTCGGCTGGAAGCCGCGCCTAGGCTTCCAGGAGTTGATCGAAATGATGGTCGACGCCGATCTGGAGATCGAGAAGCGGGCCGGCGAGGCTGGCTGAGCCCCCACCAGCCCGGCAGCAGCCACGGACAGGAGACGGGACGCTAGCGTGCGGATTGCCATAGTCGGTCCAACCCACCCTTACAAGGGCGGGATCGCTCAGTACACGACCGAGCTTGCGCACCGTCTCAGCGGTAGCGGTCGCGACGTCCGCATCGAATCGTGGCGGCACCAGTATCCGAAGCTGCTCTATCCGGGCCAGCTCACGATCGTCGAGCCGGAGACGACCCCGTTCCCCCGGGTCAGCCGCACCCTGAGCTGGCGGCGACCGGACAGCTGGTATCGCGTCGGGCGGCGACTGCGCGGCGCGGACCTGGTGATCCTCGTCGTGGGGACACCTATCCAGGCGCCCGCGTACCGCGGGATCCTGGCCGGCCTCGGCCGAGCCCGCGGTCCCAGGGTTGTCGCGCAATGCCACAACGTGCTGCCCCACGAGCGCCGAGGCGTCGACGTCCACCTCATGCGTGGACTGCTCTCGCGGGTCGACGGCGTTCTCACCCACGCCGAGAGCCAAGAGACCGTCGCAAGGCAGCTGACCAGCAGGACCATCGTCACGCAGCCGATGGCGCCGATACTTGTGGCCCGCAGAGCCACCAGCGATCCCGACGGCGACGAGTCGGTCCACCGGCGCCTGCTCTTCTTCGGCATCGTGCGGCCCTACAAGGGGCTGGACGTCCTGCTGGAGGCGTTGGCCAGGTGTCCGATCCAGATCCGGCTCCGCGTCGCGGGTGAGTTCTGGGGCGGCGCCGACCAGACCCGGCGGCTCGCGACCGACCTGGGGCTGGAGGATGCCGTCGAACTGAGACCGGGCTATGTGGACGCGGTTGATGTCCCGGCGCTTTTCACTGACGTGGACGCGCTCGTGCTCCCCTACCGCGCCGGTACCGCCTCCTTCACCGCCTACCTGGCGTTCGAGCACGGCCGGCCGGTCATCGCGACCCGGGCCGGGACCGCCGCGCTCGATGTCCGCGACGGCGTCGACGGGCTTCTCTGCGAACCCGACGATGCTGACTCGCTGGCCGATGCGATCACTCGCTTCTATGCCGACGGCATGCCGGCGAAGCTGCGCGCCGGCGTATCCCCCGTCGACCCCGGGCCACGGTGGAACGCTTACCTGTCCGCGCTGCTTCGAGCAGGAGGTCTCAAGCCCTGAGCGATCAGGTGAGGCGGGATCGGCGTCGAAGGCCCGAGCGGACGTGACGGTTCCGTGGTCGCGACCCAGATATAGGTGGGGACGAGCGGACGGGCGGTTTTGAGCAACCATGCCGGGACTCTCGCGGCCCAGCGCGGTACGACGTCTCCAGCCGCGAAGGTCTGCGGATCGCTGAGCACCGCGTAGGTGTAGTCCCAAATCTCGAGTCCGGCGCAGAGCCGCTTGAGTCCGGACCACGTCCTGAACGCCTCGTGATAATGGTCGGCCCTGCCGAATATCCGTACATATCGGTGCGCGAGCGGCCGTGGCAGCCAGGAGAGGAACGGCAGCCGATAGTGCGGTTCGATGACACCCAGCCGGTTTCCGAGACCGAGGTAGAGCAGCCCGTCCGGTCGTACCACCCTCCGGAGCTCGGCCAAGAGCTGCTCGGGGTCGACAACGTGCTCATAGACGTGGTTGCAGATCACGACGTCCACGGAGGCATCTGCCAGCGGCATGCGCTCGGAGTCAGCGCAGATGAATGATGCGCT
>DASYTV010000438.1:0-7419 GCA_036001885.1 Actinomycetes bacterium
AACGGTCGGCGGTCCCGGCCGGATCGACTGGAGCGACGGTACGTTCACCTTGATCGACTCGGTCGACCATTTCGCATTCAACGCGGTCGGGAAGGGCACGACGGCCTTCTCAGAGACGCACAGGGACGCGGGCGACTTCTACTCGGCGGACGGTGTGTTCCAGTTTCGGCAAACGTTCCATGAAGTCGAGCACTTCACAGTCACCGACGGTGTCGTTCGGGTCGACTTCTCAAGGGGTCACTTTCGTTTCTTCTTCGGCAGCTGCTGAGAACGCACCGACAACCTCGTCTTCTGCCGCGAGGACGGGCTGAGTGCCCTACCCCACCAGACGACCCGGTCAAGAGGACCTTTGCCATGGAGCAATCCTCGCCGTGGAACGAGAGGAATGCCCCCCTCTCGGGGCCATTTCCCGACGACTCGTGGACCTGACGCGGACCTAGACGGACCTGCCCTCGAAACTAGGAGGCCCTCGCCCATGTTCCTGCAGGTCAGAGGGGTTCCTGTGCTGTAGCCCCGACCGGATTCGAACCGGCGCTACCGCCTTGAGAGGGCGGCGTGCTAGGCCGCTACACAACGGGGCCATGTGGCTTGCACCACAAATCGGAACCCAGCCGAACTGGGCTCCGACTGGAGCTGGGGTACCAGGACTCGAACCTAGACTAACGGAGCCAGAATCCGTCGGGCTGCCAATTACCCCATACCCCATCGGTTCCTCGGCGGCCTCCGCGCCCACAGCAAATGCACCGCATAGTCGTGGGATGGCGGCGACGAGCCGACGACGAGGATACCCGACGCGCGGTCGCGCCTTCAAACGGATCCACCTCAATCATGCTGTGCCCAAACATGATCAGAACCTTGTGGCAGCTGCGCGGCTAGACTCCGCAAACCGGGACATTAGGAGGCCGTACGGCGAGGAGCATCAGACCGTGTTCCGAGCACGCTCGAGGCGCGCCAGGGTACGGACGCGACCGAGCAGCTCGAGGGATTCGAACAGCGGCGGCGACACCCGCCGACCGGTCACTGCGACCCGCACGGGACCAAAAGCGAGTTTGGGCTTGAGCCCGAGGCCGTCGACGAGCGCCGCCCGCAACACCGCCTCGATCTCGGCGGTTCTCCACTCCGAGACGCCCGACAGCGCTTCGCTCGCGGCGGTGAGCACTGGCCGGGTTTCCGCGGTGAGCAGCCGAGCGGCCGCCTCCTGGTCGACGGTGAAGTGCGCGTCGTCGACAAAGAGGAAGCCGACCATGTCGGCAGCCTCGGTGAGATGGGCGACCCGCTCCTGGATCAGAGGCGCGACCCCATGGACCATCCGACGCTCCTCATCCGTCGGCTCCCGTGACATAAGACCCGCATGCTGGAGGAACGGCACAAGACGCGCTTCGAAGTCAGCCGGAGCGAGAGCCCGGATCCAGTCACCGTTGATGGCGTCGAGCTTCCGCACGTCAAACCGAGCCGGGCTGGCGTTGACTCGGGCCAGGTCGAACTCACGCGCCATCTCGGCTAGCGAGAAGAACTCCCGGTCGTCGCCCGGCGACCACCCCAGCAGAGCGAGGTAGTTACACATCGCTTCCGGCAGGTAGCCCTTGTTCCTGAATGCGCCGATCGTCGTCGCGCCGTGCCGCTTTGACAGTTTGGTGTTGTCCGGCCCCATGACGAAGGGCAGGTGCGCGAAGCGGGGCAGGTCGGCCTCCGCCACACCCATGGCGCGGTAGACCGCGACCTGCCGAGGGGTCGACGAGAGCAGATCCTCCCCGCGTACGACGTGGGTGATCTTCATGAGTACGTCGTCCACCGCCACCGCAAGCGTGTACAGCGGGGAGCCATCGGCGCGGGCGAGGACGAAGTCAGGAACGTACTCGTGCTCAAAGGTCACCTCGCCGCGGACCAGATCGACGAAGGTCGTCTTGCCTGGCGGCATGCGAAACCGGAGCACCGGCTTGCGGCCTTCTGCCTCGTACGCAGCGATCTGCTCGGGACTGAGGTTGCGGCAGCGGCCGTCGTACCCCGGTGGCCGACCCTCGGCGCGGGCCTTCTCCCGGCGCTCCTCAAGCTCCTCAGGCGTGCAGTAGCAGCGGTAGGCGTGGCCCTCCTCGAGAAACAGCCGGCTCCACTCGCGGTAGATGTCCATCCGCTGGCTCTGCAGGTAGGGCCCGAATCCGCCGCCGACCTCAGGTCCTTCATCCCAGTCGAGCCCAAGCCAGCGCATCGACTCGATCGCGGCATGGATGTACTCGTCGGTGACGCGGGACTTGTCGGTGTCCTCGATGCGGAAGACAAAACTGCCGCCGGTTCGGCGGGCATATGCCCAGCAGTAGATCGCCGTGCGAATGTTGCCGACGTGCAGGTCACCGCTGGGCGAGGGTGCGAACCTGACCCTTGTCTCCGCCACGTCAGCGGCCTGCGAAGCCTCGGTCGACGGTCTATCAGTCACGAGAAACCACCCGGTTGTCCAATGTCCCGATCCCCTCGACCGTCACCTCGACCCGATCCCCGGCGACGATCTGACCGACGCCCGCCGGGGTACCGGTGAGAATGACATCGCCCGGAAGCAGGGTGAAGGCCGCCGAGATGTACGCGACGAGCGTGGGGATGTCGAAAATCAGTTTTGACGTCCGAACGTCCTGCTTTACCTCACCGTTCACGACCGTACGGAGGGTCAGGTCGGCGGGGTCGATGTCGGTCTCCAGCCAAGGGCCGAGCGGGCAGAAAGTGTCGAAGCCCTTCGCCCGCGCCCACTGATCGTCGGTGCGCTGAAGATCACGCGCCGTCACATCGTTTCCCACGGTGTACGCGAAGATGACGTCGAGCGCCCTCTCGGCGGGAACATCGCGGCACAATTTGCCGATCACGACCGCTAGCTCGCCCTCGAAATGGACCTCGTGTGACTGGCGCGGGAGGACGATCGCATCGCCTGGGCCGATCACTGCCGTGTTCGGCTTGAGGAACAGCAATGGCTCCTCCGGGACAACCTGACCGAACTCCGCGGCGTGGTCGGCATAGTTTCGGCCCACTCCGACGATCTTGCTGCGCGGGATGACGGGAGCGAGCAGGCGTACGTCGGCCAAAGGCAGCCGCTCGCCGGTGAACTGCACCGGCCGGTAGAGCGGGTCGCCGGCCACCACCGCCACCAACTCACCGTCGGCCGCGCCTTCCACCACGCCGTATCTGGGCTCCCCGCCCTCGGTCGTGAACCTCGCGATCCGCACCCGCCAACCCTAGTGTCCCGCGTCCGAGGTCATTTGACGGTGGCGGACCAGGCCACGCAAAGAGCCTTTGGACACGGAACGCTGGTGTCTCTGCTTAGAGGCCGGGCACCTCTGTCACACCGGCGCGGATGAGGCCATAGGTGACCGCATCGTCCAGCGCCTGCCAAGACGCCTCGATCACGTTCTCGTGGACCCCGACTGTCGACCAGGTGTCCATTCCGTCGCTCGTCTCCACGAGGACCCGCGTCACGGCCCCGGTGCCGTGCGCGCCCTCCAGGATGCGCACCTTGAAGTCGACGAGCTCCAGGCCGGCGAGCTCCGGGTAGATCCGCTCGAGCGCTTGCCGGAGCGCTGTGTCCAGCGCATGCACGGGCCCGTTCCCCTCGCCAGTGGCGACGATCCGCTCTCCCTTCGCGATCAGCTTGACCGTCGCCTCGCTCACCGCGGTGTGCGGTGCGCCAGGACCGGCGCCGGGCCGGTTCTCCACGATCACTCGGTACGACTCGACCTCATAGAAGCGCGGGCGCGATCCGTCGACTTCCTCACCGAGCAGCAAAGCGAAGGATGCATCGGCCGCCTCGAAGGTGTAGCCGGCTGCCTCCAGCGCTTTCACCCGCTCGGTGATTCGGGTCAGCGTGGCCCGATCGCCGGCCAGGTCGTAGCCAAGCTCTCGGCCTTTCAGCTCGATCGACGCCCGTCCCGCCATGTCGGAGACGAGCATGCGCATGTCGTTCCCCACCGAACCGGGCTCGATGTGCTGGTAGAGGCTGGGATCCACCTTTACGGCGCTGGCGTGCAAGCCGGCCTTGTGCGCGAATGCAGACAGGCCCACGTAGGGCTGGTGCTGGTTCGGCGCGACGTTGGTGACCTCCGCTACCGCGTGCGCGACCCTGGCCATCTCGCCGAGCGCACCGGGCGGGAGAACCCGGCGGCCCTTCTTGAGCTCCAGGTTCGCCACAAGGGAGAAGAGATTGGCGTTGCCGCACCGCTCCCCATAGCCGTTGGCCGTGCCCTGGACATGGGTTACCCCGGCGTCGACGGCGGCGAGGGAGTTGGCGACCGCGCAGGCGGTGTCGTCGTGGCAGTGGATTCCCAGCCGTGCCGAGGTGCGAGCGAGGACGTCGTTGACGACCTCGGCGAGCGGTCCCGGCAGCATCCCGCCGTTGGTGTCGCAGAGTACGACAACGTCCGCGCCCGCCTCGGCGGCGACCCGAACGACTTCCAGCGCATATGCGGGATCGGCCCGATACCCGTCGAAGAAATGCTCGGCGTCAAGGAAGACCCGACGCCCCTCCGCGCGAAGGTGTTCGATCGTGTCCCTGATCATGGCGAGGTTCTCTGCCGGAGTCGTTCGCAGCGCCAGCTCGACGTGGCGGAGGTGGGACTTGGCCACCAGCGTCACGATCGGCGCCTGGGAGTCGCGCAGTGCGCCGACGAGCCGGTCGGCGGCGGCTTTGATCCCCGGCCGGCGGGTCGCTCCGAAGGCCGCGAGCGTGGCCCGCCGCAGATCCAGCTCTGTCTGGGCGCGCCGGAAGAACTCGGTGTCCTTGGGACTCGCCCCGGGCCAGCCGCCCTCGATGAAGCCGACGCCGAACTCGTCAAGGTGCCGCGCGATCGTCAGCTTGTCCGCGACGGACAGGGACAGGCCCTCCTGCTGAGCACCGTCGCGCAGCGTGGTGTCGTACACATGAAAGGCATCCGTCGCCACCGTGCGCTGGCCGGCTGCTGCGTGCTCCTCGCCACCCATCGCGGATCCTCGCCTCCTGTTCGGTTCTGTCTCACCAAACGAAAAGACCCCTCGCGGATGCGAAGGGTCTGCGCGCCGTCCGTCGTGCTCTAGGTGCCGGCGCGCCTGCCGATAATGATCGTGTACGTGGGCATCGCCGCCAGCCTCCCACACTCATCCGCGCGATGGACAGCTCGTCTCAGGATGTGGGTGCCGTGTCCGTCCGCCGAAGGCCGCTGACATGGCGTGTCAGCCTGCTGTGAGCCGGGTGTCAGTGAAGGTCGGCACCTTGGATGGCGTACGAAAGGAGTTGATCGATGACGTACGCCATCGAGGCGAGCGGCCTGGTCAAGCGGTTCGGTCGAACGACCGCGCTGGCCGGCGTCGACCTCGCCGTGCAACAGGGCAGCGTGCTCGGCGTCCTTGGCCCGAACGGCGCGGGCAAGACGACGGCGGTTCGCATCCTGGCCACCTTGATCAAGCCGGATGAGGGACAGGCGACCGTTGGTGGCTTTGACGTCGCCAATGACGCGCCGAAGGTGCGATCTTTGATCGGGCTTACCGGCCAATTCGCAGCAGTCGACGAAGACCTGACCGGGACCGAGAACCTCGTCCTCATCGGACGACTGCTCGACCTTTCTCGCCGCGATGCCAAGCGCCGAGCGACTGAGTTGCTCGATCGCTTCGAGCTGTCCGACGCGGCCAAGAGGCTCGCCAGGACATACTCCGGCGGCATGCGGCGCAGGCTCGACCTGGCGGCCAGCCTGGTGGGCAACCCGTCGGTGATCTACCTCGACGAGCCGACAACGGGGCTGGACCCGCGAGCGCGCGTCGGCGTCTGGGACGTCATTCGCGGGCTGACCGCGGACGGCGTGACGGTGCTGCTGACCACGCAGTACTTGGACGAGGCCGATCAGCTCGCCGACGAGATCGCGGTCTTCGACCACGGCCGCGTCGTGGCCACGGGTACCGCGAACCAGCTCAAGGCCAAGGTCGGCGGTCAGACGCTGATCGTCAGGCCGCGGGACGAAATCGATCTCGACTTGGTCGAGCGGATGGTCGCCGAGCTGACCCGGCGTGATCCGGTCCGAGACGCCGAGCGCGGGGAACTCACGGCTGACGTGACCGACCCGGCCGTTCTCCTCGCTCTGGTCCAGCGACTCGACGCCTTCCAGATCCCGGTGACCGAGGTCGGCCTGCGACCGCCCAGCCTGGATGACGTTTTCTTCGCCCTGACCGGCCACGCAGCCGTGACCGACGAAGCCTTGAGCGCGGATTCCGCAGAAACCGTCGAGAGTGCGCCAGAGCTCGAGACAGCGAACGGGAGCATCAGATGACCGTCATGACAACCACCAGTGGTTCCTGGACGCCACAAGTCGCACCTGGCGTGCGCAACCGGCTGCCATCCACGGCCCGCCACGGCCTGACGCTCGCCTGGCGGGCGCTGCTGAAGACGCGGCACAACCTCGAGTCGCTGCTTGATCTGGTGCTGCAACCAATCGTCTTCGTGGTGATGTTCGTGTTCCTCTTCGGGGGCGCGGTCAGCGGTGACTGGCGCAGCTATCTGCAGTTCGTGCTGCCGGGCATCGCTGTCCAGACCGCGCTCTTCGGGTCGATGGGCACCGGGCTCATCTTGAACACCGACATCACCAAGGGGGTGTTCGACCGTTTCAAGAGCATGCCGATGTCGCGGTCGGCACCGTTGGTCGGCGGCGTGCTGGGCGACATCCTCCGCTATGTGATCGGGGTCGGTATCGTCCTCGGCTTCGGCATCGCGCTCGGCTTCCGGGTACAAACCGGGGTTCTCGGCGTGGTCGGCGCTTTCGCGCTGATGCTCGTCTTCGCGCTGGCGATGTGCTGGGTCGCCGTCCTTCTCGGCGTGCTCGCCAAGAGCCCACAAAGCATGCAGGCCCTCGCCTTCATCTTCCTGTTCCCGGTGACCTTTGGCAGCAACATCTTCGCGCCAGCCGAGACGATGCCGGGCTGGCTGCAGTCCTGGGTCAACATCAACCCGGTGTCGAAGCTGACCGAGGCCGTCCGCGGGCTGCTCGTCAGTGGACCCGTCGCCGGGCCAGTCGTGGCGACACTGCTGTGGGCTGCCCTAATCGTGGCGATCTTCCTGCCGATCTCCACGATGGTCTACCGGCGGCGTACCTAAGCGGAGTCGGTGATCCGGGCTGCCCCAGGAAATAGTCCGTGCTCGTGAATCAGGCTCGCGATCGCCTCCCGCGACATGGCACGCCCCTCGTCGTACGCCGCTGCGTAGCAGTCTTCGCCCAGGGCATCCCTAGCCAGCTCGATGGTTCGCACCGTCGCCGGGTTGCCCAGGTCGGGCATCCCGCGGACGGCTGCTGCCATGCCGAGAAGCCGAGCAGCGTCGGTCCACCGGTTTCTGGCCGCCGCAGCACTGGCGGCCGCGTCCAATGCGCCACCCGCTACGGGCATGTCCCTTGTCTCGACTCCGATCAGCGCGGCCTCCGTGATCTG
>DASYTV010000439.1:0-7843 GCA_036001885.1 Actinomycetes bacterium
GAAACGAGCCGTTCGATGGGCACTGCTGAGCGCAGGGCTCGCCAGCGTGGTCACGGCAGCGACCGTCGCGGTGACCGTGGCACCTAGCTGGGCCACGCCGCCGTCAGGGCTGACGAACACCCCTTTGGCGCGCGGCACCAACACGTCACATGGGACCATCCCGCTTCAGTTCGGAACGGACGTAGCCATGGCGCGGATCACGGTCGACCCGAGCGGCTCCTCTGGCTGGCACTCGCATCCGGGAGGCGCGATCGTGGTCGTCCAGCAGGGTTCGCTCACCGTTTACACATCGGCCGGCAGCCAGTGCCAGACCACCACGTACAACGCGGGGCAGGCATTCATCGAGCGACCTGGCGAAGTGGATGACGTCCTCAACACGGGCACGGTCCCATACGTCCTTTTCGTCACCTTCCCGCGTGTGCCTCAGGGCGAGTCCGCGAGAACTGACCAGCCGGATCCAGGCACGTGCCCGGGTATCTGACGACCTGACCGAGCGCGGCCTCCGCTGCGGTGAGGGCGTCGCGCTATTCCTCATCTACGGCTTGTTTACTGAGCGAATGTTGGAGGGCGGGACCTCGCCGTGCCCGCGGACACGGCTGCCCTACCCTCTGCGGTATGCGACTGGCGCACCTCGGACTCACCGTCACCGACCAGGAGCGGTCTCGACGCTTCTATGAGACCCACTTCGGATTCAATGCCGGCCCCGCGCGCAGCTACCCGGACGGGACCCTCATCATCCACGATGCTGACGGCTTCGCGCTCGCCCTACACCCCGGTCCGGCCGCTCCGGACGACGACTTCCTGCACTTCGGCTACATCTGCACCAACCCCGAGGAGGTCCGTGAAGTACGCGCCCGACTGCTTGCCGCCGGAGTGGCTCTGGCCGAGGACGAAGACACCGACACCTACGTTGGCATCAAAGCGCTGGACCCGGACGGGTATCGCGTCGAGATTGCCTGGGATCGCTAGACCCGGTCCTACCAGTCCCCTGGTCGCGCCCGAGGCCCGCAGGCGAACCTCACGACGTACGCGGGGGGTCGCCGTCGTGCGGCTCCTGCCTGTGGACTAGAGAATGCGGTCGTGACACGGGCGACAGTATGGGAGGGCGAGCTGAACGCCGCACAGCGTGCGGCGCTTCACCCTGGTGTGCCGTACGGCCTCAACCGACGGCCGGATGTACTGGTTGTCGGCGGTGGGGTGATCGGCCTGGCGACCGCGGCGGCCTGTCGACGCGCTGGCCTTGGCAGCGTCGTGGTTATCGAGCGGGCCGAGCAGCTGGCCTCGGCCGCGTCGGGTGGTAACGGTGGCGCGATCGCCCCGGACATGCATGCGCTGACGGACTCGCCGGAGTTTGTCGCGCTCGGTCGTGCGAGTCTCGCGGCGTATCGGCGCCTGGATGCCGAGTGGGACGGCGCGATCGGGTTACGCACGACGCGCTGGCTGCAGCTGTTTTCGACCGCTTCCGGGCCACCTGTGCCGCCGGTAGGCCCGCAATTCGAGGTCCTGGACGATCGGGCCGTGCGTGAGCTGGAACCCGATCTGGCACCGCCCGAGGGCTGTACCGCGCTGTCGGTCGTCGGGCAAGCCAGGGTCAACCCACAACGACTTGCCGCGGCCCTCGCTGGTCGTGCCGGCACCACGGCGACCGGCATCGAGGCGACCGGCATAAGAGTGCGCGGAGATCGGATCATCATGGTGCACACCAATGCCGGTGACTTCCAGCCAGATGTGGTGGTCATGGCCACGGGACTGGTCCCGCCGCCCTGGTCGGAGCTTGTGCGCCAACGTTGGGTCAAGGGGCATCTATTGGCGACCGCGCCGGGACCGTGGCGGCTGGCCAGCGTCGTGCAAAACGACCAGGGCGGCGGGTCCCCGCTGCCCAGCGGTGGCATCTTGTGCGGCGGGACCCTCGACCACGACGACGTCTCCCCTGAGCCCCAGCCGGAGATCGTGGCGGCGCTGGCGGCGGGCCTGCACCAACTAGTGCCTGCCACCCGCTACTCGTCGATCACCCACCGCTGGTGTTGCTTTCGACCCGTCGTCCACGGCCGGCACCCAGTCATCGACCAGCTGCCTGGCACAAGCAACGGTTGGCTAAGCGCAGGGCACTACACCACCGGCGTCCTCATGGCCGCCGCCACCGGCCAAACCTTGGCCTCCTGGATCGCCAGCGGCACCCGGCCACAGGCGAAATCCAGCTTCCGCCTGCCGGCCCACTAGCAGAGCGGGGCTCGTCGGCTTTAGACCCGCACCGGTTTCGGAACCTCACAAGCTGGTGTTTCGAATCGTTGCGGCCGCGATCTCACGCATGCGAGCAGGTGCGGCGGTCTCAGGAGGCCGAGCGAGGGTCCTGCGCCGACTATTGCCAATGTGGATAGACCCGGCCTAGGCAAGCCGCCACCGAATTTCGTCCCCGTCCATCCCGGTGCGCGCGAAGCCGAGCCGCTCGAGCGTACGGATGGAGGCCACGTTCTCCCGATCGCAGGCCGCGACCACCGTCTCGACGTCCTCCTGGCTGCGGGCCGAGTCGACCAAAGCGGCCGCAGCTTCGCTCGCGTAGCCTCGACGCCGCCGGTCCGGGATCATGCTGTACCCGATCTCGACAACCCCGTCAGCCGGCAGACCCTGGAAACCAGCATCGCCGACGACGGTCTGCGTCGCCCGCTCGATGACGACCCAGACGCCGAAGTCCGCCGCCCGACCATCGCTGCGCGCCTGAAGGGGCAACACGTCAAGCAAATCGCCTTGCGGCCAATCGGCCGGCAGCGTCGCACCGAGCGCCGCTTCCGCAGGCGCTCGATCACCGGGGAGCTCCGCGGCGACCGTAGGCGGCAGGGGCCGCAGCTCAAGCCGCCGAGTGCGCAGGCTGAGGGTCATCGCAACAGGCTAGGCCACATCGCCAGCCGCCCCTCCGTCACTCTGGACGTCACAGCGCGGCGGTTCGCTAGGTCGGGCCGTGGCATGCTGGCGTCAGGCGATCTGGGCCCGCCCAATCGAGGAGTCGGGGTGACACGTCGCACTAGGGTCGCGATCGACGCAGTAACAGGCAGCTGGGCTGCGCGCCTGTACCTCGCCGCGGTAGTGATCGCGTTCATCGTCGGCATCGTCGCTGACGCCACAACGCCGCCGGAGGACGGCGCTTCCTTCGGATTCCTGTACCTCCTGCTGGTCACGCTCCCGTGGAGCTTCCTGCTTCCGGGTGTGCTATCCGCGTCTTCATCCTCCGAGGTCGCGCCCTGGTCCATCCTGGCTTACATCGGGTTGGGTGCGGTGCTCAACGCGCTCGCCATCACATTGGTGTCCCGCCACATAGGCCACGTGCTACGGCCTCCGGGTTCTCCCGTGGGAGCGGTGACGCCCGGGGGTCTGCCACGCCGGCTTCGTATGGCATTCAGGCTCGTGGTGGGAAGCTGGCCCGCGCGGGTCTACCTCGGCCTCGTGGCCGTCGCCTATGGGTACGGGATGGTCTCACAATTCACCGGGGACGGGACGGGTTTCATTTATGTCGCCCTGATCACCCTCCCGTGGGGCATGGTCCCAATCCCTGGGGAGTGGCAGTGGGCACTTCTCCCCGCGACGGGGGGCCTGATCAACGCCGCATTCATCACGGTACTGACCCAGGTGCGCCGCGCTGGTTCGGCCACGCCCCTCACGTGATGGGGCCTCCGCACCATGGGGTGGTACGGACCAACAAAGAGCCACCTGATCGAACACTCGCTGAGGCGCAAGGTCAACACCAGTGCGGAAAGCCTGTCTCGCCAGCGTGCGTCATGACAGTACCGAGTGTCCGGTGCGGCGTGGACCAACTATTGGTTTGATGACCTGCGCAGGCGCGGTTACAGTGCGCGCCGTGACGTCTTGCTCCGCCGCCACCACCCGGATCCGCCGCGCCTGAGCGCGGCGACCGTGTCCTCACCATCCGCCGCGCCCGTACGCGCCACGCCTTCTACGGGTACGGAGATCCGCACAATGCTTACCCCATTTGACGAGCTCGACGAAGTGCTGGGCGCCTTCATCGGCTCGGTCCGTGTCATCCTCGGCGACACCTTCGTGGGCGCCTATCTGCAAGGGTCGTTCGCACTCGGCGCCGGCGACATGAACAGCGACTGCGACTTCATCATTGCGACCACCGTGCTGCCGAACGGCGCGGGTGAATGTGAGCTCCTCCGACTGCACGACCAGGTCCCGACCCGTGCCGGGTTCTGGACCAAGCACTTGGAAGGCTCCTACGCGGACATCACGTCACTGCGAGGAGTCGACGGGCTGGGCGTGCGATGGCTGTTCTGCGACCACGGCCACCGCGAGCTGATCTGGGCCACCCACTGCAATACCCTGCACACCCGCTGGATCCTGCGCCACCACGGCATCACGATCACCGGACCGCCGATCACGGACCTCGTTGATGAGGTGCCGCCGCAGGCGCTGCGCGAGGAGATGCGGGCAGCGCTGGCCAATGCGATGACAGGCATCACGGGGTGGGCGTCCGTCGACATCGCCTGGACCCAGCGCTACGCCGTCTCGACCTACTGCCGGATCCTCTACACGTTGCACACGGCGCGAGTGACATCGAAGCGCGGCGCGTTGGAATGGGCGCGCGCGAACCTCGACTCGAAGTGGCGCCCACTGCTCACCCAGGTGATCGAGGATCGGGTGCTCGGCTGGGACCCGGCCGAACCACCACGACCGGGCAGCCTCGAAGCGACGTACGAGTTCGCCACATACGCCGAATCGTTGGGCCGTTGAACGGAACCGCCGACCTTGCTCGCTCGAGGCCGGACTCGCGGGCGGAACCGAACGGCTAATCGCACAGCCACTTGGGCTGGCGTCGTCGGTGGGAGTCGGGATCTGGCCGGTTCAGCTGCGTCAAGGCTGAGGCGCTCACCCGGCTTGCGGCATGGGTGCGTCAAGAAATGCCGGGATGATCGCGAGCAGCAGATCGGCGCGGTCCATGAGCGTCACGTGCGAGGTGCCGGGGAGAACAGCCAGCTGGGACGCCGGCATGCCGGCCGGAAGGTCGCCGAAGACACCGCCGCCAAGAAGGCGGAACATCTCGACCGCGTGCTCCGGGCGGACGAGATCTGAGTCTCCGATGATGAGCAGAGTCGGGGCCGTGATCGCGCTGATCGCCGCTGCGGAAAAGTCCCGAAGCTCGCGGTCCATCTGGGTCTTCTTCTCGAACAGGACCGTAAAGTCTTCCGGTCGCGGAGCTATCCGCAGGTACTCCTCGTGCCACGGCGACCCAAACATCATCTCGGGCTTCATCTCGACGAAGCCGTCCATGAGGCCGGGATGGACGCCGCTCAAGGTGTACGTGGCCGAAGCGAGCACCAGCTTGCGCACCACATCGGGGTGTCGGAGGACAACGTGCAGGGCGAGCGCAGAGCCCATGCTGTAGCCGAAGAGGTCCGCCTCCTCGATGCCAAGGTGCTCAAGGGCTGCGACCGTGTCATCAGCCATCTGCTCCGGTGACAAGGGACGATCGATGTCCGCCGTGCGACCGTGCGCCTGCATCTCCAGGCCGATCACCTGCCGGGTCTTGGAGAGCCCAGGAAGCAGGTGCTCAAAGGACGTGCCGATCGCGGAGAACGCCCCATGGAGCAGGACGAGGGGCTGTCCCTCGCCATGGATCTCGTAGTACATGTCTAGGCCGTTGACTGGCGCATACCCCGTGCGCGCAGGTGCCGCGTCGGTCGTCTCGGTCATCGTCCTCCCGCCTCACCTGGTCGCAACCGGGCGTGTCTCCACCACGCCACCTAACACGGTTCGTGAACGCCGGTTCAAGACGCGATTGAGCGCAGAACCCAGCCGCACGCAGCGTGGCAGATCAAAAGCGTCTCAATTCGAATTGAGTCGAGTGGTCCGGCCAGTCGCCCGGCGATGGGCGGTGTCGTCCGAGTCCTCAGTGTTGCTGTGGGCGCCCCAAGCGCCGCTTGGTCTCCTCGACGTCCATGCCGTGCAGACGGAGCAGATTCTCGCCGAGAATCTTCCGTTTCCCCTGCTCGGTCAGCTGCGGGTAGCCGTAGCCGTCGATGAGGTCCTGCGGAATCTCGAACTCCCAGAAGGCCTTTAGGGCCCACTGTGGGTGCCAGATCGGAGTCTCGCTGCCGTACACGATCTTGTCCTCGCCACACCAGAACAGCAGCTTGCCGAGTGTCTCGGCGAACATCCTCGGCGCGCGGACGATGAAGTTGATGGTCGCGGCGAGCGAGGCATAGAGGTTCGGATGGCGGATGAGCTGCCAGCACACCTCGTCGAGGAACGGCAAGCCGACATGGAAGATGACGAAGTTGAGATCGGGGAAGTTGGCCGCGGCGCCGTCCATGTCCCAGGTTTGGGTGTGCTCGATCGGCTGCGGGCCTAGCGGCACACCCTTGTGGACGCCGATGAGGTTGACGCCCAGCTGTTGCGCCTTCTCGAAGACCGGAAAGGCGACCCGCGGATCGTCCATCCGCCAGGGGAAGGGCGCGCCGTAGTCGTACCGGACGTTGTAGAACTTGAACGCCTTGGCGCCGAACTCGCCGACCTGGCGCTCCATCAGATCCAGCGCCTTCCGCCCTTCTAGCGGGTTGACCGAGCCCCAGAAGACCGTGCGATCGGGGTCGCGAGCCGCCAGTTCTGCGCACTCCTCCCAGGGCGAGAGACCGTCCTTGTAGAGGTCGGTCAGCGGGAGCGGCATCGCGCAGAGCATGTCCGTGTCGGACTCGTCGTACACCATCCGGCGGATGTCCTCGACCGTCCACTGCCGGAGGAACTCCTCAGGTGGCAGCACGGTCTCGCCGGGTGGCGTGAGCGCCTGGTGGAAGGCGTAGATGTGCTGTGAGAACATCTCACCCGGCCTGCCGAGCGGGTTCTTGGCATCGAAATTGAACACGTGCGCAACGCCGTCGAAGACGAACGCATCACCGATCACGGTGGGCCTCCTTCGTGTGTGCCATGACGTAGGCATCGCGATCCGGAACGAGCGCCGGGGAAGGCAGGAAGTTCAGCTTGCGCGAAGCGGACGCGGACAGCCGATCTGTCGTCCACGCTTCATCCCAGACCACGTCGACCTCGGCATCGCCAACCTCGGGCAGCGCGGTGAGCCGGTCTCGTACGTCGCTGACGACACGCGCCGCAAACGGGCACCACCCCGACGTGAGCAGCAACTCGACCCGCGCTTGGCCCTCCTGAACCATTACGGACCTGACCAGGCCCATGTCGACCACCGAGATGCCCTTCTCTCGGCAACATGGGTCATAGACATCGCGCAGCGCGTCGAGATAGCGGTCGGATACGTCTGCCATGCCCGCCTCCCAGACTCCCGATTCTTACGGAGACATTTGCACCAACGCCTCCCGCTCGATAGCCCGAGATTCCACAAATGTCCAGCGGGTGGCACGTCGAACTCTCACCTCAGAACGACGCACCCCGATTGCGTTTCGGACGCGAGGACGGAGCTGACTACAAGATCAATGCGACGATGTCTCGATGCGGCTCAGTTCGTCGGTCTCCGCCGATGGACAAGAGATTCCCGGCGATGCTCGTCGGCATATTCACGAAGATCAGAACGTGAGGAGATCCGCAACGCAGACCGTCATGCCTTGCCCCGGCCTCGTCGAAAGGATCATGTATGAGCATCACTCGTACCGCTGTCGCAGCAGGCGTGCCCTCAGGGTTCCCGTTCAGCCTCGCTGCTGCCGCGAACGGCATCTGCTTCATCAGCGGCATGCCCGCGCTGGACACGGATGGCACGGTTGCGGCCGGTACCTTCCAGGAGGAGACGGACCGGGCATGGCGCAACACTGGGGCGATCGCCGAGGCCGCGGGTTACTCCGTCGAGGAGATCGTCTTCGTACAGTGCGTG
>DASYTV010000440.1:0-10780 GCA_036001885.1 Actinomycetes bacterium
AAGTCGAGTTGCGCCGGGTCGTCGGGCTCACGGTTTTCGGGCAGGTCGAAGCAGAACTTCCAAAACTCGGTGCCCTCGTCGGCGAGAAGGCCGTCGAGCGAGTAGTTGAACACTGTCGCTATCAGCTTCCGCATGATCAGAACTCCCATGGTCTCGGGTCGTCTGGCGACCGTGCTTGCTAAGGGGACGTGCCTGTCCCGGGCCGCAGCGCTCGCGTGGCCGCGGCGTCTGTGGCCTACCGTTTCAGACGCCACCGCCACCCGGAAATCATCGGCGGCCGGTCAGCTGGCCGACCAGGCATCTCCAACCGGAGAGGCACGCCTCGGTCCTGCGCGGCGATCTTGCCGCCGTGGTGCGACGTCGAGAGCATCCCACCAGGCAGCTGGCGCGCACTCCCGCCGAGGCCCGGACCCGGGCGGTGAGTCACAGGCCGCGGCGAGCGAGGATCTGCCGCTCCTCCTCGATCGCACCTAGCTATCTGACCGTCACGTCGCCGGTTTTCGGCACCAGCTCGATCCATGTCCGGCCGGGTGGGATCCGCAGGCTGGTGCCGGCCGGGTCAGTGAACGCCAGCGGCCTGCCGGCGCCCGGCTTCGACCAGCGGGCCTCGATCGACCGGCCTTTGGTGAGCAGGATCGCGTCGCCCGATCCGGTGAGGTCCGTCTCCGGCACCGGGTTACCGGCGGGGTCCTTGTAGCCCGCGTCGCGTATTGCCACCCGCAGCACCAGCAGGTTGTCCGGCGTGAACCGATCCCCCTCGGCTGCCGGGTCGTCCACCCGCCGCCACCTCGCGCCGGTCCAGTCCCAACGCGTCGTGTGGGCAGCGGAGAACCGTACGGTCACCGATGATGCCGAAGCGCCCGGTGGGAGCTCCGCCTCGTCGGATGCCCAAGGCAGGTAAGGCTGTGTCGGCGGGCGGAGCTCAGTGACTTCCGCCATGAGCTCGGTGGGGTCGACGACGACGTCGTACGGGGCGCGTCGCGAGCGGTCCCGGGAGAAGCCGCGATCGCCCTCGGTGACGACCGTAAGGCCCGCATCGTGGATGGTAGCCAAGACCCGCCCTGCGCCTCCGGACGCAACCAGTACGCCACCGGTCGGGGCCGCGATCGCAATATCTGTGGTGCGTACCGAACGGACCGGAGTAACCGCGCTTGGCAATGCGGAGTAATACATAACCGCAAGCCGGGTCAGGCCACCCTCGACCAGCTCCTCGACAACGAGGTCGGCTGCCGACAGGCCGACCTGTGGGCGCGCCCCAGACGAGTTGTCCACCTTCACCACGAGCACCGGCCGGTTGGGAAGGCCATCGGCTGCCGCCTCCCCGGTGAGCGGCTGGACGGCTGCCGACGCCGGCGCAGAGGTGGTCGAGGCTCCTGGCGACTTGCCGTCGCCGCTGCAGGCCGCGACGGCCACGACGGCTGTGAGCGCGACGAGCGTTCGCGTCTGAATCACGAAGTCCATAGTGGCCCGTACGGCATTCAGCTCCGCTGACCACCATCGGCTCACGAGGTCGTGGCCGTCGCTATGGTGCGGCTCCGCACCGTCGAGGGTGAACCCGGCCGCTCACGGCGCCGCGGTCGACTTTCGCCAATCCCGCCGTGATTCGCTGACGGCTCATTTGTCGAGGCCTGCCGCACCGGTTACCGGAAGTGGCGGTTGATCTCGTTGGCGTACTGGCGGCCCAGGGTGTCCTTATTCTCCGCGATCCATTGACTAAGGGCCGTCGTGCCGGTGGCGGGGCCGTCGGTGTCGGCCAGCCCGGCGGCCATCGCGTGGTACTCCTCGCGGGTCAGCAGCGTGTCACGCAGCGCCCATCCGAGGACCCGGCCGGCCACCGGGATGAGCTCGCCTGGCACGCGGATGATCCGGGAATGGCTGCCAACCGAGTCCCTGATAAGCCTGGCCAGCTCGTAGAAGGTTGGCCGCTCGGGGCCCACGGCGTCGATGACATCGGTGAAAGCCGACGACCCGGCCTCCGCGCTCAGCCGCGCAAGGTCATCGATGTGGATCGGGCGAATGCGGTACTCACCGGTGCCGCCGACGGCGAAAACCGGGACACGGCGCAGCAGCCACGCGATGTTATTGATCAGGACGCCGTCGCCGCCGAACAAGACGGCGGGCCGCAGCACGGCATGGGGGACGCTCGCCTCGGCTAGGGCCTGTTCTACCTCGGCCTTCCCCCGGAAATACGGATAAGGAGACGTGACGCTGGCATGCGTGATCGACACGTGCACGATCCGCTGCACCCCCGCGTCCCGGGCGGCGCCGAAGAGCAGCCGTGAGTTGGCCACCGCAGTGGCATGGTCCACCTGCCCGCGCGGGAACCGCACCCAGTAGGTGTTATAGAGCGTCGCTGCTCCGCGCAGCGATTCGGCCAGCCCGGCCGGATCAGCGAAGTCCAGCGACCTGACCTCGATCGCCGTTGCCTTCGGTGCGCGCCCGGGATGGCCGGTTAGCGTGCGCACCCGGCGACCAGCGGCCAGCAGCTCGCGCGCGATGGCCGCTCCCGAGTAGCTGAACGCCCCGGTGACAACGTCGAACCCGGGGGCCCCGCTCTCGCTCGCCACGCGTTCACCCGGCATGGGCGGCACCAACGCCAGATCTGCCGTCGGCGGTGCCGGTCACCGGCCCGGCATCAACGTCGTTGAGCTTCATCGCTACCGCATCTACCTGCGCATCTTCGCATCCACCTGCGCGTCTTCGCCATGTACGAAGGCATCGCCGTTTGGCCGCGAGGTCACACGCCACTCCTCGCGGAACTGACCGCGCCTATCGCCACCGCCCCGACTGATCGCAGGCGGTTCGGAATCCTGGGAACGCCGGACTGGGCGGACGGTCTTCGCCGATGGGGATAGGAACCCGGTCGCCCCTTCCTCCAAGGCGGTAGCGCTTCTTGGGTCAAGACACCATGTCGGTGTTGGAGTTCCCTCGCCCTGTCAAGGCTTTTCGGCGATCATCGCGTTGTAGATGATCGTGAGCAGCTCCGTCGTACTGTATGGACTCGCGCCGTGACCTCCGTTGTCGATGAAGACGAACTCCGCGTTCGCCGGCGGGTTCGTAAGGCCAGCCATTGCCGCTTTCAGAAGCTCAGACGAGTTATTGAGGAAGAACGAATCGTCATCGCCGCCGTAATCGTGGACTCGGCCGGTGAGATTGGCTCCGAGGGTGGCCCAGTTGTTCACGATCTTCAGCCGCAGATCCATCGGCTTCCACGCATCGGCCACGGAGTGGTCGATGACGCCGGTCTCCTGATCCCAGATGTTGGCCGGGTACCCGTCCGGACCCTGCGGCCCGTACACCGCGGCCCACACAGCCCACTGCATACCGGATCGCCAGTGCGTGCCGAGTGCCAGCTCCCAGTGGTTCTCCTCGACCATCGTGAACCGGGTGTCGCCGGGGACGCTGCGGGACGACGGCCTCGGCGTGTCCACCCACTCGCGGTCGGTGAAGTACGCGTTGGGATCCGAGTAGATGTTCACAATCTGGTGGAACCGGAAGTCCACCGAGTCGGGGGAGATAGCCCAGGTTCCACCGTAGACGTCCGGGTAGAAGGCCATCTGAGCCAAGGCCTCCCAGCCGCCGGTCGAGCCGCCCGTGAGCGTTCTCGCCCACCGCTCAGGATGGGTCCGGAAGTGCTCGTCGATGTACGGGATCAGCTCCTGGGTGATGGCATCCCCGTACGGCCCCAGGTTGGCCGAGTTCACCGCGTACGAGTCGTCGTAGTAGGGGTTTTCGTGACGGAGCGTGATCACGATGAACTGTGGTGTCTTGGGGTCCTTCCAGTAGCCGGAGAAGCCGGTGGTGCCGGTCTCGCTGAACCGAAGCACGCCGCCGTCGGGCCAATGCCCCTGGCTGTACACCACGGGGTACCGCTCATTCTCGTGTCCCGGCTGGTCATAGCTCATCGGGAGCAGGACGTTCGCGCCGATGTACATCGGCTTGCCCCAGAACCTGCTCAGCAGATCGCTCTGGATCTTGATGTGCTTGAGGTGCTGGGTGTCGGTGTAGTTACCCTGCTGGCACGTATCCGCCGGGGCATTCTCGGCGAACGGGGAAGTTCCTCCTGGATAGGGGATCATCTGGTCCAGCGTCAGCTGCTTCAGACCGGCATGCTGGCCATCCAGGTGCATCGGCACCACGGCGCTGTACAGGTTGCCCGGGGAGCTGATGGCATCCTGCCCGTCACCACAGGGCATGTGGAGCCACACTGTCGAGCCGTCGGAGCGGGTGAACCGCGTGTACACGTTCAGGAACGCCTGCACGTAGTAGTCGCCATCGGGAAGGTCGGTCAGGTGCTGGAGGGGAAAGCCATACGCGTCGTCACCCCGGAGCGTCCGGGTGGTTCCGGGACTCCACGTCGAGACGTCCATCCCGAAGAATGGCTGCACGTCCGGGAAGTCGACGATCGTGGAGAGCTGGTCGTCTCCGCTCTCGGTGGAGGCGACCACGATGAGCCGGCCCGTCAGATCGCCGGTCTGAAGCTCAGGCGCAAGCGTTACCCGGAACTGCAGGCCAACCTTGGGGTTGTCGCTGGCGGTGAGCGCCGGTGTGAGCAGGCCAGCCGCGAGCACGGTGACCGAGGCGAAGATCGTCCCGAATCGCGGCCGATGGGAACCTCTCATCAGAGTCTTCCTTTCCGCCGGCCCGGAACGAGTACGCCGGGCGGCACGGCGACATGCCAGTTACCGGTATCTGTCCTGGCGGCGGCCCGAAGCGTGACCGCGACCGTGCCCCTGGCTCTGGACGTGACGACGGCCTTGCCGTTCACGCGAGCCCCGGATCGATGGTCAACGCGCTGCTGTTCGCCTTGCCAAGATGCCCAGCCGCTTCTGCTTCGGAATCGCGCGCAGCGTCTCCCAGTCCCGCGATTGACGCTCGTGGGCCCAGAGACTGCTGGAGAATTGGGGCGCGGTGTGCCCTGCAACCTCCCAGACTCGAAATGGGTCGGCGTCGGGCACCGGGTCGCCCATGCCAAGCCGTGGGAAAGACGTCGATCGTGTCGATCGGGCGCGACGCCTGGAGCGCCGCAGACCGGCGACGCTGGAGCAGCGTGCATCGGAAACGCCGCCGTCGCGGCGGCAGCCGATAACAAGATCGATCGTCTGAGCAGCACGGGCTCGTCCGTTCCCGCGACCCACTGAGGTCACCTGTGTTATTCCCGCTCCCGTCGCACTATGCGCAGCCATGCGCGGCAGGTAAAACCCCGGTCTACGATCCTGAGCATGAAGATCAGCGCACGCAACCAGATCCCCGCCCGCGTAACCGGCATCAATCAGGGAGAGGCGATCGCCAACGTCGAGCTCGACGCCAGCGGCATTCGGCTCGTCGCCTCTATCACCGTCGAGGCTGTCCGCGAGCTCGGCATCGTGGAAGGCAGCCAGGTTACCGCGGTCATCAAGGCGTCGGACGTCATGCTGGGTGTAGAAGCCTGACCTGATGCCGCGTCTCGGACCCTGCCGCCGGGGACGCTGCTCATCGAGCACGCGTTGCTGTCCGACCCCGCGCAGCGAGCTCTCATGGTCCCGCTAGGGCACCGAACAGCTCGACCGACGAGCATGGTCTCTGGCGCACGCCGGCCTCATTGGACAGCACCGCGCTCAACTGCTGCTCGCGGAGGGACTCGCACCGAGCTTGGCGCAACTCGGAGCCGATGCGAAGGCTGACTTCACCTCGCCGCTTGCCTGGTCGGCGACCGTCTTGACGTCGGTCGCAAACGCCTGCGCGGACATGGCCGCGGCTTGCACCGCGACGAGAGCCGGACCTGCCAGGATCAATGCCTGGCTCGCCGAGCTCGCGGACGTGACGGCCTGCACTTGCTGAGTCAGCGTCTGGACGCTGGCTTTGACCGTGTTCGCTGACGCGTCCAATGAGGCCTTGACCTGCTCTGCACCGGGAAGATCGGTTGGGACCCCCGCCGCTGCGGTCGACAGCTCCTGGAGCGAGGCCGTGACCGCCGCAACCTGGGTCTCAATTTGCGCCTTCACTTGGTCCAGTGCGCCTGGAGCGGGTGATGGCCCGACATTCAGGTCCTTCCCCAGATCACTAATGCTCGTTCGCACGCCGTCGGTGGCCGCACACACCGACTCCGCCCAGACTGCTGCTTGCGATGAAGCCGAGGAACCGCCGCTGGGAGAGGCCGTACCGCCAGAGTCGTCCGACGAGCTGCACCCCTCGAGGATCAGCAGCGGAACGATAGCCGATGCCCAGATCACAATTCGCAGTCGTCGGTACATCCTGTCCCCCTATCCGATGCAGCCGTAAAGGCAGTCCCAGTGTCCTCCCGCCGCTGCCAGGCATGCGGCGGCAGCCTGTCGCATGCCGGGAAGCCGATCCACAGGTTCAGCCACTAGTGATCGAGTAATCAGACTCAATTGTCGGTAATAGAGAAGTCAGTAAATGTAAACGTGGCATTCCTGCCGTCTGTTGACACGATCTCCACGCCAAAGTCGATCTGCCCCAGCGTTGAGTTGGCCGACAACCAGCCCTTAGACATCAGCCATTTGAATATGGCGAGCAGGTCGATGCTGCCCGACTTCATGACTGCAGTTGGGACTAGTGCAATATAATGGTTGTCCGACGTCTTCCAAACGTTATAGGTCCGACCGCCTAGGCCAACTCGCGCTACCTTATTGCCGGCCGGCACCTGCTTGAAGTTCTCCGTCCAGATCATTATCTCTGTTGAGCCGCTTGTGGCCACGCCGTTGGCCCAGATGTCGTACGCAACGTTGTAGATGCCCACGTGCGGACTGGTCGCGGCAAACGTGCTCCTGATCCGGTCAAACGAGCTAATCCGCACATTGTTATAGTCCTTATGCACGTTGGGGTAGGTCTTCACCGCCCCGGCATGGTTGGTCTGCTTGGACACTACATACCAATTGTGATAGGAGCAGGCATACAGCGTCTCCGGACCCAATGCTTCAGCGCTGTTCCACATGTTGTTGTGTACGTAGTAACCACCGGTGCTCCAGCCGCCATTCCTGTCTGATGTTTTGAACACCGGCTTCGTGCAGGTCTTCGAGACCGAAGGCGTCGGTTTCTGGGTTGGCGTGGCGGTTGTGGGACGGTGTGTTGTCGGCGTTGACTTTGTGGTTGTGGGAGGGTGCTTCTTCGGCGTTGTGCTTGGCGTGCTTCGCTGGGAGTTGTCGGGATCATTTGAGGGCGCCGAGGGGTCAGTTATGGCCGTTGCAGTTTTATCAGGCCCCGGTTCCAATAAGTAGCCCGTGGCTAACGACGCCGCTGCCAGTGACGCCACCAACCCGGTGACCAATAGCAGCCGTTGCGCCCCGAACTTACTAAACCAAGCTCTCACCAGATCTCGCCATTCTTCTCTTCATCGACAGCACCCCGGGTAGCGCCACCGCACCACGGAACCAGCAATCCTCCTCACCCAGATGGCGGACCCGCCGCGCTAGCCTGGACGCAGAGGATACCGGGGCATCCTACGCGCGCCCTTGGCTAGCCGTCGGAGAACGCGTCCGCCATCACATTCCGATCAATTGCCTGGTTCCTTAGGGCGAACGAATCCCACGGCCCGTAACCACAGAGTCACGGTGCGACTGCCCCAGAATGAGTGACTTTTCGCTAAATTCGCCCTCCTGATGGCGAGTAACGTCGCTGTTCACCGGCGCCTACACCAGCGGTGATTCAGTTCAGTGGTCACCGACATAACTACAGTGACGTCATTCGGATCTCAGGTTCCTGGCGCCGGTGAGGGCCGGCCTTCTTAGCCTGGCCCAGGGGTTACGCGGCGAAGCCTCTGCCGGATTGCGTCAAACGCTGGCGGCGGGCGAGGTGAATGCGAGATCATCCCGTGCTGTGGCCCTCGCGAGGACGTGTGCTCCCCATGTTGCGGGCGCGCGTCGGGTTGCGCTCCTCGCAGCGGTGCTTGGACTTGCCCTCACCGCCTGCGGGGGCGGTGGGGGCGAGCGCCCGTCAGAACGGCCCAGCGCGGCACTGCCCACGCCTTCTCTCAGCGCGACCCGATCCACGACACCTGAGGCTTCCGCCTCCGAGTCGCCGCGGCCCTCACTTTCCACGTCGCGTTCTCCCGCTGAGACACCAACGCCGACGCCAACCCAGTCCCGGACACCCACACCCACGCGCACCGCGACGCAGACCTCCACGCCCACCCGCACCGGGACGCAGACCTCCACGGTCACGCAGACGGCGACGCAAACCTCGACGGTTACACGCACGGCGACGCAAACCTCGACACCCACGCCGACGCTGACGTCGACGCCAACCCAGACTCCGACGCCAACACCAACGCCAACCTCGGCCCCGACGGGAACGGCCGCGTCGTCCTCGTCATCTTCGTCGTGGGTGTGGTGGCTGCTCGGCCTCCTCGTCGCTCTCGCCCTCGGGACGGCCATCGTGCTGTTTGTACGACGTCGGCGAGCCAGAAAGGCGTGGGAGACACAGCTTGCCGGCGCCGTCGCGGAGTCGACATGGCTGGCTCACGAACTGCTGCCGGCGGCGCTTAGCACGGAGAATGCCGTCACCCGGCGGGACGTCTGGCTGGCCTCTCGACCCCGGGTTGGTGCACTCGAGAACCGGCTGAACCAGGCCATGGCGTCGGCTCCGGCAGACCGGTTGGGCAGTCTCGCCCAGCTCCGTGACGCCGTAACAGATGTGGGCTCCACGATGGACACAGACGCAGCGACCGCCGCCCTCGGTGACCGGGAGAGCGTCGGCGCTGCACGACAAGCTCAACGACAGCTCGAGAACGCTCTGCGCGCGTTCGAGCCGCCCCCGGAAACCTAGATGACCGGCCCGCGGTGATCAGCGACGTGTCGAAGCGTGGTGTGGGTCGACCCGGCTCCCAGGTCATGGGATGGTAGGGCGCGTGACTTCGGACTCGTCCGCCTCACAGCCACCCCACCGGGCCCAACCAGAGCCCGCTCAAACTGCCGACCGGCCGCGGCGGTCTGCGGTGGGACGGCCACCCCCGCGGGCGTTCGACACAGTTCTCGTCTGTGTCACCGGGGCAACCGGGATCATCGTGACCCTCATCGCTGCGGGCTTGCTGCTCGCCAGGGACGAAGGGATCAGCTCGGCCTGGTGGGCAGTGGTCGCCGTCTCCGGGGCGTTGGCCCTTATCGCGCTTGGACTCGGACTGGTCCTCCTGGTTCGTCGGCGGACCTTCCTGGGGAGAGCGAGACTGCTGCTCATCGAATTCGACGAGGCGCTCGAGGAGGGCGAAGACACGGAGAGGCTGCAGCGGGAGGCGATGGCCTGGCGCGACGCGCTCCTCATCAGTGGTGATCTGGAGTTGGCAGAGCAGCTAACGGACGCTCGGCGCCGGGCTCGACGTAGCACCGCAGCAATGGCATCAGACGGTCCAGCGACCACCGACGACTTAGGCGAGAGGTGGTGACGGCGTTGCCAGGCGCGGTCGCGACTCGCGACGGGACTCTCGTGGCCGGTTTCATCACCGGTGTGGCCGGTGTCATCGGCAGCGTTCTAGCCCTGATCGGAGTGCTCGCCACGGGGGAGAGCGATGACACATCCGGTGTCAGCTCTGGCGTGGTGAGCACGACGACCACGTCGGACGTGTCCTGCATCGCCGTCGTGAAGGCCTACCGCGTGGAGATTCAGAGCAGCTCGAAAATGCTTGCGCTGCTGACGACGGCAGGTCCGGACGGCGTGTCGCCCGTGCAGGCAGACCCTGCGGCCCGTCGCTGTGGGCTCGGTGAGACGTCGTTAATGCAGATGCGCTAGCCGTCGGGAGGGAGCCGGCTGCGGCTGGACCTGGCAGATCAGCGTCGGCACGCGCTGGAACCGCTAGATCTCAATGCGCGACCCCATGATCACGGTTCCCTCCCTGGGGAGACTGAAGTACTCCGCAGCGTCGGTGGTTAGACGCGAGGTCGCCACGAAGAGACGCTTGCGCCACCGTGCCATCCCGGGTGCGTTCCCCATCCGGATCTCGATCGTGGACAGGAAGTAAGAGGTCTCATCGAGGTCAATCGCACGCTCTAGTCCGGCCTCCCCAGCAAGTGCCAGCGCTCCTGGCACGTTGGGCTCCTCCATGTACCCAAAATTTGCGGTGACGTGTGTGATCCCGTCGTCGGCATAGCCGAGATCGTCAATCACGACTCGGTCGTCGATCGCGACATACGGAATCGGCGGGGTCTCGATCGACAGGATCACAGCGTGCTCATGCAGGACGTGGTTGTGCACGACGTTGGCTCGCATCGCCAGCGGCGCAGTCGCCTTGCCGCGGTTGAGGAACACCGCGGTGCCAGGCACTCGCAGGACCGGAGGACGCTGGTCGTGCAACTCCTCGACGAATGCCGGCAATGCTCCCTCTTGCTGCTGGCGCCGGGCGGTGATGAGGACCCGACCGCGTTGCCAGGTGGTCAGAATCGTGAAGACGGTGATCCCGATGAGGACAGGAAGCCACGCCCCGTGCAGGAACTTGGTCAGGTTGGCCGCGAAGAACAACAGGTCGATGCCGAGGAATCCGCCGGCGCCGACCAGCACCAGCCACAGCGGCTTGCCCCACCGGTTCCGTACGACATAGAAGTACAGCAACGTTGTGATCGTGATGGTGCCGGTGACCGCCATTCCGAAGGCGAAGGCCAAAGCCGTGGAGGTCCTGAACGCGAACACCAGGACAAGAACGGAGACCATCAACACCCAGTTGATCCACGGGACGTAGATCTGTCCGATCTCACGTTCCGACGTGTGCCTGACGCCCAGCCTCGGCAGGTACCCGAGCTGGACAGCCTGCTGGGCAACCGAGAAGGCGCCGGTGATCACCGCCTGGGATGCGATA
>DASYTV010000441.1:0-30927 GCA_036001885.1 Actinomycetes bacterium
CGGTCACCGGCGGCACGAAGCCGACGGCCCCGCCCGCGTTGGTCACGTCGACCCACAGCGCGACGATCGCCGCGCGCAAGTCATCGGTCAGCGGCGGATCAAGCTCGAACGACAATCCCATGCCGCCATCCTGCCCCGGCCGTTCATCGCCTCCTGCTCTGGGCGACGAGCTGACCGGGACTTGATCCGTAGGCCCGGCCCACCAGCAGACGAAATCGGTCCTAACCGCCGCCGGTGACCCCCTGCCGGTGCGACCTATCAGGCGGCCGACAAGGACAAAGGCGGCGTCCTTCCCACGGGCATCGAGATCGCGCTTGAAGTTGAACGTGCAGATGAAATAAGTCGGCTAGTTATAACGACAACATCAACGGCCGACAGCGAAGACTGACGGCGCTCCTGTTTACATCAGGTCAGCCCCCCAGGGGGCCCTGCAAGGTCGTCGCTCGATGCCGAGCAGTGCCAGCGGACGGGTGCTGGTTGGCGGCGGCGAGGTTGGTGACGCCGGCGATGCGTAACGCGACGAGGTATGCAGATCATTAAGCTAGCCCTCAAGAGTGATCAATAGATGGTGCTTGATCCTGATGTAGAGCCAATCGTGCGGCTCTGGTCGCTTCGCGCCAACCAACCGGTTGGGCCTGGCCGGGTCTCGTTCCTGTCCTTCGGCGTCTGTCGAACGAACTCGGCGACTGGACATTCAATTCTGCCGAATCCGATACCGCCGCAGGGTGCCGCTCCTGTATGCCGGGTGCCGTACAGCGCCGCACACTCTGTACCGGCACAGAGGTCGCAAATGGTGACGGCGCTAGCGATCCAGCCCTTCTAGGAACCGCCTCGCCTCCTCGTCGTTCCGCCGCCCCTCCTCGCGGTAGGATGCCGCAACCGACCTGAGTGCGCCCGCGGTTCGCGGATGCGTGGCCTCAACGGCTTCGGCCCAGCCCTCGTACCTATTCGCGAGGTCATATTCCTGGTTGCCGCCTTCGGTCATACCTCGTGATGTGACGCCTCGCTTGTTGAACAGACCGATTATGAAGCCTCGTTCGAGTCGGTCATTCGGCGCAGTTTCGATCACCTCTCGCACGGGCCGAGTTGGGAAGGTTCCGTCCGGATCAGTGGGGGAATGTGCGAGTACCTCCCCGAGCTGCAACTCTCCGATTTCAAGCCGATCCTCCTGCGTCAGGAGGGCGCGAGCCTCATCGAGCCACTCTTTAAGCGCGGCCGCATCCACGCTTCCGTCTTCCCTAGTACCGGGTACGACTCGCCACTCTCGCAGAAGCCTGTAAGCGTTCGAGGCCAGATCTTGGTCTACGGTGTGCGGTTCGCTGGGAGCGTCTGAGCTCGCAGGCTTGAACGCTAGCTCTATGAGCTGGACGAACGTCGCCGGGTCGCGGGCGAGAAGGCGCTGCAGTGACGGAGCCCGGGATTGGTGGTGCAGGGCCGGGAGGAACTTCCACTCCAGGCCCGCTATATTGGTCTCGTCGACACCGCGCGAGCGCAAGTAGTCCAGAAGTCTCGTGAGGTCGTGCTCCGAAACGCGGCCAATCTCGGGGTCCTCAACAGTTCCAAGTTGAGTCAGAGCGTCAAGTACAGTTTGCACATCGATGCCGTCGGCAAGTCGCTCGGCATACAGGCTCAACGCGTCGATCGCCATAGCAACACGGCCGTGGTGGATTAGTTGCCTTGCTACCTCACCGACATGCGGGAAGTCGGCGCCACGCCCATATGGAACGAACTCGGCCCAGTAAGCCTCTTCCACATCGGCGCCAAGTTCCGGGATCAGCTCCCATGCGTCGGTAACGTCAGCAATGGTCTGGAGCAGGCGCGCCTGCACTAGCGGACGACCAACGAAGCGCTCTATCCATGGCCGAATGACCGTGATCGCGCCTCCGCCACGGCGACGCGCGAATCCGTCCGCGAACTGGACCAGTCGTGCATCATCGCTGTCCAGCAGTGAGAGAGCCTCGTAGTCGTACTCGTCGTTGACTGACGCCATGGCTGAACCCACCGCCCAGGGAAGCTGAACTTTGGTGGCCAACTCCGTCGTGGCGCCGAGACCTTGTTCGTTCAGGATCTGGGCGACCGCGTTCTCCCGGGCGCGTTGCAATTCAGCCTCGAAGGCAGCGAAATCGTCACGCACCGAGACGCCGATGTCTGGGTGCCAGTCGTCAAAGAGCCAGCGATGCAAGTCAGTGGCAAGTGGAGGCCTCAGGCGTTCGCCTGCGGCCGCGAGCGGCGTTAGCCACTCTTCTGAGAGCGACCAGTCGGCGTCAGGGTACTGCCGATGCCTACGGACGAAGTCCTCGATTGCGTTCCAGAGCGCGACTAACGCCTCGTTGTCCAAGTCGCCACGGCCCAGAGCACTGAGCGCCGCTATTGAATCGCGCCGCCTTACTTCCGGCAGCCGATCGAATTCAGGAATGACGTCAGCCCATCGACTTGGCTCTTCTGTCGCGACGTGCACGATCCGTTCGGCAACCGCGTCGACCATGCCGAAGAACTCGCCATGTGTTACGGTCCGCCCCCCGTCACCCGACCAATCACGAAACAGCGGCTTGTACGTATACATGCCGACTGCCGAATGCTCGGGCAACAGGGCGATCAGGAGGTCCCAGGTCACGTCCCTGTGCCGCTGGAGCAGGGCATCGAGGGTCATGACACGTGTCTCGGCGGGCGCCGAAGTCTGTGGGAGCCATGGGCGGAATACGTTGCGCAGGCTCGTTGCGGGCCGATTACTTAGTTTGCCGCCTGGATCGATCTCAGAAAGCCTGGCGAGCAGTTCGGCCGCGAAGCCGAGGTGTTTTCTCGACCACGCGACGCACTCCAAAGCCCATAACAACCCGGTGTGTGGGCTGCTGGCATGCCAAGCACCGTCTTGGTCCTGGAACAGTTCGCGGACAAGCGGCTGCGGACCACTCGCAGCTTCGGCAACGGCGCGGAGGAACACGTCCGGTGCCGCCTCGGCCAGAAGAGGTAGCACATCTTCCATTGATGCCCACAGTTGAGCAGACCTGTCCTCGTTGGCCCGCCTAAGGAGGCTCCAGACGACTCGTTCAGCCCATTGGCGCGCGGATCGGCCTCCCGAGAGTCGCACCTCGTCTCCGCGAGCCCCCATCAGGGTGATGGATCGTCCAAGTCCCTTGCGCAAGTCGCTTGAGTGGATCCGCACCTTGCCGTAGATCGCCGCGCTCCAGCGCTCATCTGGTGGAAGTTCTAGGCGCGGGTCGACTGCTCCAATCACGTTCTGGACTGCTCGCTCAAGCGCTTCCAGGTCCGCGTCCCTGATCGTGTGTCTCGCGGCGCGCCATGAATCTTCGGCCGCTGCCACGGCCCAGGATGCACCGACGCGGGTAAACAGTGGGTCAGGTTGACGGGCAATTCTGTATAGTCGCTCCTCGATGTCGTCCCGCACGCTTCCCGTGAGACCTTCGATGATCTCGACGTCGCCGCTACGCAGCTGGTTCCAGCCGCCTGCCAGCCACGCTCGACGTACGACGCGTTCGGAGAGGTCCTCGGACCACTGGTCGGGATCAGGCTGTCCGAACCTCGTGGCAACTCGCTGGAGGGCGAGCAAGCTTTTGTTGCCAGCCCGGACAAACCGGGCAAGATCAGAGTCGAGAACGCCCGCTGCCCGAAATGCCGCCTCAAGAGCCAGGTGGTCGAGCGGCGGTAGTTCGATGTCAGCATCGCCGTCGGTAACGACGAAGACCACGTGATGGTTCTCGACGAGTCGCGCCTCTCGCTGCAGGGCCTCTTCGTAGGGGAGCAGGATGAGCAGCCGCGACGTGCTGTCCAGCCGCCGGAGCGAAATGCCATCGTGGACGAGGAGCGACCGGGACAACATCGGCTCCGATGCCTCAGCACCCTGGGCCATCATCGAGCACGCCGCGAACGCCAGGCCGTCATCAACACTGGCGGCCTTAATGAACGTTCGGCCTATGTCCGCCGAAAGGCGCCGAAGCAACGCCGCGGCACAGTCTTCGCGACCGGCAAGCACAACACCCGGCGTCAACGTCGGATCAAAGCCGTTGGAGAACCGGCGCCACCACTCCTCGATCGTCGCCACGCCGAGGGCCGGCATGTCGAGAAGTTCAGACAGCCAGATGCGGACGGCCGGCGACTCTTCGAGGGCCTGCTCGAGGTCATCGGCATCGAGCACCCGTACGTCACGCCACTTGCCTTCTTCGCGCCGCTTCTGTTCCCAGTCCTTTTTCTTTCGCCAACGCCGTGGCGTCACGAACACGAACGTGGTCGTGGCCATGTACACCCCGAGCGGGTCGGCGGTTCGAGCGTTGTAGTCGTCGGTCGCCTTCCGCGCGGGATCCTCGCTCGTCCCCATCTCCCAGACGCTCAAGCCATCTGGTACGAAGGAGGTGGCTCTGGTGGCGTCGACCATGCCGTCATAGCCAGGCAGGCCAACACCTTCGCCGCCGGGCATCTCTACGCGCTGGACCTGGTCGTTCTCATGTCGAATGAGCCGGCGGACCAGCCGCGGGAGGTCGGCCTGCGCAGAACGTTGGTCGGCCCAGCGCTCCAGATCCGTACCGTCAGCCAGGTGCGGCGGGCCGACTCCATCTGCCATGTCTCCGATTCTCCCAGAGGGTTGGGCCGGAGAGTCCAGGAACCCGGCCCTGTGAGTGAACGAGCCGAGCCGAACTGGGTGCGATCACCGGCCAGATGCAGGCGACCGAGGCCGCGATCGGCCGGTACCGCACGGCGTTCGAGAACGGCACCATCGACGACCGCACGTGCGGAGAGCGGATCCGCGACCTGACCGCCCGGCTCACCCAGCTCACCGCTCGGCGGGACGACCTCACGGACCTGCTCAACAGCCGGCCGCAGCCACCCAGCCTGGCCACGCTCGACCGGCTCCGCAGCGACCAGGGCCGAGTGCTCGACCGCGGAACTCCCGGCCAGCGGAAAGCAGTCATCGAGTCTCATGTCGCCGAGATCGAGACAAGGGGACGCTGCTGATACCGATCTACCTGGTCCCCGTCGATGCCGACGGTCAGCCGACGACGGGCCGGGCGACGACGTTAACGGCCCCGGATTTCGCACAGGGGGCCACGTTGTAGGGCCGGCGGGACTCGAACCCGCACTGTCATGGACCTAAACCATGTGCCTGCTGCCAATTGGGCTACGGCCCCTTGGTCGCGTACACGTACACGTCCCAGAGCCATTCTCGCCGATGAGGTATACGCCTGCCCAGGGGGATCCCTGTCGGCGTCGTCGCCGCGTCGTCGTAGACGACGTCGGGCGGAGCGGAGACGTCGCGCCGGGTGCCCGCGTAGGTGGCCGTCTGACTATGGCAATTGGGGCATAGCAGGCGGAGATTCCTGGGCTCATTGTCGAGGAAGTCGCCGTTGATGTGGTCGACATGGAGCGTGAGAGGTTGACCGAGCCAGACGGTGCCCACCCCACATCTCTCACATGCCTCGGGAATGCCGATGCTGAGCAACGCCCGCTTTAGGCGTACACCAGATATCCGTCGAGAGCCGGGCGGCAATCGAACGAGCCGCTTGATCGGAGACATGCGATACAAGCCCGTGCCGCCGCGGTTGTGCGCCTGTCCCGTGAAATGCGTGGTGTCGATGCCGAATCTCTTCAGCTGGCGGCTGATGTGCGCGTGTGAGCCCCCGGACACTCGGATGCCGAGCACACGAAGGACGTCGGTGACGCTGCGGGACATTGCCGCGGCCTCGGCCAACAACTCCGGAGTGTATTTACGATTGGGCATGACGCGACGCTATCGGCGGGGTACGACAATCCGGCGACCCACTTCTACGGTGGGTCGCCGGTGTACCCGGGCGGCACGGGGCGACCCGCATGCATCAACGTCATGACGGCCGCCGTGGGTCGGCGGTCTCATGGACCGCATCAATGGCGAACAGCGCGAGGCTTTGCCTGCAGGTCGGGTGATCCACGCTAGCCGCACGTCCGCGCGGTTGGGGGGCGTGCGCTCAGTCGATGCCCAGCTCGCGGCGCAGCTTCGCGACGTGCCCGGTGGCCTTGACGTTGTACATCGCCCGCTCGATCGCCCCGTCCTCGTTGATCACGAACGTCGAGCGGATCACGCCGGTGACCGTTTTGCCGTACGTCTGCTTCTCGCCGTATGCGCCGTACGCCGTCAGGACGATCTTGTCCTGGTCGCTGACCAGGGGAAACGTGATCGCGTCGCGCTCGCGGAACTTGGCCAGCTTGGCCGGCGGGTCGGGGGAGATGCCGACCACTTCGTAGCCCGCGGCCTGCAGGGAGGCGAGCGAGTCGCGGAAGTCGCACGCCTGCGTGGTGCAGCCGGGGGTCATGGCGGCGGGGTACGCATAGAGCACGACCTTGCGTCCGCGCAGGTCCTTGAGCGCGAGCGAGTCGCCGTTGTCGGTGGGAAGCGTGAAGTCCGGCGCGGCGTCGCCGGGCGCCAGGCGGGCGGTCTCAGTCATGCCCGGAACGATAGTCCGGCGATCCGACAACTCCAGGCCCGCCGCGGCCAGCGGATGGAGGGCCGCAGCCACCACCAGCGGAAAAACGGCCGCGGACTCGGCCAGCGGATAGAGGGCCGCGGCCGCCGCCAGCGAAAGACGGCCGCGGATTAGGCCAGCGGATCGAGGGCGGCAGGAGGCCAGAACCTAGGCCGGCGAGGACTGGGCCGGCTTGAGCGCGGCGGCCCGGAGCCGCATCACGCCGGCGGCGGCCATGCCGGCGCCCGCGCCGAGCGCGACCAGCACGGCGAGCCGCCCGAACCACGACGGCCCGGCGATCGGCACGACCGCGGCCCGGAAGACCCCGATGTTCGCGAGTCCGGCGAAAACCGCCAGCACCGCTCCGGCGAGCGCCAGGAAGAACGGGACGCGGCGGCGGAGCGAAAGGACGCCGGCCACCAGCGCGACCGCGGCGGCGAGAAAGAGCACCGGGGCGAACGGCAGCCCATCGAGCATGCGCAGTACACCGTACGAAAGCACGATCGTGCCCGCGATGAGCGCGACCGGCCCGACGGACCATGCCCACCGCAAGGCCAGGGCCGCGACCGCGACGGCCAGCAGCGCCGCGCCCGCCCACCACAGACCCGCGGCCGGCGGCGGTGTCCAGTCGAGCGTGCCGCGGATCTCGAACGTGCGGGCTTCCTCGCGTAGCGGAACGGCCCAATCGCGCAGGCGATGGCTGCGCGACGGATCGGCCGCCGCCGCGGGCGGCAGCCCGGGGCTGAGCCAGTGCGTGCGCTGGTCGTGCCAGCGCACGGTGGTCGCCCCGGAGACGCGGCGCCAGGACGGGGGCGCGGTTGGATCGGCGGTGGCCGGCACCGCAGTGTCCCCGGCCAGGGTCGCATTGAGGTACGTCGCGGGCGAGTTCACATTCTGGTACGTGCCATCCGAGCGCACTTCGAGGTACGGCTCGCCGGAGTAGCCGAGCACCTCCACCGTCTTCCCGGTGTGGTTGGTCAGCTCGAGTCGCGCCCCCGCCTCGACCGCGCGGACGGTGAGCCCTGGCTGCGGCGGGGTGATGCCGGTGACCGCGGTGCGGTACGCCGTGGCGTCGGGTGCGTCCGCGCCGTGGGCGGACGCAGCGGTGGCCGGTGCGACGAGCACACCGGCCACCACCGTCACGAACAGGGCGGCCCACCTCACCCAGCGGCCTTCGTCACCGCGTTGGTCAGGTCCGTGGGGCCCGGGATGGCGCCGTGCGCACCGGTCACCTGCTTGCCCGCGACCACCACGGTCGGCGTGCCGTTGTAGCCGCGTTGCGAGAACGTCTCCGTGGCCTTGTCCGCCCAGGCGTCGTACGTCTTGTTGTTGACGGCGTCCGCGAAGGATGCGCTGGTCAAGCCGACCTGCTTGCCGAGGTCGATCAGCTTGGCGTCGGTCAGCCCGTCGCTGCCCTCCTGCGGCTGGTTCGCGTAGAGGATGTCGTGGTACGCGATGAACTTGCCGCCCTCGGCGGCCGCGGCCGCGGCGCCGGCGGCTCGGGTCGAGTACTGCGTGCCGTTCGACGACGCGTCCAGGATCGCGACCGGGTGGTACCGGACCGTAACCTTGTTCTGCGCCACGAGCTGCTTGATGGTCGCGCCCGACGCGTTCTCGAATTCGTGGCAGATCGGGCACATGAAGTCTTCGTAGAGATCAATGGTCACAGGCCCGGTGCCGACCGCGAACGCCGTACCGTTGTCGACCGCGACGCTGGGCGTGGTCAGCTTGCTGGCGGTGTCCTTCTGTTGCCTGGCCATCACGCCGTAGCCGACCAGCCCGGAGATCACCAGGACGAGCACCACACCGATGGTGGTCCACAGGGTGACCTTGCGGCGCCGCTCGGCGGCCCGCTGCTGCTCGACGATCCGCCGCGCGTTGGCGCGTTCCCGGGCCTGGTTGGCTTTCCTGGATGGCGGTGTCTTCTTGTTCGTATTTGGCCTGGTCATGTTGTTGTCCCCATCAGAATGCCGTCCACCGAAAACCTGGTTCGGGGCCGCCAGAGCAGGATGCCCGCGAGGACCAGGAAACCGATGTCGCGCAGGATCTCCCAACCGTATGTGGGGACCTGTCCGGCGCCGAGTTCACCGCCCTTGCTGAAGCAGCCGCAGTCGATCTGCAGGCCGCGCGCCCACGCCGAGGCGATGCCCGCGATGAAGATGACCAGCAGGACGGCCGCGATTCCGGCGCTGAGCCGTACCGCGACGCCGATCAGCAGCAGCAGGCCCAGCGCGATCTCCAGGAACGGCTGCATCGCACCGACGGCTTTCGCCGCTTCGAACGGCATCAGCTGGTACGCGTTCACCGCCCGCCCGGACGCGGCCAGGTCGCCGATCTTGGTGGCCCCGGCGACGAGGAAGACCGCGGCCAGCCCGAGGCGTGCCACGGTGGAGATCCAGGGCCAGACAGCCGCCGTTCGGGCTTTCAGCCCCGTTTCCATGGTCACGCCCAGTTGGTCGACATCGGTCACGTCGAGGTTCCCATCGTCCGCCAGGGATTTCCTGAGAATCGGCAGAGAGAATGCTGAATACTCAGCTGGCGCGCGCCTCGGTGACCGCGATGATCAGCTCGTCGCGGGCCCGTGCGACCCGTGACCGGATCGTCCCGACCGGCACGTCCTCGACTGTGGCCGCTTCCGCGTACGACAGCCCGAGCACCTGGGTCAGCACGAACGCGGTCCGGCGCTCCTCACTGAGCCCGCCCAGCAGGTCGTCAGCGCCCAGCCGGTGGGCGGGGTCCGGATGCGGGATCTCCGTGTAGGCCTGCGCGGCCAGCCGGGTGTCGAGGCGCCGGCGGCGGACCACGGCCCGCACATGGTCGGCGCAGACCCGGCGGGCGATGCCGAGCAGCCATGTCCGTACGCTCGATCGCCCCTCGAACGCCGCCATCGCCCGGAACGCCCGCAGGAACGTCTCCTGGGTCAGATCGTCCGCGGCGCCGGGGTCGACCAGCGCGGCCGTGAAGCGCCACACCTCGGCCTGCGTCCCCCGGACGAGGGCGGCAAGAGCACCGGCATCACCCGCCCGGGCGGCGAGCGCGAGCGCGGTGATCGGGTCGTCGTTGACGCTGTCGGCCGCTGTCACGAGCAGGAATAGTACGCGGACCGAAAAATGTCGGTGCCCTACGGAACTATCCGTGGCGTGCCGACGACTATCCGCCGTGCTAACGCCGTTCGACTCGACCGAGTTGCAGCCGCCGCGCGGCCATCGGGCAGCATGGCGGCCATGACCGTTGACCGACGCCGCGCGCGCCGAGCTCTCGCGGCGTGCGGCGGCCTGCTGTTCGGGCTGCTGTTCGTGCTGCTCGGGCCGGCGTCGCCGGCGAGCGCGCATGCGGCGCTGGTGGCCAGCGACCCCGGCAACGGCACGGTCGTGCCGGACGCGCCGAACAAGGTGACGTTGACGTTCAGCGAGTCGGTACAGCTCATCTCGGGGAAGATCCAGGTGCTCGGGCCCGACGGCGCCCGCGCCGACCAGGGTGAGCCCCAGCAGAACGGCAACACGGTCACCATCCCGCTGCGCTCGGGCGGCGGCCGCGGGACGTACCTGGTCAGCTATCGGGTGATCTCCGCGGACAGCCATCCGGTCGGCGGCAGCGTGAGCTACTCGGTGGGCGCGGCGTCGACGCCGCCTACGGCGACGATCAACGACCAGAGGGTCGACCCCGTCGTGCGCGCGCTGATCCCGATCGGCAAGTACCTCGGGTACGCCGGCCTGGTGCTGCTCGTCGGCCCGGTGCTGGTGCTGGCGCTGCTGTGGCCACACCGGCTGTCCCGCCAGGCGCCGGCCCGGCTCGTCTACACCGGCATCGGCCTGGTGCTGGGCAGCACGCTGCTTGCGCTGTGGCTGCAGGCGCCGTACGCGATCGGGGTCGGGCTCTTCGACGTCGGCGTCAACGACATGCGCAACGTGCTGGGCAGCACGTTCGGCGCGGTGATGCTGGTGCGCCTGGGCGTGATCTGTGCGGCCGCCGTGCTGCTGCGGCCGCTGTTGCGCGGCGCCGGTGGTGAGTCCAAGGCAGACCTGGCCCTGCTCGGCGTGCTAGGCGTCGCAGCGCTGGCCACCTGGCCACTTACCGGGCACCCGACTGCGTCGCCGGTGGCGGGCGTCTCGGTGGTGGTCGACGCGATCCATCTGGCCGCGATGTCGGTGTGGCTGGGCGGCCTCGTGATGCTGTTCGCGTTCCTGCTGCCCCGCGCCAACGAACGGGAGCTCGGCGCCATCCTGCCGATCTGGTCGCGATGGGCGGCCACCGCGGTGAGCGCGCTGATCCTCGCGGGCGTGGTGCAGGCGCTGATTCAGGTGGCGTCGTTCAAGGGCCTGGTCGGCAGCACGTACGGGATCCTGATCCTGGTCAAGGCGGGACTCGCGGGGCTGGTGCTCGGCGTCGCGGCGTACTCGCGGTCGGTGGTCCGGTCGAAGGCGGCCCAGAGTAGGCCCCGCACGTTGCGCCGCCCGGTCTTCGTCGAGCTCGGCATCGCCGCTGTGGTGCTGGGTGTGGCCGCGGCGCTCGTGCAGGTCTCGCCGCCGCGCACGGCCGAGGCGGCGCAGACCGCCGCCGCCAGCACCACCACGGTGTCGCAGACGCTCACCAACAGCACGACGTCGCTGCAGGTCGACGTGTTTCCCGCGACCGTGGGCAACAACTCGATCCATCTGTACGCGTACACGCCGGACAACAAGCCGCTCCCGGTCGTCGAATGGACCGCGAGCGCGGCGTTGCCGGCTAAGGGCATCGAGCCCATCGAGGTGCCGTTGCTGCGGATCACCGACTTCCACGCGATCGGCGACATCGCGCTGCCGCAGCCGGGGGACTGGACGTTCAAGTTCACGCTGAGGACCAGCGACATCGACCAGTCGACGCTGTCCATGACCGCGAAGATTTCCTAGCCTCTGGTCATTGGTGGCCTTGCGGGACGGGTTGACTTTCATCTTTCGGTCCGTCACCTGTCGGGCCGTACGTAGTGAAAGGTGGACGGCATGTCTGATGATGGTGTGTTGGACCTGCGGGCGCGGGCCGCGGCCGGTGACCAGGACGCCGTCGACCAGTTGGTCGAGCTGGCGGGCGAGCGGGGTGACATGGATGAGCTGCGCCGTCTTGCCGCTGCCGGTAACGCCGACGCCGTCGACCAGCTCGTCGAGCTCGCGAGCGAGCGCGGTGATGTGGACGAGCTGCGCCGCCTCGCCGACAGCGGCAACCGTGATGCGGCCGACGTATTGACCGAGCTTGCCGAAGAGCAGGACGACGGCAGCGAATAACGGGCGTTCGCGCCCCACGACCAGCCACGCGGGTGCTAAGGGAAGATCGGTGGTGCCATAGCGCCACCAACCTTCCGCGTACGCGTGGATGACCGAGACGATGCCGGCCCTGCGCGTAGGCTGGGCGCGTGGCGGATCTTCTGGTGTGGATCGACTGTGAGATGACCGGTCTCGACCTAGGAAAGGACAAGCTGATCGAGGTAGCCGCGTTGGTCACCGATCCCGAACTCAACGTGCTGGGCGAGGGCATCGACCTGGTCATCCACGCCGACGACGCCGCAATCGACGCGATGCCCGAGATCGTGCGCGACATGCATTCCAAATCCGGCCTGACCGACGAGGTACGGCGGTCCACGATCTCGGTGCCAGAGGCGGAAGAGGCCGTTCTGGCGTACATCAAAGAGTTCGTGCCGAACCCGCGAACCGCGCCCCTCTGCGGCAACTCGATCGCGACGGACCGGGGTTTCCTCGCCCGCGACATGCCGGCGCTGGACTCCTACCTGCACTATCGCATGATCGATGTGTCGTCGATCAAGGAGCTGTGCCGGCGGTGGTACCCGCGGGTGTACTTCGGACAGCCGGCCAAGGGCCTCGCGCACCGCGCGCTCGCCGACATCAAGGAGAGCATCCGCGAGTTGGAGTACTACCGCCGGACGATCTTCGTGCCGCAGCCCGGCCCGGACGTCGACGCGGCGAAAGCCATCGCGTCCGAGTTGTAGGTCACTGCGTCGCGGCGGAACCCGCTCGACGTGTGCGCGGGGGATGTAGCTATGATTGTGCGGCGCCGCGGGAGTTGAGTCCCGTGGCCGCGAATGGTGGTCGTAGCTCAGTTGGTAGAGCACCGGGTTGTGGTCCCGGGTGTCGCGGGTTCGAATCCCGTCGATCACCCCATTCAATTGCAAGATCAATCAGGCCCGGTCATGCGACCGGGCCTGACGCATCGGCGGGCTGTCGTTTCCGGTACGGTCGCAGGATGGCCGAGTCCTCCCACGTCGCCACGGAGCTCACCATGGCGACGACTCGTCTGCTGGCCCGCCTGCGGCTCGAGTCCGCCCCGCCTATCCGGACGTGGACCTGGGCGCAATTGTCAACCATGCGCCGCATCATCGAACTCGGCCCCTTGACGGCGGCGGCCCTGGCCCAGGTGGAGCACGTACGCCCGCAGTCCATCGCCGAGACCATCGCGGCGCTCCGGGCGGACGGTCTCGTGCTGATTGCGCCCGATCCGACCGACCGCCGCAGGTTCCTGGTCAGCGCCACATCGCGCGGCCGTGAGGTCTCCGATTCGATCATCGCCGAGCGGGAGAAGTGGCTGACCCGCGCTCTGGACGCGGTTGCCACGCCGGCCGAACGCCAGCTGCTCGCCGACGCGATCGTCGTGCTCAACAAGCTGGCCGACGCCCGCCTACCCGACGAAGACGAGGGCGAAGCCGCGCGGAGGGCGCGCGACCGGATCCGGCGATAAGTACGGGCGCCCGACTGTCGACGCAGCAGTCCGGTTCGTCGCCGGTCACCGGAATCCGATGCCGGACGAGCCGGACCCCGCTTAGAGGGCGCTGCCCTTCTTGAACTGCTCCCAGCTCATGTTCCAGTCGGTCCAGCCATTGCCGTTCTGGAGCTTCGCCTCGGTGCCGCTCACCGTGATCGGGTCGCCCATCATGGTGCGCGCGTAGAGCCAGGCACCCATCTTCTCGGAGACGTTGACGCAGCCGTGCGAGACGTTGACCTTTCCCTGCTTGCCCTCGGACCACGGGGCGGCGTGGATGAACTGGCCACTCCACGTGATCCGCTGTGCGAAGTCGATCTCGGTGCGGTAGCCCTCCTTGGGCCCCAGCTCGGCCATCGTGTCGAAGACCGTGTGCCGCTTCTTCTCGATCACGACCATTGTCCCGCTCGAGGAGGGCGTGCTCGGCTTGCCGAGGCTCACCGGGATCGTGTTGATGACCTTGCCGTTCTGCGTGACGGTCATGCTCTTGGTCTTGTTGGACACGGTCATGACGAACGAGCGGCCGATATTCAGGTCGACGGAGAGGTCGGAGCGGCCGTACCAGCCGTCGCCCATGGGGACGCCCTGCAGGTTGACCTTGTAGGAGACCTTGCTGCCGGCCTTCCAGAACGTCTTGGTCCGGTAGTGCACCTCGGTGGGGCTGATCCAGCTCCAGGTGCCGGTCTGCGCCGGGGTGACGGTCACGATCATGCGTCGCTCGACCGTGGCCCGACTCTTCGACGGAATGGCCCGGCTGAACTTCACGATCAGCGGCATGCCGACGCCGACCGTCTGGCCGTCGCCCAGGAAGCTCGAGATCCGGACCAGCTTGTCCGGCTTCGCCATCGTGGTGAACGAGGTCGTTATCGTGCCGACCTTGCCCTCCGTCGCGGTGCCGTTGACCGTCACCGTGTACTTCTCGCCCCACTGGAAGGCCTTGGCCGGCCGCCAGGTCTTGTCGTCCTTGTCGAGCGTGCCGTCGACTTCGTTGCCGTCGGCGTCCTTGACCACCACCGAAGTGTTCTCCGGGTCCTCCGACGTGTACTTCACCTCGGTCGACGCCACGACGTCCGTCGCGTCCGGCTCCGGCTGGATGACCGCGACGGTGCTTGGCGGCGGTTCCGGCGACGGGGACCCTGAGATGCCCTTACCGGTGCCCTGCGAACCGCTCTTCCACGACGGCGACTTGTCGCCGCTGCAGCCGGCGGTCAGCAGGACCGTTCCCGCCACCAGCGCCGCCGCCACGATCCGCCACGGCCGCCGGCCGGCGCGGCCGGTCACGCGAGTTGCCTGCGCACTCGCCGACCGATCTCCACTCGTCTCCATGATCCCTCTCACCGGGCGTCAGTCAGGCGCCCATCTTCCTCTATGAATGCCAGGCCGACCAATCCCGGATTCGTGCCGTACGGACGAACCGTGCAACGCTTGTCAGCCCAGGTCCGCTGGCACCGGCAGCGCGCTCCCTTTCACGAAGTCCGTCCAGGTCGCGTTCCAGGGTGTCCAGCCGTTGCCGTACACCAGCTTGTCGCTCGTGCCGCTGACCGTGATCGGGTCGCCGATCAGCGTCTCGCCGAACAGCCAGCGGGCGTTCGAGGGGGATAGATTGACACAGCCGTGTGACACGTTTCGATGTCCCTGGGCGCCGACCGACCACGGGGCCGAGTGCACGTACTGCCCGCTCCAGGTCAGCCGCTGCGCGTACTCGATGGTCATCTTGTAGCCGTTCGCCCCGTCCGTGTCCGTGGTGTCGAAGATCGTGGACGTGGCCTTATCCATGATCACCATGGTGCCACTCGACGACGGCGTGCTCGGCTTGCCCAAGCTCACCGGCATCGTCCGTACCGTTTCGCCGTCCTCGATGACCGTCATCTTCTTGGTTTTGTTGTCCACCTTCATGACAAAGCTTCGACCGATCTTCGCGGTCGCCGAGCGATCCTGGTCGCCGTACCGGCCGTGTCCGGTCGGTAGGCCGCCGAGCGCCAGGCGCACGGTCAGCGTGGTCCCCGGCTTCCAGAATTGCGGCGCGCGGTAATAGGCCTGCGTGCCGGTCGAGGTCCACGACCAGGTGCCAGGCTGCGGCGGGTCAGTCTTGACAAACATCCGTTTCTGTACGGCGGCCCGATCTGCCTTCTTGATACCGGGGCTGAACTCGGCCACCACCGGCATTCCTACCCCGTACGTATGGTCGTCGAACACGTAGAGCCCGGTGCCCGTCCTGCGCGCGGGCGCGGCCATCGTGGTGAACCGCGTGGTCGCCACGGTAGGCAGCCCAGCCGCGTTTTCGGCGGTGACTGACGCCTCGTACCGCTGCTTGTATTTGAGGGGCTTGCTGGGCACCCAGGCCGAGCCGTCGTCACGCAGCGCACCCGAGACGGCCTTGCCGTCCTCCTCCTTGAGCGCGACGGCCGTGACCTTCCCGCCGGCGACCTTGAGGCCGATTTCGGCGCTGATCGGCACGTCCTTCTTGCCCCTGACCGGGGTCAGCGTGAGCGAGACGGGTATGGCGGGCCCCGCGGACACGCTGGGTGACGCCGCGACGGGCAGGGTGATCCACGGGGCGGGTGCGGTGTTGTTCGCGCCGCCGCACGCCGCGAGCGCAAGCGGCGCGACTACCGCCAACGCCACGATCCGCCTGCTCACCATGTCTTATGCCCCGTTCTCATGTTCCGCGCGCACATCCTGCCCTACGAGCGCAAGACGTGTGGTCCCCTCGCCGGGCGGTCTCCGGCCCATGATCATGCATGGGTTACCGGTTGGAGTGGGGGTCGGGCTGCGTGCTATCGTTTCCGGCGTTGTCAGCGAGCGCCGCTAGCTCAACTGGCAGAGCAGCGGACTCTTAATCCGCGGGTTGTAGGTTCGAGTCCTACGCGGCGCACCCGTTATCAAGGCTCTGACCTGGTGATTCTCTCCAGATCGGAGCCATTTTCATGTCCATAGTGGACGGTTGTGTGCTCTGTGTGTGCTCCGGAGCCAGAGTACGGTCGAGGCCGCTGGCGGACGGGACGGACTAGCACGCTGTGCTCACTTCTGTCCTCGCGGGCAGCCCGGGTGAGTACGTCTGCACCGGGCATCCGGCCGATGACGGCCAATGCGTTGTGGCTGGAATCTCCGGGCTGGCCGCAGCGAGGCGTTCGCGGTAGCGGCGAGGGATCCGCCGGTCCAGGCCGTCGGACTGCGGCAGCATCGCGTCGCGGGCCGCCCTGACGTCCTCGGCGATCACATGCAGGCGCCCCAGCGCGGCCCGCCAGCGGATGACCGACCCGCCATACCAGCGTTAGTCAGTGGGAAGTCGACCCGGTCGCGGGCCTCGAACAGGAACGGGTAGCTGCGGGACGAGCCAACCAGGGCCTGGCGGATGGGGCCGTACGGGTCGCGTCCGCTGGACAGGCACGATGGGCTTCGGCCACTGCGGCTCGCTGAACGATACCTTCAGCATGAAGATCGTGCTGAAGCTTCCGTAACTTGACCGTCACCACCCGACGGCGACGGTCGTGCCGTGCGCGTAACCAAGCCCTACCTGCCAACCTCCAAGATCGCGCGCTAGCAGCCCCCGTTAGGGGATCCTGAGGCAGCCTCACTGTGGTCGTTACTATGCCCGTTGCAGTCAGCAATATCACCGCAAGAAGGGCGAGTGGCCTGGGTCGAACTAGACGTGCTCGCGGACCTCGTGGTCGAGCGACCCGGAGTAGCCCTCGACCGCGTGCTTCGTGGAGGTGTAGATGGCCATGAACGGGCTGGGTACGAAACCGCTGAGGGAGGAGACGTTGATGACGCGTCCGCGCCGTTGAGCGCGCATGTGCGGCAGGACCGCCTTGGTCATCCGCATGACGCCGTAGACGTTGATGTCGAAGACGTCCTGCGTCCGGGCGACGGAGAACTCCTCGGCGGCGCCGTTGGCGCCGACGCCTGCGTTGTTGACCAGGACGTCGATCTGTCCGAACCGGTCGATCACCTGCTTGACCAGTGAGGCGACCGATTCGTCGCTGGTCACGTCGAGGTCGAGGTAGGTCACCCCGGCGGGCGCGGTGAGTCGCGCGGTGTTGCGGGCGGTTCCGATCACCTGGAAACCCGCGCCGGCGAGCGCGATCGCGGCTGCCTTGCCGATGCCTGAGGACGCGCCGGTTACGATCGCGACCTGCCGAGTTGCTGCCATCACGGGCTCCTCAAGATCTTTAACGTACGCTCGTACTGCCATATGGTGATCGCGGCTCCAGGCAAGAGCTTCCTGGAGTTAAATTATGGTCATAGTCTGAATAACGCGCGGCGCGAGGCGACGCGGCAGTGGATCATCGAGGCCGTCGGCTCGGGATCGCCGCGCTGATGGCGGACGCAGGGCTGGCCATCGGCGCCTGCTAAGCCCGCTTCGACTCCAAGGACGAGCTGATCGCCACGACGGTCGCTCACCAACTGCACGCACCATGCGAAGCGTAGGCGTGCTGCCGCCCGGCCGTGCCGGCGTTGAGCAAATCGGGCGTGAGTACCTCTCGGCCAGCATCGCGACGATCCCGGACACGGCTGCCCGTCCGCCGCCCTGCTGGACGCGATGGGCCGCTGCGCGGACGCCATCAAACCGGTGCACACCGACGGTGTGCCGGCGGTCATCGGCGACTTTGCCGGCCGCGCTGGCCGATCGGCAGCTCGTCGACGAGATCCTTGAATAGGGTGGCGAGGTTGTACATGGTGGTTCCTTCGCACGTTAAGACTGCGAGCGCAAAGCGCTCAGGGGTGAGGGACGGACTAGCGCTCGCTTGCCGAAGGGGCCGATGCGGTCCGGATGTCGTCAGCTGCCAAGGCGGCACTGAACTGCAAGACGTCTGACGGACTTGCGAAAGAGAGTCCCGTGAGCTTCTCGATGCGCCGAAGCCGCTGAGAGATCGCTGTCACGGCCAGCGTGACGTCGACGTTCACCTTCACGACCGTGCCAATCGGCCAAACCTGTCGGACCTGAGGGGCCCGGGTTTCCGGACAGCCGATCATTGACCTGAATCATGCTGTGAACTGGCGCACGGCGCGGCGAAGGTAGCTGGTCCGTGCGGCCAGGGCCGCACGGGAGATCTCCGCATGCGGGACAGCGAACTCGGATGCACGGAAGCCGCCGGCCCACGAGTGAAGTTCGGTCGGAATCCCGGCCTGCGCGAGCCGGGCGCCGTAGTCGAGGCACTCGCGGAACAGTTCTGAAGAACCAACGCTCGGCGTCCCACACGACCGCATGCGCCCGAGCCCCGCCAGGCAGCCGCACACCGCGCGCCGCGTTACGGCCGATCATGCTCCCTCGAAGGCACCGTAGGCGGCGATGCTTTCCTGCCGAAGGCGCTCAGCGCGCCCGAACGACTCCAGGCGCACCGCGGGCGCGATCTCGACCCGCAGCGTTCAGCGAGGCACAATCGGTAGCGTGATCCAGGACTCGGGGTACACGGTCTGCTGTGCCACCACGAGGTCTGGACCGGTTCGCCCGGTGCCAAGGTTGCGGTCGAATCGGGGGAAGTTGGAGCTCGCGATCTCGACCCGGATCCGGTGACCGGCCTTGAATACCTGACTCGTCGCAACCAGGTCGATGAGGTGGTCAGTCACCGCTCCCGGCACGGTGACGACCCGGACAATGCCGTCAATGACGCTGATGGCCCGGCCGTCCGACCAGACGTCGACGAGCTTCGCCGTCCAATCGGTGCTCGCGGCCGTGGTGCTCGCGCGGACCGTCACCGATAGCGGCCCAGTCGCCTCGACGTCGGACGTGAGGAGATCGCTGGTGTAGCAGAGGACGTCGGGCCGAGCCTGGATTTCCCGCTGATCCTGCGGACCAACCAGTGGGGCATCGGCGAGGAGCCGCGGGTCCTCGAACAGGTCATCGGGGAGGGTCGTCGGCAGGTGCGAGGACGTGATGCCGGGTCGGCGCAGCGCGCGGGCCGGGTCAACGACGAAGACCAGGTGCTGTAGCGGCGTTCGCCGTTCGCGACGTGTCCAGCCGCACTCGGCTGCCGCCCTCAACTGGGCTTCCTGCCGGGAGACCTGGTATGGCATGCCGCAGATGGCCGGTCCTTGGCCGATGACACGCAGCACAAGACAGACGCCGCCCCAGCCGCTGGATCGCCGCGGGCAACGACCGGTACGAACCGCCGTGCCCCAACGGCTGCAACTCATCCAGCAACGTCGAGGCCCACAAGTGCGGACGTCGTCAACCGGCCCCGGATACGACGCCGACATCTTTGCGGTCGACGGCAACCCGCTGTCGGATCCCGCCGCGCTACACGCCATCCGCGCGGTGTATGTCCGTGGCGGGGCCGGCCAGGGTCCATCGGCACCGACGCCGCTCGGATGGCCGGACGAACCGATCGATCGGCGGTGCCTGATCCGATAGCGTGAAGCCGGCATCGCCGGCGAGCGAAGGAGCAGCGGATGAAACCGGCCGAGCTGTCCGCTGACGACCGGCTCGCCAGCCTGTACTACGACATCTTCACGCCGGCGTTCCCCGCGGACCAGCTGGGCACTCTCGACGCCATTCGAGCCGGTATCCGCGACGGATACACCCGTGTCGTCACTGTGATCGACGACGACGGTGCAGTGATCGCCGGGGCAGTCGCCAAATGGTCCGAGTCGTGTCGGGTGTTATTGCTGAGCTATCTGGCGGTCGCCGACGGGGACCGTGGCAAGGGCACCGGCGGGCAGCTCTACCGGCACGTGCGGACAGAATGGATGCGCGCCTTTCGCCCGTGCCTGTTCGTCGCCGAGGTCGAGCACCCCGACCACCATCCGGGGAGCAGCGCGCATGGCGATCCACTGCGGCGTCTGCGGTTCTACGCATCGCACGGTGCCCGGGCGCTCGGGCTGCCGTACTTCCAACCGCCGCTGCGTCCCGACGCTGAACGGGTCTACGGCATGCTGCTGCTCGCCCTGCATGTCGATCCGGAGGTCGTAAGCGCGGATCCGGCCTCGGTGAATGGGAGTCCATTGCGAACCTGGTTCACGGAGTACCTGGTCGAGACGGAGGGCACCGTGTCCACCGACCCTGCGACGACGGCGATGATGCGCGCCGTCACCGCACCCGGCGGTGTGCCGCTGGTGCCGGCCGAGCGGTACCGCGAGGTGCCCGTCGCATTCGCGGCTACACACCTCACCGACCACTGAGGGCACGTCGGCTGCCAACGTGTCCTTCGGCAATTTCGAGCGATCGTGGCAACCGCTACCGTCGCCACCTTCACCGACCCGGACGCGGCCGCAACCGCCGGGCATACACCAGCCTGGAGCCGAAATCGCGCAACGGGTGGCGCGAAGCCGCCAAGGGCGAGCTCCGCGACCCGGTACAGGAAGTCTCACGCCGCACGGGTTTCGGCCCTCCCTACGCACGCAACCCGTAGACATGCTCGGGAGTGCGGCGACCATACTGTTTCAGGTCCCCCATCTCCTCGGAGGGTCTCCATGACAGAGTTTGCGGTAGGCCCCGTCGAGCGAACGACCAGTCTCGCGCTGGTGGAGAAGAAGAAGCTCATCAAGAGCCTGCGCCGCCTCGATATGCTCTTGTTCCTGGTCTGCGCCATCGTTGGGCTCGACACGCTCGGCCAGGTCTCGAGCTACGGCGCTCAGACGTTCACCTGGGTGCTCGTGCTCGCGGTGGGCTTCCTCTTCCCCTACGCGCTCGTGATGGCCGAACTGGGGAGCTCGTTCGCCCAGGAGGGTGGCCCGTACGAGTGGATGAAGCTGGCCTGGGGGCGTTTCACGGCCGGCATCGGGGCGGTGTTCTACTGGGTGACGAACCCGCTTTGGGTTGGCGGCACCCTCGCCTTCATCGCCACGGAGGCGTGGAGCCGCAACTACCACGCGATCGGCAGCGGGACGGTCAGCGACTACGTGTTCAAGACAATCTTCATTTGGGTGTCGATCGGGGTCGCCATCATCGCCCTCCGCCACGGCAAGTGGATCCCGAACTTGGGGGCGATCGTGCGCTTTGGGGTGCTCGGGTTCTTCTCGCTCACGATCCTGATTTACGCGATCAAGAATGGCGTGCACGGGTATGCGGCGGGCCAGTTCTCGCCGACGAAGGCCGCATTCATCGGCCTCGTACCCCTGCTCATGTTCAACTACGTCGGCTTCGAGTTGCAGAACGGGGCTGCCGAGGAGATGGAGAACCCGCAGCGCGACGTGCCGGTGACGGTGGTGCGAAGCGGCGTCCTGGCCGTCATCCTCTACGGCATCCCGATCTTCGGGATTCTGGCCGTCCTCCCGGTGCAGAAGATCACCGGCATCAGCGGCTTCCTCGACGCGGTAAGCGCTACCTTCAGCGTCTACGGCGGCGCGCAGTCAGCCCTCGTCGATATCATGGCGGCGGCCTTCATCATCGCCCTCCTCACCTCAGGCGCAGTCTGGATGATCGGGTCCGATCGGGTCCAGGCCGTAGCGGGTTACGACGGCGGGTTCGCGGGCTGGTTCGGGGTCTTCAGCCGGCGCCTCGGGACGCCGGTGCGCGTGAACGTCATGTCGGGGATCGTGGCGACGATCTTCATGATCGTCGCCGTCAACCTGAACAAAGGTAGCTCGGCCTCGACCTTCGTCGTGGTGCTCTACACGGCCATCTCGACGACGCTGATCTCCTACATCGCGATTTTCCCAGCGGTAATCAAGCTGCGGTACTCGCATCCGGAGGTGCCGCGGCCGTACCGCATCCCAGGAGGGAACACCGGCGCGTGGATCGCAGGTGGTCTCTGCACCGCCTTCATCGTGCTCGCGTCATTCGTGGCGGTCTTCCCGGATGTGATCGAGAGGGCATTGGGGGCGGGGTACGACTTCAAAGACAGGTGGGGAATCTCGCCGCTACGCTTCGAGGTGTTCACACTCGCGACGCTGGCCGCGATCGTCGCCTTCGCCGTCGTCGGCTACTGGCTGGGACGGCCGGTCCGTGAGCAGGCTGCAGAGGTCAGGCTGGTGTCCGCGCACGCCCAACCAGACACTCCGGCGCAACCTCCGAGCCCTGCCGACCGCTGACGCTCCGCCCGGCCACTCACCCAGGCCGCTCCAAAGTCCCCGGGTCAGAACCGCTGACGGGCCTTGGCGTCGCGCGTCTCCGTCAGCTCAATGTCCACCCAGCAAGTCTCGTCGGCCAGCGGCAGGATCACCTGACCCTTGGCTAGCTCGATGTCGAATCGCTTGGTCTCACCATGAGATTGCACTGTGACGGATCCGCCGAGGGCCTCGGAATCTCCCTCGGGCGTCACCCTGTGGACCCGAACACTCAATTCTCGGGGGATTGCCCGTGCCCGCTCACGGAATCGTGGTTCGAATACGGCGTGCCGCAGGGACGAGAAGGCGGATATCTCGCCGGCGCCGGTGTGCAGGTGTCGTGCGGCATCGCCGTATTCGAGCGTGACGTTACTGGTTGACTCCCGGCCGTTGGCGGTGACGGTGAAGAACGCGCGACCTTGGCCCTGATCTTCGCGCACTTCGATGTTCAGGCGCGGCCTGAAGGTGCCGCGGCCCACCATGCGGACCGTCATCACCACGATCCCCGCAGCGACGAGCAGCGCTCCAGCTCGCAGCCAGGGTGCTTGCCAGATCACCAGACCGTGCAGCAGCAGGCTGCCCAGGAACAGGAGGTAAAGGCCGGCGAGCAGCACAGGATGGCCCAACGGGCGGTAGACGACCCTCGGCACGTAGTCGCCTTTCCGCCGGCTCGCGATGAGTAGTAGCACGGGGAAGATGCCCGCTACGAGGGAACCGACGATGACGCCGATGACGCCGATCAATCCTGCGAATGACCCCGATCCGGTGAGCAGCATCCACTCCGTGACTGCGAAGGACACGAGTATCGGGGCGACTCCGAGCACGAAGCGGCCACGCCGGCCGAGCAGGACGCTACGGACCCCGCGCCACGAAGACGCTCCCCGCTTCGCCGTGGCACCTGAGGTCTTGGGTCCCTGGCTCAACGCACCCCAGATCTCCTCGGGCAGCGTCCGTCCTCGTCGTGGCGCCAGCCGAGCGGTGTAACGTGACCCTTCCGTTTCGCGCACCAGCCCCTGTTCCACCAGGGACCGCAGCCTCGCCCGGACGACCGCCTCCTCCTCGTCGGCATAACTGGCCACCTCGTTCAGGGTCACGTCGCCGTGGCGCACCATCCACCCCACGAGTTCCGCGTCGAAATCGGCCAGCGTCAGGAGGCCCGCGAGGCTGAGCCCGAACGTGTCCCACTCGCCCTCGACAGTTGTACGCAATGACGACGTCGCCTTGAGGCGGACACTCTGGGGGTTGGCGTCGACGATCTCGAGCACCAGACTGACGCCGCGGCCGCGCCGGCCCGTCGGCTGATCAATAGAGGACAGCAGGCCGGTTGGCCCAAGGATCTCCCACGAGCCGGTCGCAGTGGTCTCGATTCGCTGCGCGTCGCCGTCGAGGCTGACCTCCACACGGAACGCTGGATCGCCGCCCCGGAGCCCCAGATACGTGAGGCCGACCTTGACGCCGTCATTTCCGTCCCGGCGCCTTCGCTCCTCGAACTGCAGCCTCGCCCGCTGCCGGGGAAGGACCATGACCCTCACTTCGGACGGCAGCCATTCGCGGGTGAGGTTCACCAAGGCCAGCGAGAAGTGGATCGTGGCCATGCCCATCCCGAGGACCACGAATAACGATCCGAGCACGGTTGCGAGCGGGCCCACTGCCGCCCGCAGCGGCCCGAGGGCAGTGCCCGACTCCGCCGCCAGGACGTTGGGTGCGATGGCGCCATTCACGGCGAGCACGAAGAAGCAGTAGAGCAGTATTGCTGTTGCCTGCGCAGCAGTACAGCCCCGCATGAGCGCGCGCCCGCTCGGGTCGCGCCGGAGCACCAGTCGGCCGCACAGGGTCACCGACGTGTGCCCCAGGTAGGCAGAGAGGACGACGCCGAAGATCAGCTGGAGGACCGTAGGCTCGAACGGACGACCCGACAAGAATGGCACGTTCACATGGAGCAGGTTGTCCACGTGTAGGTGAATCGAGGCCAGGACCGCGAGGACACCCAGCAAGACGATGTTCACCGCGCCGACGGTGAGCGCTGAGGCGATGGTGGCGCTGAGTGACCTACGGCGCACGTAGTAGAGGGCTATGATCAACAATAAGGCGACCCACACCGGGGCCCAGACAGAAGTGGCGTTTTCGAGCGTCGTGGAGATGCCGATGTAGTAGACCGGTAGCACCAGGAGGCAGAGCACGAACAAGCTCACCGACAGGATCAAGGACCCCGTCGCGCCCAGATAGTCATCCACGAGCCGGCCGAGGTACGCACGGCCGTACCGGATCGCCCCGCTACGTGCCACAGCTTCGGACATGCAGGCGATCGTCACGATGTTTACGAGGCCGAGCACTACTAGCAGCGCCACCCCTGGCAGCGGGCCGATGGTCGCCAGGGCGATGGGCAGGGCGAGGATGGTGGCGCCGACCGTCTCAGTCAGCGTCAATGAGTAGGCGGTCCAGAACGGGGACAAGCGTTCAAACCGCGCTCCCACGGCGGCCCACGCCCAGCGCAGGCGGTCGGTGGGCGGCACCCGGGAGGCGAAGATCTCGTCAAGTGGTCGCTGGTAGAGACGGCGGTAAGCCCGTCGGACTGCTGGATCGTCAAACCCTAGGGCTCGCCGGATGCCGGCCGCATCGTGGTACGTGAACCGGTATTTCCTCCCCAGACGATGGGCGACGGCGGCTCGGACCTGTGGGTTCTGAGCAACCAGGGACGCCCACTGTCCGGAGTGGCGTTCGAGATCCTGGATCGTCGGCACGAGCGGGGGATCTCGGCCCTGCGCGAAGGCCTCGAAGAAGGCCAGCTCCCGCTCGTTATGATCCTCTTCGGTGACGAAGCGCTCCATGTCCAGGCGAGACCGGGCCACCAGGTGCGCGGTCCGGCTCTCGATCAGAAACAGGAGGGCGTCGGCCCGCCTGGCGGGCAGGCCCGCGAGGAGCACTTCCCGATCGGGGAACAGGTCCATCTCGTCCGAGGCCATTGCAGGCGCTAGACCGTGAGCCGAACCGCGATCTGCCGGAGCAGGGCAGTGACGGGGTGATCCGGATAGCGCAGCGCGAAGATACCCCCGCTCGACAGGGCCATGAGCTCATCCGCGTGTGGGAGCACCGCGGTGACCTCGCACTGGTAGGCCTTCTCCACTCGTTGTCTGACCTCCTCCGGGTCGAAGACCGACGGCGTCTTGTTGACCACGAGTACCAGGTCGGGCACCTTCAGCTTGCGGGCAACCGACACGGCCACGCTGGTCCCCTCGTAGTCCTGATGATCCGGACGTAGCACGATCGCCAACGCGTTGGACATGGCAATCGACAACAGCGTTTCCTCGTTCAGGCCGGGATGGGTGTCGAGCATGAGGACGTCGAGAGACAGCGCTTTGACGAGCTGGCGGAAACCTTCGTTCAGCAGGCCCACGTCGTAACCCTCGCGCATCACGCGAGCGATGTCGTTCGCCTTGATGCTCGACGGGACGAGATACACGCGTCCGCGCAGTCCGGCATCGAGGTTCGTCGTCATATCATGAGCGGCCTGCTCGATGTCGCAGCTCCCCCAGAGGTACTGGTTGAGCGAATAGTGCATCGCTTCCTGGTTCAGCCCGAAGAGTGTGTGAATCCCGGGGGACTGTAGGTCGGTGTCGACGATCGCGACGCGTTGGCCTTCTGCAGCGAGCAGTGTCGCCACGTTGGCCGCCGTGTTCGATTTGCCCGTGCCCCCGCGAAACGAATGGATCGAGATCACCCTCGACATCGTCCCGCTCCTCTGTCCTTCTGGGTACCTATTACCGCGAGTCCGGGCCTAACCGAAGCTCCGAGACCTTCCGCTGTAGATCCTGGAAGTATTCGGTCTCGGTGATCTCGGCGACCTGCCGGGCGGCGCGCGCTTCGTCGATCTCGATGCGCAGCTTCCGGACCTCTCGCTTCAGCCGCTGCTCACGCGCGCGTACCTCGGTCGCCATCTGTTGGAAGACCCGCGCCAATTGCCCCAGGGCATCGTCCCGACTCGCGACTCCGTCCAGTTGCGTGCGCTCAAACGTTCCCGCCTCGACGGCTGCCGCCGCCACGACGACCTGGCCAACCTGCTCGAGATATTCCTGTTCAAGATCGTCGAGGCGCTTCCTCGCCAGCCCCGCCTTGATCCTGGCCCGAAGCAGCACCGGGTCGAACGGTTTCGGCAGGTAGTCCTCCGCGCCCATCTCGATGCACCTGACCACGCTCTCCACGTCCTCGAGGGCCGAGATCATGATCACTGGCGTACGCCGCAGCTTCGGGTCACTCCTCATGTGCTCCAGCACCTGGTAGCCGTCGATCTCGGGCATCAGGACGTCCAACAGCACGCAGTCGAACAGCCCGTCGCGGAGCGCCTCGAGCGCCTCCAACCCGTTCGCCGCCGTCCGCACCTGATGGCCGTCCCGCTCAAGGGCTCGGGACAGGAGCAGGCGATTCACCCCGTCGTCGTCGACCACGAGAACGAACCCGGGACCTGCAGTCATGGTCTGCTCCGCTCCTGCACCACTTCCAGGGCGATCCTGACCGTCTCGTATTCCGCTTCGAGGCGTGCGACAAGATCGGCCGCTCCTTCCAGGGTTCCCGACCGTGCCAGCGACTCGAGCCGGCGACTCAGCTCGGAAAAGCCGATGGCGCCGATGGTGGCCCCGTTGGACTTCAGCGTGTGCGCCGCTCGTCGGACTTCGTCCGCTTGGCCTAGCTGCAGCGCCTGCCGCGCGCCGTCAAGCAGCAGGGGTACCTCGCGCAGGAACGTCTCGATGAGCTCCGCAAGAAGATCGCCGTCGTCTCCAGTGATCTCCACGAGGCGCTCGAGCGCTGTGGGATCGAGAACAGCGGCTGGATGCTGCGCTCGTGGTTCGCGCTCGGCCCGCGAGCGCACCTGAGGGCCCACACCGGATTTCGTGGCTCGCGGGGCGAGGTGAGGGCGGCACCGGCTCAGCGCGGCGGCGAGTTCCTCGATGCGGATCGGCTTGCTGAGGTAGTCATCCATTCCTGCGGCCAGACAGGCCTCACGCTCTTCCCGCATGGCGTTGGCCGTCGCCGCGATGATGTACGGCCGTGATCCGCCGGGCCATCGTCGGTGGATGCGGCGCGTGGCCTCGAGCCCGTCCATCTCCGGCATCTGCACGTCCATCAGCACGACGTCATAGGACTCACGCTCGAGCGCTTGGAGCGCCTCCAGCCCATTCCCGGTCACCTCTGCCCGGTAGCCGAGCTTCTTCAGCAGCAGCAGAGCGAGCTGTTGGTTGAAGACGTTGTCCTCCGCCACCAAGATCCGCAGCGGTATGCGTTCGGCCAGTTGCTCGACGGACCCTTCGCGGGGCGCTGAAGCCTGCGCGTCGGGGGGAGCCGCGCCGAAGACGTTCATCAGCGTGTCGTAAAGCTCCGACGGCTTGATCGGCTTCGTCAAATAGGCGGCGAACTCCACGTCTCCCCGGACCCGTTCCCGGGGTCCGAGTGAGGTCAGCATCACGAGGCGCAATGCACGCGCCTTGCGGTACCGGCGAATCTCCTGCGCCAGCGTGACGCCGTCCATCTCGGGCATCTGCATGTCGAGGATCGCGAGGTCGAAGGGATCGCCGCGACGGATCCACTCCAACGCCTGTTCGGGGTGGGCGGTATCACGCGCCAAGAGGCCCCACGACTCTGCCTGCCTCATGAGAATGTGGCGGTTCGTGGCGTTGTCGTCCACGATGAGCACCCGCCTGCCGTGAAGCTGGGGTGGCGCGCCTCGCTCATGGACGGGGGCGAGGCCGGGAGCCTGCTCGGCCTGGAGGGTGAAGTGGAAGGTGGAGCCATCTCCTACCCGGCTCTCCACCCAGATCGTCCCGCCCATCAGCTCGCTCAGTCTCTTGCTGATCGCAAGGCCAAGGCCAGTGCCGCCGTACCGCCGGGTCGTCGAAGCGTCGACCTGGCTGAAGGATTCGAACAGGCGGCTCAGTCGGTCCTCCGGGATCCCGATGCCGCTGTCCCTGACGGCGAAGTGAAGCCTGTACTTCCTTCCGATATCCCCGTCACCCGACCCGAGTTCCTCCCCGTCCACCGAGAGGACCACCTCCCCCTTGTCGGTGAACTTCACGGCGTTGTTCAGCAGGTTGATGAGGATCTGACGCAGGCGGGTGGCATCGCCGACGATCGCGCCGGGCAGTCCGCGACCGAAGAAGTAGGCGAGGTCGAGGCCCTTGCCGGCCGCGGCCGCGGCGACTACCTCGAGAGCGGACTCCACGCAGCCGCGGAGCTCGAGCGGCCGGCTCTCCAACTCCATCCGGCCGGCTTCGATCTTTGAGAAGTCGAGGATCTCATCGATGACGGCCATCAGGGCCTCACCGCCGCCGCGGATGACCTCGGCGTAGCTGCGCTGCTCCGGGGTCAGATCGGCGTCCAGCAGGAGCTGCGTCATCCCGATCACGGCGTTCATCGGGGTGCGGATCTCGTGGCTCATCATCGCCAGGAACGCGCTCTTGGCCCGCGTGGCGGCCTCCGCCTGCTCTCGCGCTCTCTGCAGCTCCGAGATGTCGTGATAGATGGCGTACAGGCCGACCAGTTCGTCACCGACACGAATCGGAACGGCCCGCACGTCGACATCGACCAGGGAGCCGTCCTTGCGAATCCGGCGGGTGGTCAGCCGCACCTCCCCGGCTTCCTCGACCTGCCGGTTTAACCGTACGGCCTCGTCGTGGAGCGCCTCGGTGTTGGCGACCAGCGAATCGATGTTCCGCCCGATGGCGTCCTCCCGGGTGTACCCGAAAAGCTTCTCTGCGGCCGGGTTCCACGACGTCACCTTGCGGTCCGGGTCGACCGTCACGATCGCGGTTGGGCTCACCTCCAACAGCGCCTCGTAGTACTGCTTCTGACGCTGCAGCTCGCTGATGTCGTGGTAGATGACGAGATACCCGGTCGGCTCGCCCTCCTCGATCACCGGCACGACGATCAACTCGACGTCCGCAAGCGTGCCGTCCCTGCGGGCTCGCTTGGTGACCGTGTGGAAACGCCCCCGCTGTAAGACCTGTTCGTAGCTCACTGCCTCGCGGCGCAGGTCTCCTCGTCCGACGACCAGATCGTCGATATGGCGCCCGATCGCCTCGTCTCTCGAGTAACCGAAGAGCTCGTCGGCTGCCAGGTTCCACGACGTGACGATCCCGTCTCGATCGACGGTGACGATGGCTGTGGGGTTGATCTCGAGGAGTGACTCAACGTACTGCTTCTGCCGCCGCAGCGCCTCCTCGCTGCTGCGGAGCGCCTCCGCCAGCTCCTTCTGCTTGGTGATGTCGAGGAGGAAGCCATGAAAGTAGGCGGGCTGGCCGGTCTCGTCGCGAATGACCGTCGCCTCGTCGAGGAACCAGTGCACGGTCCCATCGCGCGCGATCATGCGGTACTCCGCCCGGAAGGGCTCGTCAGTGTCGCGCGTGCGGCGGTATTCGGCCAGGATCCGATCGCGGTCCTCGGGGTGAAGGACCTTCGCGTACAGCTCCTTGTCGGTGACCCATTCCTCCACCGTGTAGCCGAGCTCGGACTCGAGCCGTGGACTGGTGTAGACGTTGGAGGCCGTCTCGTCCAACCTGTCGATGTAGACGGTAACCGGGACATGCTCGAGCAGCGCCCGGAGTGTCACCTCGTCCAGAATCCCGGATCCAGTACCGTCGGGCACATTGGCGCGACCGTCGTCAGGCATCGGCGTCTTCTTCAGCTGTCTCGTCTAGAAAACCAGGAAGAGTAGGAACCATCGCGAGTCTGGGCAAACCTGCCCAACGCCGACGCGTGGACGGCCCGAAAGGCTGTAGACGATCCGACGACGGGCGCTTGTCTCTGTCTCTCTCCATCGCAGCTTACCTTTGCCGAATTGCCGCTACGCATCGCGCGCCGGCCGGTTTCCGGTACAGGAGAGTCATTCAAAAGTAAGTCGACGCCTGCCGATGTCACGGTGGGTGATGTTTGCGGGTGGTCGTGACCGGCGCCGGGGTGTCCTGATTGGACGCGGCGGCTGGGATCCGATAGATCATCTTTGTGTGGAAGTTGATCGAGGGCCAGCCGCCGCAGTGTGAGCGTATGACAGGGCTTCGGGCGGGACAACTCGCCGACCTGGTGGATCGGGTGCGGGAGATCGTGGGTCCGTGGGAGGACCCGCCGGTGGGCCGGCCGCACGTGTTACCGCTGTTCACGGCGGTGGTGGCGGTGTTGTTCGGGTTGCGGCACAACATGCCCGACGAGGTCCTGGCCGAGGTGTTCGGCTGTTCACAGGCCACGATCACCCGGTACCACCAGATCCTGCAGCCGATCGTGCGGTGGGTGACCCGCCCCGAGGTCGACGACCAGCTTGAACGGGCCGGCCGTCAGGGTGTGCTGGTCGACGGGTTCGTCGCCCCGGTCGGCGAACGCGAGCACTATGACGGGCTGTTCTCCGGCAAGAAACACGTGTCCGGGCAGAACGTGCAGGTCATCGCCGACCTCGACGGGCGGGTCGTGGACGTCGGCGAACCGGTCAACGGCGCCCGTCACGACGCGGCGGCGTTCTTCATCTCCGGTATCGCCGAGCGCTGGGCCGCTCACCTCGCTCCGGACGGGCCAGGCATGATCGGCGACGGCGGCTACCAGGGCACCGGCCCGATCACCCCGTACAAGAAGCCGCCCGGCGGGGACTTGACCGCCAAGCAGAAGGCCTACAACTACTCCCTGAACCGGCTCCGCGCAGCCGTGGAACGCGCCATATCTCACTTGAAGAACTGGAAGATTCTCAAGACCGGCTACCACCGGATCATGACCG
>DASYTV010000442.1:0-7738 GCA_036001885.1 Actinomycetes bacterium
GCCCTCCGGCCCCGATATGCAGTCCGCAGCCGACGAGCCGCAGGTCAGACAGCTGCCGCCACCGCCGAGCCCGCCGCCATTGCCGTTGCTGCGCGGCCTCCCCCCAGGAGCGGGATCCAGCCCGGGCCCATCTGGTCCGTCGGCACCACCGGGCCCGCCAGTCGACCGGCCAACGCCGCCTCGCCCGCACGGCCTGCCCGTTCCGCCTGGGCTGCCAGGGCGTCCGCCGGGCGCTCCGGTCCTGAAGCCGCCCGCTCCGCGACCTGCGCTGCCTGCCGGCCGGCCTGCCGCCTGGTCCGGTTCGCGGTCGCTGCCGACGGGCGAGCAGATCCGGGTCACCAGGGTCAGGCGAGACCGCTCGCTCCGCCAGATCACGATGCTTACCTCTGCGGTCGGGCTGCTTGCCGGTGTCCTGGTCGTTGGGCTGCTGATGAAGCTGGACGGCGGTGGCTCTGCGCTTCACGGCGGGCCGACCGCCGTGCCGGGTTCGGCGGCGCTGCCCGGTCCGCTCGATCAGCCCGACCTCCTGGCGCCGCTGACGGGGGCGCAAGGATCGGCACCGAGCCGCGCCGGCCTGGCCGGCGCGCTTGGACCCCTCATGCCCGGCCTTGGCGGTTCGGTGGGTGTGTCCGTGGTCGATGGTGCGCGCGGGACCCCGCTTTACGGGGTGGACGCCGACATACCTCGCACGCCGGCCTCGACGACGAAACTCCTCACCGCCACGGCTGCACTCTCCGTGCTCGGGCCACAAAGAACACTGAGCACCAAGGTGGTCGCCGGGCCCGGGGGGAACGGTGTCATCCTCGTGGGCGGCGGCGACCCGACCCTGACGACGGCCGACGAGGGCACCACCGTCTATCCCACCCCCGCTAGCCTCTCCGCGCTCGCTGCACGGACAGCCGCCGCGCTCAAGCAGCGCGGCAGCAGATCGGTGCATGTTGACTACGACGACGGCCTGTTCACCGGACCCGCTCTCCCCCAAGGGTGGACCAGCCGCTACTTCACCGGCACCCAAGCCGTGGTGGCTCCGGTCTCCGCACTCGCGGCCGACGGCGGCCGGATCGCCCCGTCCAATCCCACGCGGTCAACCCAGCCCGGCCAACGCGCGGCGGATCGGTTCGCCGAGCTTCTGGAAGCGCGCGGGATCGACGTCAGTGGCGCGCCGGAGCGGACCGATGCTCGCCGCGGTGCGAAGGAACTGGCCGCTATCGGGTCACCGCCGGTGTCGTCTCTGGTCGAGCGGATGCTGACCAGCAGTGACAATGACATCGCTGAGGCACTCGCGCGCCAGGTTGCGCTCGCTCGCGGGAAGCCGGCCACCTTCGCAGGTGGCGCCCAGGCCGTGGTGCAAGCCATCGGCAAGCTCGGGATCGATCTTCGTGGCCTGCTTCTGAACGACGGGTCCGGCCTCTCCCACAGCAATGCGATCCCACCCAAGGTCCTCACCGATGTGCTCATCGCCGCTGGGAAGCGGCCGGAGCTGCGTGCCGTCCTCTCGGGCCTTCCCGTCGCCGGGTTCAGTGGGACGCTCTGGGACCGGGCAGCCTTGAGCGACACCAACGGCGGAGCTCCAGACCTGGACTCGGCAGGCGTTGTACGGGCCAAGACCGGGTCTCTCAATGGCGTGAGCGCACTCGCCGGCGTCGTGACCGACAAGGACGGACGGCTGCTGGCCTTCGCCGTCCTCGCCGACCAGGTCGTCTCCCGTGACCGAGCCGAGCACGCCTTGGACCGCATCGCGGCCGAGCTGGCCTCGTGCGGCTGCCAGTAGACCCGTACCCACCCTCCGTTCCCAGGCCCGACCGCGATGGGGGACTACTCCCGCCGATGCGCGGAGGCGAAAACGACGCCGTGTGCCTACCGTGGGGGTATGCCTGCCACCGATGAAGTGATCGACTGGGAGCTTGCGATCGCAACTGCGAACCGGCTGGTCAAGCCGGGCCCGCAGGTGCGCCCTGAGGAGGCGGCCGGAGTTGTCTCCGATCTGCACAAGTACGCTGCCGAGGCGGTCGGCCACGTTCGGGACGTGACGAATCTTGTGGCGCCGGTCTCTGCAGCGCCGATTCTCGTCGTGGACAGGCGCGGCTGGATCCAGGCGAACGCGAATGGCCTGCGCAAAGTGCTCGAGCCGCTGACCGACAAGCTGCAAGCGAGGCGATCGGCCGGGTCCGGCGGTGGTCTGTTGACCGGGGTCGGTTCGTGGGTCACCGGCCTGGAGGTTGGCACCCTCCTCGCGTTCCTTGCCGGCAAGGTGCTCGGCCAGTACGAGGTCTTTGGGGCGGCCGCCGATTCGACCGAGATTGCCCGCCACAATCAGGAGGCGACGGCCGAGTCTGATCGGGGCAACGGTCACACCGCGTCCGGCAGTCTTTTGCTCATCGCACCGAACATCCTGCAGGTCGAGCGTGAGCTGCGGGTGGTCCCACGTGACTTCCGCCTTTGGGTGTGCATACACGAGGAAACCCACCGGGCGCAGTTCGCCGCGGTGCCGTGGTTGCGCGACCACGTCGCGGCGGAAGTTCGCGGCTTCCTCGACGAGACCGAGGTGGACCCCGGCGCAGTACTGCGCCGCCTCCGTGAGGGGCTCGACGTACTGGTCGACACCATCCGCGGTGAGAGCGACACCGCCCTCATCGATGTCGTCCAAACGCCGCGGCAGAAGGAGATACTCGGCCGGCTCACCGGCGTGATGTCGCTGCTCGAGGGCCACGCCGACTATGTCATGGACGCGGTAGGGCCGCAGATCATCCCGACGGTCGCCGACATCAGGAAGAAGTTCCAGCGGCGGCGCGGCGGAACTAGCAAGCTGGATGTCGCGATGCGCAGGCTGCTGGGGCTGGAAGCGAAGCTGCGTCAGTACCGAGACGGCGAGCGGTTCGTCCGTACTGTGGTCGATCGCGTCGGTATGGATGGCTTCAACCGCGTCTGGACCTCTCCGAACACGCTTCCCGGTGGCGCCGAGATCACCGACCCCGAATCCTGGCTCCGTCGCATGGGATTGGCCTAGGCCCCAGCGTTCTCGCAGAAAGGTGGTCGGGCGGGTGGGTCCACATCTCGCGGTCGCCACCTGCCGGCGGGCGGTGCGTGAGCTGCTCAAGGGGCTGGAGACCGGCAGTCTGGTCCTGGTCGCGTCTAGTGGCGGCGCCGATTCGCTCGCGCTCGCAGCAGCGATGGCGTTCGAGGCGCCGCGGGCTCGGTTTCGAGCCGGCGCGGTGACTGTCGACCACGGCCTGCAACCGGGATCCACCGAGCGCGCCAGCGCTGTCGCCACCCAGCTGAAGCGGCTCGGGCTGGATCCGGTGGAGATCGCAACGGTGACCGTCGAGCCAGGCGGTGGTCCGGAGGCGGCGGCAAGGTATGCGCGCTACCGCGCCCTTGACGAGACCGCGGTGCGACTCGGTGCGGCCGCGATCTTCTTGGGCCACACCCGCGACGATCAAGCCGAGACTGTCTTGCTCGGGTTGGCGCGCGGCTCCGGTGCCCGGTCGCTGGCGGGGATGGCGCCGGTGAGCGGCGACGGGCGGTACCGTCGGCCCTTCCTCGCCGTAAGCCGGGACACGACCCGCTTGGCGTGCCAGGCGGATCGTCTCCAGCCGTGGGAGGACCCGCACAATACGGACCACTCATACACCCGAGTTCGGGTACGCCTCGAGGCGCTTCCCGCGCTCGAGCGCGCGGCCGGGCCCGGCGTCACGGAGGCGCTCGCCAGGACGGCCGCACTCCTGCGCGCCGACGCCGACGCTCTCGACACTTGGGCTGTGGACCTGCTGGCCCGCGCGGGCGGTCCAACGCCGCAACCGTCACCTCACCCCGCTCCGCATGAAGGGCACCTTGACCCGATAGGACGCGGTGAAGGTGCCCTTCATGCCTTGCGGGATGGCGCGCAGCCGCCCCTCACGGCCGCGTCGGCGGCCACTGTGGTTCTCGATGTCGCTGTTCTTCTGCAAGCGCCGACCGCCGTGCGCACCCGGGCGTTGCGGCTGGCCGCGCTCGCGGCCGGAGCGCCGGCGACCGATCTCTTTGCTGTGCACGTGGAAGCTCTCGACGCGCTGCTCACTGATTGGCACGGTCAACATCGGGTCGACCTGCCGGGCTCGGTCAAGGGGTACCGGCGGTATGGCAAGCTCATCCTCGCAACTGAAGGAGCGACACAAACGAACGACAGCTAGTGACTTCGTTAGCGGGGCGCTGGTGCTTACGCAGGTCATCGGCTCCTCGCGCGACGCACCAGGAGTTGGGGTGGACGAGAAGGACATGGGTCGCGACCTGGCATCCGTCATGCTCACCGCGGACCAGATCGAGGAAAAGCTGGCGGAGCTGGCAGCGAAGATCGACGCCGATTATGCGGACCGGGATCTGCTCCTTGTCGGAGTACTCAAAGGTGCGGTCATGGTCATGGCGGATCTCGCCCGCCACCTGCATCACCCGCTCGCGATGGACTGGATGGCGATCTCGTCCTACGGCGCCGGAACCAAATCCTCTGGGGTTGTCCGCATCCTCAAGGACCTGGATACGGACATCGCAGGTCGGCACGTGCTGGTGGTCGAGGACATCGTCGACTCCGGCCTGACCCTGTCCTGGCTGCTGGCGAACTTCACCTCACGCGAGCCCGCCTCTCTCGAGGTCTGCGCGTTGCTGCGTAAGCGGGAGGCGCTGCAGGTACCGGTTGAGGTCCGATATGTCGGATTCGACATACCCAACGAATTCGTCGTCGGATACGGGCTCGACTATGCCGAGCGCTACCGCAACCTCCGCTTCGTCGGCACCCTCGCGCCCCACGTCTATGCCTCACAGTGATGATGGAGCCGAGCCGACGCCCGTGAGGGTGGCGGAGATCACTCGCACGCCCCGCTGTGACCGGGAACACCCTGGGGTTTGTGTCTCGTTCAAGATGACGGACACTGTACGAGGGTGACGGAGGCGCTGCGCGGCGCCCCCGGCTAGCCTCGTGTACCGTCATATCCCTAGCTTGATCGGGGTGTGGCAACTCCGGACGCTGTGATAGCCGCCCGGTGTGGGACTGGCAGGAGGGACGGGGCCAGATTCGCCCCGCATAGATGGACTTGAAGCGACTATTCCGCGGACCAGCGATGTGGATCGCGCTGGCCGTTCTAGCGGTGCTGCTGCTCAGCTCGATGTTGTCGTCAGCAGGCGGATACAAGGGCGTCGACACCGCCAAAGCCTTCGGCGCGCTGAACGATAACCAGGTCAAGAGCGCCAAGCTGGTGGGCGGCGACGAGCCGCACCTCGAGCTCACGCTCAAGGACGGCGTGAAGATCGACGGCAGTAACAAGATCCGATCTGAGATCATCAACGGCTCGGGCAACGAAGTACAGAACGTGCTGCGGGACAAGGCCGAGGCCGGCCAGCTTTCCGATGGCTTCTCCGTCGACAACCCTCGGCAGAATTTCCTGGTCAGCCTGCTGCTCTCCCTGCTGCCCTTCATCCTCATCGTGGTCATCTTCTTGTTCCTGATGAACCAGATGCAGGGCGGCGGCTCCCGGGTCATGAATTTCGGCCGGTCCCGGGCGAAGCTCGTCTCCAAGGACACTCCCAAGACGACCTTTGCCGACGTCGCGGGCGTGGACGAGGCGATCGAGGAGCTGCAGGAGATCAAGGAGTTTCTGGAGAGCCCGGCCAAATTCCAGGCGATCGGCGCCAAGATCCCCAAGGGCGTCCTGCTGTACGGCCCACCGGGCACCGGCAAGACTCTGCTCGCTCGGGCGGTCGCCGGCGAGGCGGGGGTCCCCTTCTACTCGATCTCTGGTTCTGACTTCGTCGAGATGTTCGTCGGCGTCGGTGCCTCGCGGGTACGCGACCTGTTCGAACAGGCCAAGACGAACGCACCGGCGATCGTCTTCGTCGACGAGATCGACGCGGTCGGTCGCCACCGCGGAGCCGGCCTCGGCGGTGGCCACGACGAGCGCGAGCAGACGCTCAATCAGCTGCTCGTCGAGATGGACGGCTTCGACGTCAAGGGCGGCGTGATCCTCATGGCGGCGACCAACCGACCGGATATCCTCGATCCCGCGCTGCTGCGCCCGGGCCGCTTCGACCGGCAGATCGCCGTTGAGCAGCCAGATCTCAGGGGCAGGGAAAAGATCCTGCAGGTGCACGCGAGGGGCAAGCCGCTGGCTCAGGACGTCGAGCTCAGGACGGTTGCCCGGCGCACTCCTGGATTCACCGGTGCCGACCTGGCCAACGTGCTCAACGAGGCGGCGCTGCTGACCGCTCGTCAGGACGGCAAGCTCATCACGAACAAGTCGCTGGACGAGGCGATCGACCGTGTCGTCGCCGGCCCGCAGAAGCACAGCCGGATCATGAACGACAAGGAGAAGAAGATCACGGCCTACCACGAGGCCGGGCACGCCCTGGTCGCCCACGCGCTGCCCAACACCGACCCGGTGCACAAGGTGACGATCCTCTCGCGCGGCCGAGCCCTCGGTTACACGATGGTGTTGCCGGACGAGGACAAATACTCGACGACACGCAACGAGATGCTCGACCAGCTCGCTTACGCGATGGGTGGACGGGCGGCCGAGGAGCTTGTCTTCCACGACCCGACGACCGGTGCCGCCAACGACATCGAAAAGGCGACGAAGCTTGCCCGGGCGATGGTGACCCAGTTCGGGATGACCGAGCGGCTCGGCGCGATCCGCTTCGGGCAGGACAACGGTGAGGTCTTCCTCGGGAAGGACATGGGTCACATCAGGGACTACTCCGAGGAAGTCGCCGGGATTGTCGATGAGGAGGTCAAGAAGTTCATCGAGGTAGCCCACGACGAGGCGTGGGAGATCCTGGTAGAGAATCGCGACGTCCTCGATGCGGTGGTGCTCGAGCTCCTCGACAAGGAGACCCTGGACAAGGCCGAGGTCGCTCGGATCTTCGCACCGGTGGTCAAGCGGGCCTCTCGCCCGGCGTGGACCGGGTCGGTCCGCCGCCGGCCATCTGACCGACCGCCGGTGATGACCCCGAAGGAGCTGGCCGCAGCCAACGGCAGCCCAATCGACGGCGACCCCAAGGACAGTGGGCTCACGGTCGCGCCGGACGAGCACGCTGCCGGGTCGGTTGTCGAGAGGCGCGCCGATCCATTGGCCTAGTCCACCGCAATCGCAGCGGACCCCTGCTCGCCTCGACATGAGCAGGGTCCCTGCGTCTCTGGCGTCGGGCGGCGGGCCAGAGCCGTCCGAGCGGAATGAGATTGTTAGGGCATGGTCGATCCGGTGACGTTGCCTCCGGCCGAGCCAGGCGGGCCGAGCCGGCCGTACGACCGCAGGCGAGCGGAGGCGGCCGTCCGCGAGCTGCTCATCGCCCTCGGCGAAGACCCCGACCGCGAGGGCCTGCGCAGGACGCCGGAGCGCGTCGCGGGGGCCTTCCATGAGATGTTCGCGGGCCTTTGGCAGCGCCCGGAGGAAGTCCTCACCACCACCTTCGACCTCGGTCATGACGAGCTGGTGCTCGTCAAAGACATCGAGCTGTATTCGATCTGTGAGCATCATCTGGTGCCGTTCCATGGCGTAGCTCATGTCGGCTACATCCCTTCAGAGGACGGCCGGATCACCGGGCTCTCGAAGCTCGCGCGCCTCGTCGACGTGTTCGCGAAGCGGCCACAGGTCCAGGAGCGCATGACGGCGCAGATCGCCGATTCGCTGGTACGCATCGTGCGGCCGCGCGGCGTCATTGTCGTGATCGAGGCCGAGCATCTCTGCATGTCCATGCGGGGGATTCGCAAGCCAGG
>DASYTV010000443.1:0-4011 GCA_036001885.1 Actinomycetes bacterium
GCTTGGGCTGTCGTCTTCCCACGGAGATCCGGCACCTCGTGCCGCTCCGGTCCCTTCGACAGGTGGAGGATGACCGCAGAGCCGCGATCCACCCGCGAACCGGATGCCGGGTCGCTTTCGGCCACCAGCCCCGGTTGGACGTCCTCGCTGAAAACCGCCTCGCTCACCTGGACCTTGAGCCCGGCGTCCTGGACGGCCTTCGTCGCGGCGGCTTGGGTCATGCCGCGGACGCTCGGCACGTTGGTCTTGGCGCCGCCGCCCAGCCACCAGGCGAACCCGGTGACCAGCAGGGCCGCGCCCGCGACAGCAAGGAGCGTGCCGATCCTGCGCCGGCGGGACTCGCGTGCCCGGCTCGATCCACGGGCGCTTGCCCGCTGCCGCGCGGCCACGACCGCGGTCTGCTCGGCGCCATCCCCGTCAGCGGCGGTCTGCCCATCGACTGGGGCCATCTGCCGGGTGACCGGCTCGTTGGACGCATGTGGGCCGGCCCCGCCGGCATCCAGCTCCGCGTCGCTCATCCGCTGCGCGACGCCGGTTAGCTCGGCCAGCATCGCTGCGGCATCTGCCGGCCGCTGGGCGGGATCGCGGCGTGTCGCCCGAGCGACGATCGCGTCGACCATCGGGGACAGCGCGGGAACCTTCTCGGATGGCGCCGGCACGTCGTGGTGGACGTGCTGGTAAGCGATCTCCATCGAGCTTTCGCCGGTGAACGGCTTCTGCCCGGTGAGCATTTCGTAGAGGACGATGCCGGCGGAGTAGACATCGGAGCGGAGGTCGCAGACGCCGCGGCTGACCTGTTCCGGGGACAGGTAGGCGACCGTACCGAGAAGAATGCCATCCGAGGTCTGTGCCGTCGCTTGTGTGGTCGCCCGGGCCAGCCCGAAGTCAGCGACCTTCACCCGTCCGTCATCGGCGAGCAGGATGTTCTCGGGCTTGACATCCCGGTGCACGAGGCCCGCCTGATGGGCCGCTCCGAGCGCGGCGAGGACCGGCTCCAGCACGCCGAACGCCTGCCGTGGGATCAGCGGCCCGTACTGGCCGAGAATCTCGCGCAGCGTCCTGCCCTCGACATATTCCATCGCGAGGTAGACGAGCCCTTCGTAGGTCCCCTGGTCGAAGACGCCGACGACATTGGGGTGGGACAGCCGCGCGGCCGTCTTCGCTTCGCCGATGAACCGCTGGACGAACTGCTGATCATCGGAGAGCGCGGCGTGCATGACCTTGAGGGCTACCGGCCGATCCAGCCTGGTGTCGACCGCGTAGTAGACAGCGGCCATCCCGCCGCGGGCGATCCGTCCCTCGACGTGGTAGCGACCGTCGATCATCCGACCGACAAGCGGATCGGAAACGGCCGTATCCATGGCAAGGAGTGTAAGGGCGACGAGGCCCTGGCCTGCGGACCTCGGGGGACCAGCACCGGACGGCGCTTTCCTGGATAATGGATGGGATGCGGGGACTGCAATCCGCGACGTGACCGCGTTCCCCGGTCCGCGATCCAGGGATTTCGTCGGTGACCCGCGGTTGGCGGAGTGGCTGTTGCTATCGCGGCGCCGTCAGCCGACCGTGGCGCGGCCATCTCGCGGCGACGAGGCCTGGGCGTACCAGCGGCGCGGAATGCGGCCGGCGAGGTGAGCCAGCCGCCCTGCCTCGACCGCTCGGCGCATCGCCTCCGCCATCCGAGCCGGCTCACGCGCTCGCGTTACGGCCGACGCGAGAAGGACCCCGTCGCAGCCGAGTTCCATCGCGAGGGCCGCGTCGGACGCGGTGCCGATGCCGGCGTCGAGGATCACCGGCACCTGCGACTGCTCCACGATGAGGTCGATGTTGTGTGGGTTTCTGATCCCGAGGCCAGACCCGATCGGCGAGCCGAGCGGCATCACCGCGGCGCAGCCAAGCTGTTCGAGTCGGTGGGCTACCACCGGGTCGTCGTTCGTGTAGGGCAGGACGACGAAGCCGTCGTCGATCAGCTGCTCCGCGGCGTCGACCAACTCGACCGAATCGGGCAAGAGGGTCCGCTCGTCCGCGATGACCTCGAGCTTGATCCAATTGGTTTCTAGTGCCTCGCGGGCAAGCTGCGCAGTCAGCACCGCTTCGGCTGCGGTGTAACAGCCCGCCGTGTTCGGCAGGACTCGGATGTCGTGTGCGGAGAGGACGTCGAGAACGGAGCCGTGCGCCTTCGGATCGACTCGCCGCATCGCCACGGTAGTGAGCTCAGTACCCGAGGCGAGGAGCGCCCGCTCGAGGATGTCCAACCCCGGCGCGCCACCGGTTCCCATGATCAACCGAGAATGGAAGCGCTCACCAGCGAGTACCAGCGGATCGTCAGCCACACTAGCCACCCTGGACCGCCGTGAGGATCTCGACACGGTCGCGGTCGTGCAGCGTCCTGGACGACCATCCGCCGCGCGGTACGACTTCGTCATTCACGGCGACCGCGATACCGCTCCCGGCTGTGCTCATGGCCGCGACGAGGTCCGCGATGGTCGCCGACCTCGCAACCTGACGTGGCTCGGCGTTCACGGTCACGCTGACCTGGTCATCCGCCATGCTGGCCGCCAGTGAGCATGCCCCGCGGGGCCGCACCTGCTTCGCCGGTAGCGAGAACGTGACCAGGATCAATGCTGGCCGCTTGGGCAGTGGAGAAGCGCTGTGGGCTGAACGGTTCGATCATTTCGGGAGTACGGCCCGTCGTCAGCAGCTCGGCGATCAGCGCCGAGGTCAGCGGCGTGAGCAGCACCCCGTTGCGGTAGTGGCCGGTGGCGATCACCAGCCCCGGCACGCTCGATTGGCCGAGAATCGGCGCATTATCAGGTGAGCCCGGCCGAAGTCCTGCCGCCGCCTCCGCGAGGCCCAGCTCGGTGATGGTCGGGATCAGGGTGCGGGCGTCGCGGAGCAGCTCGTAAACCGCCCCCGCCGTGACGGTCGTGTCAAACCCCAGCTCCTCGGTCGTCGCACCGACGACGACCTCACCGCTCGGCCGTGGCACGACATAAACCGAGGAGCCACTGACAACCGCGCGGACCGTGCGTTCCGGTACCGAAGCAGGGACACGGGGAGTGGAGGCCTCCGAGCGCGCCGGGGCGCGCAGCCGAAGCAGTTGCCCCTTCACCGGCCGCACGGGCGGCACCGCCGCGGCGGGCAGTCCACCTAGCGACGCCGACCAGCACCCGGCGGCGAGGACGACGGTCGACGCCGAGAGCAGCTCACCGTCGGCCAGACGTACTCCGGCCACCCGATCCCCAGTGCCCGCCGAAACGTCGCTGGATGGTTGCGCCTGCAGCGTCCCATCAGTTTCCGGGGTCGCTGACGCGGCCGGCGCTTCTGAGCCGCCGTCGCCGCTGAGCTGGATCTCTGCGACCGCCTCCGTCAGAACCAGGACGCCTGCTCGTCGCGCGGCCGCAGCCAACGCGGCAAAGAGCACGCGTGGATCGGCCGAGTGGTCGTCGGCGACGAACAGCCCGCCGCGGATGCCGGGCGCCAGCAGCGGCTCGAGCCGGCGGCACTCACGACTGGTCAGTCGGTCCACGTCGAGGCCGAGCGAGCGTTGGAAGTCGTACAGATCTGAGAGCGCGGCCAGGTCGTCCCGATCCATCGCGACAGCCAGCGTGCCCGCCGGGTGGAACCCACTCGGCAGCCCAGTTACGTCTTCGACTTCCGCGGCGAACGCGGGAAACATTGAGCTCGACTCGAGATTGAGCCGCAGCAGCGCTTCCTCGCCGTAGTGCAGCTCGGTGACCGGAGCCACCATGCCGGCGGCGACATGCGATGCGCCTGCGCCCGGAGTCGGATCAATGATGGTGACGTCGGCCCCCGCCTGTGCCGTACGCCAGGCGACACCCATGCCGATCAGCCCGCCGCCGATGATGATCACATCCGGCACTCGGTTCGCCTCCCTTCGCCGGCATTACCCGGATCAGGTCCAGAGCGCTGGGCTGGTCGTCATTGCGCTCGAACGGTCGGCGGTCGGGTCTGGCCGCACTCGGAGAATCCGCACTGCGGCGGCTTGAACCG
>DASYTV010000444.1:0-25541 GCA_036001885.1 Actinomycetes bacterium
CAAAGGAGACCGCCAAATCGGCGAGCTCGGCTGGCGGCTGCGCAGGCACCCCGCTCCGCCGAGCGGGCCGGCGTGGCGAATACTCGGCAGCGGCCGGCATGATCCCCGGTGGCTGCCCTATCTCACCGCCTTCGGCGCCGACTCATTCCTCGCCGAGGCAACCGCCTAGCCCGGTCTGCCCTGACCGAACCCATGCCGCAGGCGGGGCGGGCAGTGTGATCCACTTCTAGGGTGGCGGCGCTACATGAGCTGACGGCACTCGAGCAGGCGGCTGCGATCCGGCGACGCGAGGTGTCGCCGGTCGAGCTGGTCGAGCATTACTTGACGCGAATCGAGAGCGGCAACGACGAGGTCGGCGCATATGTCACCGTTACGGCCGATCGTGCCAGAGACGCGGCCCTCGCCGCCGAGCAGCGCCTGCATGCCGCCGTCGTATCTGGAGAGCTGAGTCGGCAGCTGCCGGTCCTCTTCGGGGTTCCTGTTGCGATCAAGGACCTGACCATGGTGGCCGGGGTGCGGTGCATGCTCGGCTCCGTCGCGTACCGCGACTTCGTCGCGCCGTACGACGACCACGTCGTCACGCTCCTCGCCGGTCGCGGCGGCATGCCCGTGCTCGGCAAGACCAATACACCCGAGTTCGGGACGCCCTGCTACACCGAGTCGGCCATAGCACCGCCGGCTCGGACACCCTGGGACCTCAGCCGAAACGCCGGTGGCTCGAGCGGGGGAGCGGCCGCCGCGGTTGCCGCAGGTCTGGCGCCGGTCGCGCAAGGAAGCGACGGGGGTGGGTCGGTACGAACCCCGGCCAGCTCCTGCGGCCTGGTAGGCCTCAAGGTGTCTCGCGGCAGGATCAGCAACGGACCGATCAGCGGGGACGTGAGCGGCCTCGCCTGGCACGGACCGATCAGCAGGACCGTACGCGACGCGGCGGCAATGCTGGATCTGATGGCCGTCCCGATGCCGGGCGACCCGCACTGGGCGCCGCCGCTGCCGCCGGGGGAGACCTTCCTCGGTCACACCGAGCGAGCGCCCGCCCGAATGCGGATCGGCCGCTTCGCCACTCCCGTGATCGCCGAGACGATCGTTCACCCCGACTGCCTCGCCGCCTATGCCAGAGCGAGCCGACTCTTGGCGGCGCTGGGCCATGACATCGTCGACATTCCGCCGCCGTTCGGTCCAGCTACGGTTCCAGCGTTCGAGAGGGTGTGGTCGGTCCTGGCATTGCTTGCTCCGGTGCCACCCGAGCAGGAGGACGACCTCATGCCGCTGACGCGCTGGCTGCGCGATCGTGGTCGAAGCGTGTCTGGAGCCGAGTACTCCGCTTCGATCGCGACCATGCAGGCGACCGCTCGCCGGGCGATCGAGGCATGGCAGGACTACGACGCGATCCTCACCCCGACCCTCGCCCAGCCGCCGGCACCGGTCGGGGGCCTGCGAGACGATGTGGACCCGGCCGCCGACTTCGAAGCCCAGAAGGCGTTCACGCCGTTCACCTCCGTCTACAACATCACCGGGCAGCCGGCGATCACACTGCCGATCGGATGGACCGCGAGCGGCGACGGATCGCCGCGGCTGCCGATCGGCGTGATGCTGGCCGGTAAGCCCGCCGGTGAGGCGGCGCTGCTCTCGCTCGCCGCGCAGCTGGAAGCGGCCGACCCCTGGGGCGGCAAGCATCCGCCCGGCTGGTAGAGATCCGCAACGATCCACGTTGGGCGGGTCGTGTCTGTGGCCGAACATCGGGAAGACTTGGCCCGTGCCGCTGCCCGAGGAAGCCACTCCCGCCAACTCTTCTCCTCGTTCGGCACCCGAGCCGGAGCTCGCGGGCCTCTGCAGGGAACTAGGTGTCGCGACCGAGTTCTGGGACTGGCAGGGCAGACACAGCTATGTACCGGGGGCAACCCTCGTCTCCGTCCTGGCGGCACTCGGCGTAAACGCACGTGACCCGTCCGCCGCGCTCTTGGCACGGCGCCAGGAGCGATTGCGCCGGATGCTGCCGCCGTCGCTCGTCGTCCGGTCGGGCGTGCCAGCCCGATTCGGCGTCCACATCCCGGTCGGCCACGACGCGGAGGTCTGGGTCGAGCTCGAGGCCGGCGGAGTACGTACCGATGTGTCGGCCGTTCCCGGAGCCGAGCCGCAAATCGCGGGCCTGCATCACGGCGGCGATGTCGCTGAGCTGACCTTTCAGTTGCCCGCGGATCTGCCCCTCGGCTGGCACAGCCTTCACGCCCGGGTCTCTGGCGGCAGCGAGAGGCGCGGCGGCCGCTGCGTTCTTGTCGTCGTGCCCGACCGCCTGCAGCTCCTGGATCCGCTGGATCAGCGTCGGCTCTGGGGCTGGACGACGCAGCTGTACGCCCTGCGCTCCCGCAGGTCATGGGGCATCGGGGACCTCGTCGACCTGGCTGACCTCGCGGCCTGGTCTGGGCGGACGCTGGATGCCGGGTTCGTCGTTGTCAACCCGCTGCATGCGACCGAGCCGGTATCGCCGATCGAGCCCTCGCCTTACTTGCCGACGAGCCGCCGGTTCGCCAGCCCGCTCTATCTCAGGATCGAGGCGATCCCGGAATACAGCTACCTCGCCCCGGCCGGGCGAGCGCGGATCGACGAGCTCGCCGCCGTGACGGCGTCGCAGAACCTCACGGATGACCTCCTCGACCGCGACGCCGTCTGGACCGCGAAACGCACGGCCCTCGAGCTGATCCACGAGGTGGTGCGCAGCCTCGGCCGCGAGGCCGCATACCGGAGCTTCGTCGAGGCCGAAGGGCGCGCACTTCGCGAGTTCGCCACCTGGTGTGCGCTCGCAGAGGTGCACGGAGCTCACTGGAACACCTGGCCGCCGGAGCTGCAGCGGCCAGAAAGCCCAGCCGTAGCAGCTGCGTCCCTGGAGCTTGCGGGCCGGGTGGACTTTCACTCCTGGCTGCAGTGGCTGCTCGACGAGCAGCGAGCCACCGCCGCCCGCTCCGCGGCCGACGCGGGAATGCCGCTCGGCATCGTGCATGACCTGGCCGTCGGCGTCCACGCCGAGGGTGCGGACAGCTGGGCCCTGCAGCGCGTCTTGGCGAAGGGGATGTCGGTCGGTGCCCCGCCTGACGAGTTCAACCAGCGCGGCCAGGTCTGGTCCCAGCCGCCGTTGCAGCCCAACCGGCTGGCTGAGGCAGGCTATCTGCCCTACCGCGATGTCGTGCGTTCGATCTGCCGGCATGCCGGCGGGGTGCGCGTTGATCACGTGATGGGCCTGTTCCGGCTGTGGTGGGTTCCTGACGGCAGGCCTGCGGACGAGGGCACGTATGTCAGGTACGACCACGAGGCCATGGTTGGGATCTTGGCACTTGAAGCGCAGCGAGCCGGCGCGGTCGTGATCGGCGAGGATCTAGGCACCGTCGAGCCGTGGGTTCGCGAGCACATGCGCGAGCGCGGGATGCTCGGCACATCGGTGCTGTGGTTCGAACGAGACCGTGATGGACCGCTGGCCCCGCAGCGCTGGCGCCGCCCGTGCCTCGCCACCGTCGACACCCACGACCTTCCCCCCGTTGGTTCGTATCTGAAGGGAGAGCATTTGCGTCTGGCCGACCGGCTCGGACTGCTGACCCAGCCGTACGAGCAGATGGCGCAGGCTCACGCCAGGTCGGTCGAGGAGTGGCTCGAGCTGCTTCGGCAGCTGCGGCTGCTGCGCCCGAACGCCGGGGAACGCGAGGTCATGGTCGCACTGCACCGGTTCCTCGCCCGCACGCCCGCGCCGCTCGTCGGCGTCTCGGTGGCGGATGCCGTCGGTGACCGCCGTCCGGTGAACCTTCCAGGGACGATCGACGAGTACCCGAACTGGCGGCTGCCGCTGACCGACAGCGAAGGCAAGCCTGTGCTCCTCGAGGACCTCGCCGCCGACCCGCTGGTACGCGAGCTCGCCCACGCTCTCACGGTTGCACTGTGATAGCCCGCCCAACGGCTACCCCTCGGGGAGTCGCCAGTGTGGTCGGTGATCGTGTCGACTACCGTTCTGCTGTGACCATTCGTACCGTGCTCCGTGCGGCGGCCGTGACCGGCGCCACGTTTGGCGTCGTCCTGCTCGGCTCGCCGGCGTTCGCGGCTCACCGCGACGACGGCGATGACCCGGGGAAGGGGCTGAGCGGGCTGGAAACGCTGTTGATCTTCGGCGTCATCCCAGTGGCGCTTTTCCTGCTCATCGCGCTGCTGGTCTCCGCACCGTCCATCGCGCGCGGGCCGCGCTATCGCGCCGATCGCGGGTGGCAGGGACCGCCGCTGGTCTTCGGCGCACCGCGGGATCTGCAGCTTCCCTCCGGCTCGACCCCGAGCGGCGCCCAGGCCATCGAGGCGGCGCCCGGCGGTTCCACCAGCGAGCCTGCCTCTGAGGGGGGCGGAGCCAGTGCTCGATGGTGAGGTCCTCACTCCTCGGCAGCAGGACGAGATCAACCGCGCCATCGATATTGCACAGCGGGAAGGTGGTCTGAGCTTCACCGTGTACGTCGGTCCCGCGACCGACGACCCGAGGGCCTTCGCCCGGAAGCTGCTCGCGGCCCTTCCCGACCCCGAGCAATCCGTCGTGGTCGTCGTCGACCCGACGCAGCGCCGACTGGAGATCGTCATGGGCAGCGTCGCTGCGAGAAACCTCGACGACCGAGCGTGCGCGCTCGCCGCGGCGACCATGACAAGTGCGTTCGCCGCCGGCGACCTGTCGGGTGGCATCGCCAGCGGCATCGTCCTGCTCGGCGAGCAGGCACGTCACCCGCGCAGCCTCCATTTGGACAATCCGTAGCCCTCAAGGGCACGTGGAGGCACGGGCAGGCCGAGTGCTGGGGCGCGTGACGAGCCATCCTTCTCCAGATCAGGCATGCGCACGCCCGCCTCGCCAGATCGCTGAGTGTGCAGGGCATGCGTGCGAATGCATGATCCGCTGCCGTTGGGCGGGAGTAGCCCGCAGAAAAGGCACGGTCAGATGTCGGCGCGACGACGTAGCGTTGGAGTGTGCTCTACGAGCCCGCGCAGTCGCTGACCGATCTCGCGCTGGGATTGATCACGCTGATCCTGGCGATCCGGCTCCGCCAGGAGGCGATCGGCTCGGCGGAGTCTGGGGCTGAGCTCCGTGCCGCCAACCGCTACTGGCGGACGGCGTTCTGGTGGTTCAGTGTCGCCGCGCTGGCCGGTGCGGTCCACCACGGAGTGTTCAACCGATGGGAGCGGGCAGGACAGCTCAGCTGGACGATCATCAGCGTGATCGTCGTCGTGGCGGTGTCCTATGTCCTCGCGGCGACCGTCGCCGATGTGCTCGGACCCGGGCGGGCGCGGGCGTTCTGGATCCTCCGGTCGTTCGGCCTCTCGGCCTATCTCGTCGTCGCAGTCACCGGGCACGCCGGGGTCGGGGCGATCCTCGCGTGCGAAAGCCTCACAATGCTCAGCGTGCTGACCCTGTGGGGCTGGGCCGCGTGGCGCCGGCACCCGATGGCGCCCGCGATGGTGCTCGCGATCCTGACTAGCGGGGGAGCCGCCGGCCTCAAAGCACTTGACCCGAGGATGACAGAGGCCGTGGGCTTGGACCCGACCTCCATCTACCACTTGGCCCAGATTCTGGGCACCGTGCTGTTGTACGACGCGGTCCGGTCCCGGCGGGCCGAGCCGGCCGAGGTCCCGGCGACCCGGGTCGTCGAGGCCGCCTAGTGTCGCGTGGACACGCGACACTAGCCCGCTGCGGCGTCACAGGCCCGGGCACGCAGCGCTCGGGCCACCCCATCTCGGCCCTCGACGAGGAGCCGCCGCAACGCGGGCACCGGGTCCTCCTCGGCGAGATAGCGATCGGTGCGGGTGAGCGTCGACTCGTCGACACGCAAGGCCGGGTAGAGCCCGATCACGATTTGCTGGGCGATTTCGTTGGTGCGGCCTGCCCAGACGTCCTTGATCGATTCGAAATACTTCTCGAAATACGGCTCAAGCAGGCGGAGCTGGTCGGCGCTGGTGAAGCCGCCGATGATCGATGCCTGGATGGCATTGGGCAGATCACCTCTGGAGACCACGGATTCCCACGCCTCACCCTTGGCCGCCGGATTGGGCCGGGCGGCTAGCGCTCCCGCCGCATGTCGCTGCCCGGTCGCCGTATTGTCGCGATCGAGCTCAGCGTCGACGTCCCGCTCGCCGGCGACACCGGTCTCGACAAGCCTGGTGAGCAGGTGCCAGCGCAGGTCCGCATCCATGACGAGGCCCTCGACGGTCTCGGTGCCGTCGAGGAGCGCCCGGACGTAGCTGAGATCCTCGTCGCTCCTGGCCGCGTTCACGAATGCCCGAGCCCAAGCAAGCTGATGGTCGCTGCCGGGTTCAGCGCCAGTCAGGTGCGCACGGGCTGCGGCCGCGAGCTGGGCGAGACCGGTCGAGCGCCAAGCCGGGTCGGCGAAGTGGTCGAGGGCAGCGAAGGTCTGCCGCAGCACAGACTGGACGACGACGATGTCGGACTCCTGGCCGATGCCGGCGAGGACGAGACGGACGTAGTCCCGGGTCGGCGTCTCGGCATCCCTGGTCATGTCCCAGGCCGCTGCCCAGCAAAGAGCGCGAGGGAGGGTCTCGCTGATCGACCCGATTGACTCGGTCACGACTGTTAGTGAGTCCGCATCCAGTCTGATCTTCGCGTATGTCAGATCGTCGTCGTTGAGCAGGATCAGATCTGGCTTCAGGATGCCGCTCAGCTCTGCGACTTCGGTCCGGGCTCCCGAAATGTCGAGCTCGAGACGATCCCGCCGCACGATCCGGCCCCGGTCGTCCCGGTCGTAGAGGCCGATCGCGATCCGATGAGAACGCAGCGTTGGCCACTGGACGGGCGCTTCCTGCAGGATGGCGAAGGACGTCAACCGCCCCTCGTCGTCGACGGCGAATTCCGGCCGCAGCGTGTTCACGCCGGCGGTCTCGAGCCACTCCTTGGCCCATGTCGACAAATCGCGGCCCGAGGTCTCTTCGAGGATGGCGAGAAGATCGGCGAGCGTCGTGTTGCCCCATTCGTACCGCTTGAAATAGCCGCGCATGCCGTCGAAGAAGTGATCCACGCCCACCCACGCGACGAGCTGCTTGAGAACCGAAGCGCCCTTGGCATAAGTGATGCCGTCGAAGTTCACCTCGACGTCTTCGAGGTCGTTGATGTCGGCGACGATCGGGTGGGTGGACGGCAGCTGGTCCTGCCGGTAGGCCCAGGTCTTCTCGACGTTGGCGAACGTCGTCCACGCGCCCCGCCACCGGGTGGCCTGCGATTGGCAAAGGACCGATACATAGGTGGCGAAGGACTCATTCAGCCACAGGTCGTCCCACCACTTCATCGTGACGAGGTCGCCAAACCACATGTGGGCGAGCTCGTGCAGGATCGTCTCCGCTCGGCGCTCGTAGGCGGCATCGGTGACCTTGGAGCGGAAGACGTAGTCCTCGAGGATCGTCACGCAGCCCGCGTTCTCCATCGCGCCCGCGTTGTACTCGGGGACGAAGAGCTGGTCGTACTTCGCAAACGGATAGGGATAGTCGAACTTCTCGTAGAAATAGTCGAAGCCCTGCTTCGTGACCTCGAAGATGGCCGCAGATTTCAGGTGTTCGGCGAGTGACCGGCGGCAATAGGCAGCGAGTGGGACCAGCTGGTCTCCGATCCTGTGCTCGTCGCGCTCCACGTAATAGGCACCGGCGACGAGCGCCGTGATGTACGTCGAGAGCCGCGGCGTCGACTCGAACGCCCACAACGCCTTGCCTGGTACGACCGCCTGTGGCGTGGGTGTCGGTGAGTTGGACACGACTTTCCAGTCGTCCTGGGCAATCACCGTGAGCTGCCAGCTTGCCTTCAGGTCCGGCTGGTCGAAGCAGGTATAGACCCGCCGTGCATCGGCGACCTCGAATTGGGTGTAGAGGTAGACCGACTGGTCCACAGGGTCGACGAAGCGGTGCAGACCTTCGCCGGTGTTCATGTACGAGCAGTCGGCGACGACACGCAGCTCGTTGTCGTTGGCAAGATCGTCTAGCTGGATCCGCACGTTGTCGAACACGGTTGCCGGATCGAGTGCCCGTCCGTTGAGCGTGAGCTCGTGGACAGATGGAGCGACGAGGTCGACGAAGGTCGACGAGCCTGCCTCGCGACAGGTGAATTGGATCACCGTCGTGGACCGGAAGGTGGTCTCACTCGTGGTGAGATCGAGTTCGACTGTGTAGGACTCGACGTCGATCAGGGCGGCCCGGGCGGCCGCCTCGTCGCGGGTGAGATTCATACCCGGCACGGCGTTGCTCTCCTGACTGGGGCTAATAGTGAAGTCTTGGCATCGTGCCATGCGAGGCCGGTGTCGCGCGCACCGATCTCCAACCGTGAGATCCGACTGTTGCCCGAGCTGGTGGCAGACTGCCGCCCATGCGTGTCTACATCGGTTCCGACCACGCCGGATTCGAGCTGAAGTCCCACCTCATCGGCTGGCTTGAGGCGGCCGGCCACGAGCCGGTCGACTGCGGTCCGCACGAGTACGACGGCGACGATGACTATCCGCCGTATGTCCTGCGTGCGGCCACCGGGGTCAGCGCCGACGCGGACAGCCTGGGCATCGTCATTGGCGGATCGGGCAACGGCGAAGCGATTGCAGCGAACAAGGTCGGAGGAATCCGGGCCGCCTTGGCCTGGAGTGAGGAGATCGCAGAGCTCGCCCGGGAGCACAATGACGCGAACGTCATCTCGATTGGCGCGCGCATGCACACCCAGGACGAGGCCACGCGCTTCGTCGAGATGTTCATGACGACGCCCTACAGCGGCGAAGAAAGACACGCGAGACGGATCACCATGCTCACTGCGTACGAGGAGACCGGCACACTTCCGGACCTTCCTGCGCCCGCCTGATTCCGATCCACGCATCGGGCCGTGGCCGCCCTAGAAGATGAACTGGCACCACGGGGCGGGCTCATGCGCGAACGCGCGGCTGGCGTAAGCGAGCGCTCCCGGCACCAGCTCGTCGACCCGTCCGGCTGCGCCAAGCGTCTGGAGGGTGACGCCGCCGAGGTACGCCGAGCCGAGTGCGCGGGCGTCAATCGCCAGGTCGGCCGCATCGGTCGTCTTCATACACGAGGCTGTGGCGGGACCGCCGGTGAGCCGCCACCGGCCGGCGTTCCATGGGCAGGTGTGGTCGGTGACTGACAGGACGACGTCGACATCCGTCGTGTAGCGCCGGGCGGAGAGGGCCGCGGCGACGTCGACGGGTCTGAGGTACATCGCGTCGCCCAAGGTCGGCTCCGCGCGCCGCGGGTCGCCGAGCCACCACAGCAGCGGGTCGTCAACCGGCAGGTTCCAGTAATCCACATCCGCCATCAGGTCGATGTCGAGCAGGAAGCGCCATAGCTCCGCATACGCCGCCTGGTCGGCGGCGAGCACTTCGCGCAAGGTCACCGTGCCCGCCGGGCCGCTGCCCTCCCACTTCGAGCGCGGCGCATAAAGCGCGTAGCCACGCGGCTGGCCCGCACTCTCGGCGAGAACGCAGTAGAGCTTGCCGCCGCCTCGGGCGGCCGGTGGGTCGTCCGTGGAGCGATTCCACCAGCGCTCGTCGCGCGCCAACATGCCAGGACGGGCAGGCGCCGCTGCCGCCACAGTCTCCAATGCGGAGATCGCCTTCTTCGGATCGACGATACGCAGACGTAGCGCGGGGTCGGCCGGGGCGTCTATCAGCTGGGCGCGGCGTGGGACCTTCACGCCGTACCTCATGGAGGCAAGCCCAAAGCCAAACCTGCCGTAGATCGCCGGCTCGCTCGCCCAGAGTGTGGCGACAGGCTCACCGAGCTCGTGCAGGTCAGCGAGCTGGCGTCGGAGCAGGGAGCTAAGGATGCCGCGGCGCCGATGGGTGGGCCGCACCGTCACCCAGGTCACGCCGCCAGTGCTCGGCAGCATGCCTCCCGGTATGCGCATCCCCTGCTCGTAGGCGGCGGTGAATCCGACGAGCTCGTCGCCGTCGTATGCACCGAGGGTGCGGCTCCACGGCAAGAGGCCGCGCTCGCGCTCGACGATTTCCGGCGGGAAGACCTCGGCGAAGGCGAGCTGGTCGTTCGCGAAGACGACGTCCCACTCGTCGGGGGATACCGAGCGAATCGGATAGGGGGCGCCGGCACTGTCGGTCATGTGTCCTGCCTACCAGCAGAGGTGGCTGGAGGCACGCTGTTTTCTGCGAGGCCAGGCGCCGCGCCCTACGCGTGGATTGGAGTTGTCGTCATGGCGATCCCGTGGGCAGGATCGAGCGGTGGACTTCCCCGATGTGATCGAGGCGGAGGAGATCACCCTCCGCCGCTGGCGGCCGGATGACGCCAAGGAGCTGGCGGCCGCCGTTCAGGCGTCGCTGCCGGAGCTGCTCCCGTTCATGCCATGGGCGCACGAAGCGTACGACGTAGGCGCCGCGGGGATCTTCATCGACATCGCGACGGACGGCTGGGCCGACAGCACGCAATGGAACTACGCGGCCCTCGACAGTGCCGGAACGCTTGTCGGCTCGTTCGGCCTGCACGATCGGATCGGCGCGGGTGCCCTCGAGATCGGTTACTGGCTCCACTCGGCACACACCGGGCGTGGCTACGCGACGATGGCGGCTTCGGCGCTGACCGGTGCCGCCCTCGACCAGCCCGGCGTCGACCGAGTCGTGATCAAGCACGACGCCGCCAACCCGGCCTCGGGTGCGGTGGCCGCGCGCGCTGGTTTCCACGAGATCACGCGGACGGACCACCAGATCACGGCGCCGGGAGAGATCGGTGTCCAGGTCACGTGGGAGTACCCGTAGCGCCGAGCTGCGAGCCGAGCCGCCGCGGTCGCGATCACTCCGATGCGGGCCGCGGGGCCGAGAGCAAAGACCGGGATGGATGGAGGAAGGTCATGGCGCGGGTTTCCGTAATCTCAGGCGGAGCGACCGGCATCGGAAAGGCGATCGCGACCAGGCTTGCTAGCGACGGCGACCAGGTCGTCCTCCTCGGCCGGCGTCCTGAGGCCCTGGAGAAGGCCGCCGCCGAGATCACCGGCGCCGCTACAGGAGACCCCGTCCGCTGGTACCGCGCCGACCTCAGCGAGCCAGATCAGGTCGAGGCAACCGCTTCGGCGATCGTTCGGGACCACGGCTCGGTCGATGTTCTCGTCAATAATGCGGGTGGGGTCTCCACCGCTGCGACGGATACTTTGGCCGAGCTTGCGGCGGCCTGGCATCAGGACTTCGACGGGAATGTCTTGCCGACGGTTCTGCTCACCGAGGCGTTGCTGCCGCAGATCACCCGACCGGGCGGGCGCATCGTCGCGATCAGCTCCGTGGCTGCGCTGCGCGGAGCGGGCTCGTACGGCGGAGCGAAGGCGGCGTTGCACGCCTGGGCCTACAGCCTCGCCGACGAACTCGCCCCGGACGGGGTGACGGTAAACGTGGTGGCGCCCGGTTTCGTCCCGGACACGGAGTTCTGGGCGGGCCGGCTGACACCGCAGGTGTACGAGTCGCGGGTGGCGCGCATCCCGATGGGCCGCCCCGGCACACCAGCGGAGGTCGCTGCGGCCGTCTGTTATCTCGTCTCGCCCGACGCCGGCTGGACGACAGGCCAGGTCCTCCAGGTCAACGGCGGCACCCTCCTGGGCCGCGGCTGATCCCACGCCCGCCGCCACCGCCCTCAAGGGCGGCGGCGAGGACCTCGGCGAGGATGGGCAGCGCGATGTTGCGGCCGGTCACGACGGCGACGGTTGGGCCCTGGACCTCGACCTTGCCGGCCATCAGCGCGGCGAGGGCGACCGCACCTGACCCTTCGGCGACCAGCCCGTGCCCCGCTGCGAGGAAGCGCATGGCATCCCTGATCTCCGCTTCACTCACGGAGGTCAGGGCCTGTGTGTATTTCGCGATGATCTCTGGCGTGATGCTGTCGGGCTCGAGGTTTCCCGCGAGGCCGTCGGCGAGCGTGCTCGCGATCGGCACCGGCACGATGCCTCCGCGGGCGACCGCTGCCGAGACGGCCCGCGACGCGTCCGCCTCCACGCCGACGACCCGTACTCCTGGTCGGGTCGTCGCCCATAGGCTCAGCCCGGCGACCAGCCCACCACCGCCTATCGGAGCGACGATCGTGAAGGGAGGAGTCAGCTCGTCACTCAGCTCGTGCCCGATCGTCGCCTGACCGGCGATGACGTTGGGATCGTTGTACGGCGAGATGAACGCCGGGCCGTCCGCGGCGAGGCTGATCGCATGTGCCTCGGCGGCATCGTAATCGTCACCGTGCTGGACGAGTTCGACGGCGAACTCGGCGAGTGCGGCCACCTTCGCTGCCGATGCCGTCCGCGGCACGACGATCGTGGCCGGAATGCCGAGCCGGGTTGCGCCATGAGCGACGCCGAGACCGTGGTTTCCGGCCGAAGCGGCGACGACGCCCGCTGCCCTCGCCCGCTTGTCAAGAACCGACAGCGCCGCCAGCGCACCGCGTACCTTGAACGATCCCGTCGGCTGCCAGCTGTCCACCTTGAGCCAGGTGTCGGCGGCCACGCTCGTGGCCACCAGCGGTGAGGGCACGAGGTGTTCTCGTACGACGTGCCAGGCCCGGTCCAGGTCGTCGACCGTGGGGTGCCGGACAGCGCGAGCCGGTGCGACCACCACATCACCCCTAGCCGTCTAGTGCCGCGTGTCCAAGGGACCTTGGACACGCGACACCGGAGACACCGGCTCACGTACAGACCCGGCTCAGTATGCCGGGCAGCCGAGACGATCGAGGATCGGCGTGACGATGGCCCCTGCCCGTCTGCGCCTGGCGGCTTGAGCCGAGGTCAGACGCGACGTGCGGGGCCAGGGGCGTGGGCGATGTAACCTCCTCGGATGGGTGATCCGTCGAGGGCTTACTTCGCGTTCCCGGGTCCGCTGCGAGACAGCCTTGTCGCGGCGATCCTGGCCGGCGAGAAGACGTCGACGACGTCATTACTCATCGAGTACGAGCACGACGACGAACCGCTCCCCGATGTGGGGGAACGCAGCGTCGTCGTCGATTCGGAAGACGAACCGGTCGCAGTGATCGAGACAACTGACGTTCGGGTCATCCGGCTCGGTGACATCGATCTAGCCCATGCGATCGACGAGGGCGAGGGCTACGGGACGGTCGCCGCCTGGCGGGCTGGGCACGAACAGTTCTGGCACAGCCCCGAGATGCGCAGCTATCTCGGGGATCCGGCGTTCGCCGTCGACGATGACACCATGGCGGTCGCGGAGCGGTTCCGCCTGGTCGAACGGCTCTGACCAAGCCGACCGTACAATCGCGCCGTGGGCCTCGATCCACGAAAACTCGCGATGATCTGACGTGCCCAGCAGGGGAGTTGCGACGAAACGGCACCGCCGGCTGGTCACGGCCATCGGGTGCACCGGCTTGCTCGTGGTCGCCGGGCTGGCCGGGTGTGGGGGTCAGCCATCGGGATCGCCGAGCGGAGCGTCGCCGACCTCCAGCAGTACGTACTCTGCGACCACGACACCGTCGCAGACGCCGCCCGCCACAACCGCGCCTACGGTCGCCAGCTGCGTGCAGCGAACTCTCCAAAGGCTCACTCTTCCGCAGCGAGTGGGCCAGCTGTTCATGGGCGGGGTTCAGGTGGACCGGACACCCGCGTTCGTGTCTTCGACGCTGGGGGCGGTGCATGTCGGGGCGATCCTGCTCGTCGGGCAGGCCACCACGGGGACGCGCGGGGTTGCGACTGCGGCAAACCGAGCGCGCACCGTTGCCGGCGCGCCGGCCGGAGTGCACGCGATCGTGGCAGCGGACCAAGAGGGCGGGCTTGTCCAGCATCTGAAGGGGCCAGGATTCGAGCCGATCCCTACGGCGAGTGAGCAGGCACAGCTGACGCCTAGCCAGCTGCGGACCCGTGCGGAGGCGTGGGGGGAGGATCTGCATGCTGCGAGCGTTGACCTCGACCTCGCACCGGTCGCCGACGTCGTACCGGCTTCGGTCGGTACGGCCAACATGCCCATCGGTGCATTGCATCGCGGCTACGGTTCTGATCCTTCATCCGTAGGGCAGCATGTCGCGGCGTTCGTGTCGGGCATGGGACAGGCAGGGGTGGCGACGGCCGTCAAACACTTCCCCGGGCTGGGAAAGGTCCGCGGTAACACCGACTTCAGCGCCGGGGTGGTTGATCGAGTCACCACAAGGGACGATCCCGATCTCGCGCCGTTCGGCGCCGGCATCAAGGCGGGCGCGGGGTTCCTCATGGTGTCGCTTGCGACCTACTCGAAGATCGACCCGGACAACCGCGCGGTCTTCTCGGAACCAGTCATCGACGGCATGGTGCGCAAGGATCTCGGGTTCGACGGCGTCGTGCTCTCCGACGACCTGGGCGCGGCAGCCGAGGTGGAGGCGGTGCCGCCGGCCCAGCGCGCACTCCGGTTTCTGCGGGCCGGCGGGGACGTGATCGTCACCGTCGAGGCATCCATTCTTCCTGCGATGACCCAAGCCGTGATCGCGGCCGCCAAATCGAGCCGGTCCTTCCGCTCCGCCATCGATCAGCACGTTCTCCGCGTCCTCACCGCCAAGCGAGCGATGGGCCTGCTGAGCTGCCCGTGACTCCGCGCTCCGTTCGTGCGCCGCGTTTGGCCCCCGTGGCCAAACCCGGTTGCCGGAGCCGGACATCGTGCCGAATGATCGGGCCGCATGGGAACGGCGGGTCCGGTGAGAGGGCGGCGCGATGTTGTCGGGCGAGCGGGTGCTACTGCGTGGGGTGGAGCGGGACGATCTTCGGCCGCTCTGGGAGATGTACAACGACCTCACCGTCGAGCATCGGGCTAGCGACGAGCGGCCCCTGCCGACCTCGCTCGCCGCGCTCGAGGCCCGCTTCGACAAGCGCGCCGCCGAACCGGAGAGCGACAAGGTCCGGTTCGTGATCGAGGTCGGCGGCGAAGTCATTGGGGAATGTTCGCTGCATTTCTTCGACGACTACGCCAGAGCGTGCCATCTCGGCATCTCGATCCGCAGGGACAAGTGGGGGCAGGGCCACGGACAGGACGCCGTCCGCACCTTGGTCGAGTACGCCTTCACGTACCTGAATTTCCGCAAGGTGTCGCTGGAGGTACTGGCCGACGATGAGCGCGCCGTCGCCGCGTACTCCAAGGCGGGTTTCAGGGAGGAAGGTCGTTTCCGGGAGCACAACTGGCACGACGGCGCCTATCGCGATGTTCTCCGGATGGCGGTGTTCCGGCGCTAGCGGTCGCGAGTGCCGTTGACATCGCGTGACGCCGGCTACCGCCCGCCCGGCACCACTCCGTTGGCTCGCGTGATCCCGTTGGCGATCTGCGTCCGTCTGCGACCATGCTGGACGCCATGGTGATTAGGGAAGCGACAGACGCCGATTGGCCGGCCATCTGGTCCTTCATGAGCGGCATTGTGGCGGCGGGTGAGACCGCCGGCTCTGAGGCGAAAACCATTCGCTCCCGCGCGATCAGGCTGTCTATCGTCATCTGGTGATCCTCAGCGGTTGAGATCGAAGGCGCTCGCGCTACGGGTCGCCGCGACGTCGGCGCCTCCCTCCTTCTCGCGCTCGGCTTTCGTCCATCCCATCCGCATCGGAGCCACCCGTGTCTCAGCCGCATCCCATCCTCGAGACGCCGCCGCAGGTCCTCACAGCCGCACCCGCTATCGAAGTTATCGAGCTGCGCAAGGAGTTTCGGCGCAAGGCTCCTCGCACGGCGACCGGTCCACGCCGCCGACGGATCGCCGCGCTGGACGGTGTCACCTTCACGGTGGCCCGTGGCGAGACGGTCGCGATTCTCGGCCAGAACGGCTCGGGCAAGTCGACTCTCGTACGACTCCTCTCGACGCTGCTGCTGCACGACGGTGGCACCGCGAAGGTCTTCGGCCATGACGTGTTCCGTGAGCCCCGCGCCGTCCGGCGGCTGGTCAACCGGGTCTCGGTCGAGGCCAGCTTCTTCAAGAAGATGTCCGCGGCGGAGAACCTCAGCTACGCGGCGCGGTTCTATGGGATATCGGCTCGTGAGACCCGCGACGAGATTCCGCGGATCCTTGGCCGGGTCGGGTTTCCGATCAACCGCCGAAGCGAGCCGATGGAGAATCTTTCCCGCGGCATGCAGCAGAAGGTCGCGCTCGCCCGTGCCCTGCTGACGGCTCCCGTGCTCCTCCTGCTCGACGAGCCGACGACCGGCCTCGACCCTCGCTCGAAGCTCGAGGTCCAAAAGTTCGTCCGGGAGATCCGAGACGTACACGACGCGACGATCCTGCTCTGTACGCACGACATGACCGAGGCCGACACCCTCGCCGATCGGGTGGGGATCATCGATCGCGGCAAGCTGCTCGCGCTCAAAACGCCCGATGCACTCAAGCGGCATTACGGCACGGCAACCCTCGAGGAGGCGTTCTTCGCCGCGACCGGGCGCACCTTCGCCGAGGACAGCGATGAAGGCGAGGACGACGAGGACGACGAGAGGGAGGTGCTCGCATGAGATCGAGGGCACACCTCCTGCGATCCGAGCTCATCGGGGTCGCCGGTGTCATCGAGCGCAACCTCTACCTCACCCGCCGCTATATCTGGTGGGACGTCGCCTTCCTCGTGTGGACCGTGGCCAACACGCTGACGATCGTCTTCATCGGCCGAGGCATCGAGGCGAGCGGAGGCGCGATCGACGTGGAGCGGGTCACCACCTATCTGCTGATCGGCGCGGTGATCTGGGCCTATCTCGGCATCATCTTCGAGTTCATCACGGAGACGGTCGCGTGGGAGCGGTGGGAGGGGACGATTGAGTACACCTTCATGGCTCCACTCCGCCGATCGGCGCACCTCGCTGGCATGGCAGCCTTCGCTGTGGTGTACGGCCTCATCCGAGCGCTGCTGATCTTCGGGATCGTCGGGCTCTTTTTCGATCTCAGCCTGTCCAACGCCAACTTCCTCGCCGCGATCGTGGTCTTGCTCGTCGCGAGCGTTTCCTTCGCCGGCATTGGGATCATGACCGCAGTGCTTCCGCTCATCTCACCGGAGAAGGGCGCGCAGCTCGGCTTCGTGGCGCAGGGCGTCCTCCTTGTCGTCTCTGGCATCTACTATCCGGTGAGCGTGTTGCCGGACTGGATGAAATGGCTGGCAGCGATCAGCCCCGCGACGTATGCGCTCGATGGCGTCAGGGACGCCCTGCTCGACGGCGCCGATCTGACCACGATGGGACCGACGCTTGGGATTCTGGTATTGATCGGCGCCGTCTGCATCCCGGCGGGTCTTGCGCTCTTCTCGGCAGGCGAGCGGTACGCGAAGCGGCACGGCAAGCTCAAGCGCTCCGGCTAGCTGCGCTGCCCGTTAGCGGCGAACCGCCAACGGGTCGCGCCGTACGGCTCGGCTGTCGCCACTCCGAACGCGGTGTCAACGGTGAGGCGGTACAGATGCCACGGTGGCGGGCCGGCACTGGGCGCGCTGAATGGCGCGGTGAACGCATCGCCCTCCACCTCGGCCGGCCACCCACCATCTCGATACCGGCCAGCCACCGTCGCGAGTGTCTGCTGATCGGTGACTCTGATCGCCTCGCCTTCCAGGACGACGTCGATGCCTTCCAGCGAGGTGGAGATCGTGCAGGCCGGGTTGGCGGACAGGTTCTGCGTCTTACGTGTGCCAGGCCCGCTGGTGAAGTAGAGGTCGCCATCGAGCCATAGCGCCCCGATCCCGGCTGCGTGCGGCCGGCCGTCCGGCCGGGACGTTCCGAGGAAGTAGGGTGTGCCTGGCTGCGCGGGTGTCGCGGCGAGCAGGTCGCGGGGGCGGCTCCATGGCAGCGGCGGGAAGCCATATCGATCGAGATTGGTGACCTCGACGGGTTGGCGTTCGGTCATCTGTTCACCTCAGGTTCGGTCGCCGGCTGAAGTGCACCGGTCGCTCCTCGTCACTCCCCACCGAGGGCGACACGCAGCTGGTCGAGCATGTCCTGTTCGCCCTGGCTGACCTGCTTCGCACCGAAGCCGAGGAACCCGCCCTCCTTGGCAGCGTCGGCCGCGGCCTGCGCCGTCGACAGCAGCCAGTGGCTGAATGCGTTCGTTTCCTCGGGCGTCGCCTTCGAAGCGACGATCACTTCGACCGCTCGTAGCTCATCAAGGACCTGTTGCCCGGGCTTCGCGTCCTTGCTCAGCCTGAAGTCACGGAGCGGGTTCTGCTTTTGCTGGGTCATGGACTGGATGTCCAGCGCGATCTCGGCGAGCAGCTGCTCGCGGCTGGGCGGGTTGGTCGCCGACTTGATCGTCGCCATCGACTCCTTCGTCACCTCGATGGGACCACCAGGGTCGGCTAGGGAGATGGCCATCCCGGCGACGAACGGCGCCCGCCGGACTCTGATCCACTCCTCTTCGGTGAAATCACTCTTGGCCGTCACAACACGTCCTCCCCTCGCAGGATCAACACCGCCAATCTATCCGCGCATGCGCGAGCCGATGCGTCGCCGAACCGTAAGTGCTGAATGACGGGTCAGGATGGCGTCGCGCTAGTTTCGCTCCGCCTGCTGACCCGGGCGGCGGCGGTTCTCCACTAGAGGAGCATGCCTGAGAGACCCAGGATGGCGATGACCGCGCCGGTGACGAATCCGGCGGTGAGCTCGAGGCGGCGGCGGAGGCTGTAGACAGCAGGGCAACGCCGAGCGTGGTGCCAACGGTGAAGGAGATGCTCTGCACGGCGGCGGCGGCGCCGGAGTCCCGCTGGTCGTCCGCGACGGATGGTCGAGCGCGCGCGAAGTCGCGCTACTTGGTGTTGGTGATGAGTCTTTCGGGGTCGAAGATGACCGACACAACCCGCCAGCCCACAAGAACGAGGACCAGCAGGGCCGCGCCGAACCCGACAGCGATGCCGAGCGTAGCGGGGATGACGTTGAGGGCAATCAGCGTTGTCACCGCCACCGTCGGAACACTCATGAGAACCGAGATCTGCCCTGCGGTGCGCGGGTCGCTCGACCTTGCCGATATGGCGATGCCAACCCAGATGGACCAGCTGGCAAGCAGCGGAGTGAACAGCAGCTGGGCGAGCAGATCCGGACCTTGGATAAGCGCGGAGGCAACTGCCGGACGGGCGAAGAACTCCACGATCGCCACGTACAGGGCGAAGACCGCGTACGCGACGACAACCGACGGGACGAAGGCCGCCATGGCCTTGCCGAGCAGGAGTTCCTCGGGACGAACCGGAGTGGTGAGTACCGGCTCGAGGGTGCCCTGCAGTCGCTCACCGACCACCGCGTAGGAGGCGAGCACAGCGGGCACGAGAACCGGAATGGCCAGCATGTAGACGAGTGAATGCTCGTGACGCAGCGTCATCGACGCAGAGGTGGGCAGGGTGAAGACCTGGATCACCGGCTGAATAAGGAAGATCAGTGGGAGAATCGCGGTCGCGAAGACGAGGTTGCCGTTACGCCGGTACTCCCGGAACTCCTTGCGGCGAATCGCTCGCACATGCTGCCTACTCACCTTCACGGCGTGCCGCTCTCACTGCGTTGATCGATGAGCTGGAGATAGACATCCTCGAGCGAGTGACGTGACTCACCGATGGACAGCACGTCGGCGCCAGCGGCCACGAGAGCTCGGGTGACGCTTGGTGCTGCATGGGCTGGGTCGGACACAATGAGGACGTAGCCGGCCGAGCCGTCGCGCCGCCATCCCTCGACGGTCGGCAGTCCAGTGAACAGCGCATCCGGGTCGGCAAGCGGTACGACGGTCCTGACCGTGAGTGTCTTCGCGAACAGCCGGTCGCGCAATTGCGCCGGTGGGCCGACCGCACGCAGCGTCGTGTTGAGGATCGCGACGCGGTCGCACAGTCGCTCGGCCTCCTCCAGGCGGTGGGTGGTGAGGAAGATCGTGACACCGCGTCGGCGAAGTCCATCGATCAGCTCATAGACGTCAAGGGTGGCGACTGGGTCCAGACCCGCCGTTGGCTCGTCAAGAAACAGGACCTCCGGGTCACTCAGCAGTGCCCTCGCCAAAGCAACGCGCTGACGCAAACCCTTGGACAACGCGCCGCACACATCCTGTGCTCTTCGGGTCAGGTCGACCGCCTGCAGGGCCCGATCGATCCGACCGGGCCCATCGGGCACTTCGTACAGATCGGCGAAACACTCCAGGTTCTCGGCCACGCTCAAACGCAGATACAGGCCCGGTGACTCAGGCATGATCGCGATCCGTCGGCGGATCTCCACCCCGTTGTCTGGCGTCAGCGGTAGCCCGGCCACGGTCGCGGAGCCTGAACTCGGCACGACGAGCGTTCCCAGCGTTCGCACAGTGGTGGTCTTCCCCGCGCCGTTCGGACCGAGGAAGCCGAACACCTCGCCGTAGCCGACCTCGAACGACACGTCCTCGAACGCAACCCGGTCACCAAACCGCTTGCCCAAGCCCGCGACACGGATCGCCGGACCGTCCCGATAGCCGGAGACCTGCACCAGTCACACCTCGCGTAGCCAGGCTGTCACCCACACGACCAACGACTCAATCCAGGGGTGACCTCCCCTACACCTGGCCACGCAGCGACAACGGCGGGCGCGGCTGCGGGATGGCCAAGATCGAAGATCGCCGGCTCGTCGTAAGGCGGGGGACGGTCGGCACTTTGTTGGGGTTCAACTGTTCGTGGCGAAGGAAAGGCCACTCTCGGCGAGAGCTCGCCGCGGTTTTCGATCGCGTTTGGGCCAACCCCGTGCAGTCGGCCGAGGTCTGTCTCGCTGACGTGGGCGAGCTGGTCCAGGCTGGTGTACCCGGCGCCCTTTAGTAGAGCGGGTGACCGGGATCGAACCGACACCACCAGCTTGGAAGATCGGTTATGCAACTTGCGGGTGATCAGGCGAAACGCTGAACTGCGCACTTGTGGCGGTCGTGCTCGTGAGTGACCGTGGTTGACCGCTGGCTGCCATCGTGTATGGCACGTGTGTGGCACGCCGTGCGGTCGTCCCGCTCCCAGGGCACGTTTTGCCCTTGCTGCTTAGCGGTGTTCCCCCCAGGGACGTGCCAGCCGCTTCAGGTGAGTCGGAGCTCTGCCGAGAGAACTCCAGTCCCCGAGCGGGGCCGCCGGACTACGACGACAGTTCAGCCCGGCGCGACCACCAGGCCTCGGCGGCGGTCATTGCGCTCTCGGCCTCGCTGATGTCGCCGCCCACGAGTCCCGCGGTGGCAGCCCAGTGCAGGGGTACAAGGGCCAGAGCCCCGGGGAGCCAACGGTGCTCGTCGCGAGTCAGCGGTTCCGGAGCCGTGCCTTCGTAGGCGTCGAGCAGTCGTCGCGGCTCGAGCAATGCGCCGCTCTGTGCGACGTCGTTCAGGCTGCCCGCGATGTCGTACAGCCGCTCCCTGACCCTCGCGAAATCCAGGTCCAAGGTGGCCCATGAGCCGTCTGACAGTTCCACCGCGTTGCCCAATTTGTAGTCCCCATGAATCGGAGTGCATGGCAGTTCGACCTCCTTCCGGAGCTGGGAGAGCTCGCCAGTCAGTTGGCGCATCCGACGCACGACCGGCTCGCTGCGGGGTCCGAGCCTGCGGCGTGTGAAGCCGACCGAGTAACGCAGTTGCCCGAGTGTTCAGTGGTCGTCGAGGGGTTCGGGCGCACTGGGCTCCCAGACTGCTTTGAGCGCAGTGTGAAGGCGTCCGAGCTCCTCGAATAGGCGGACGTAGGAGTCCTCGTCCGCCCGTGGCTGGACGTGACCGATGAACTCCTCAATCTCAGCCCAACGATCACCGACCCTCAGGAGGTCGCAGCCGGAAATCCGAATCGGCCGAGCGACGCGGACTTGCGTCCGCTGGAGCCGCTCCCGCAGGCGCCGCAGTCCCGCTACCCGGCCGCGGCGCACCCAGGGCCTATGAACCCGGAGGACAACCGGCGGCTCAGCGTCTATCCGTACATTGAGGTTGAACCCACCGCCGATGTCTGCCCATCCGGCCCCTCGCGCGACGCGGTCGATCAGGGCCGAGACGGCCGGGTCATCTGGGCTGGCTCTAGGTCCGAACCAGCGCGGCAAGGGAGGGGGAGAGGTCGAAGCTTCGATTCCGGTCATGGCAATGGCCCACCAGCGCACCCGAGGAAGGGTCCGCCGGCGAACATGGCGCAATCTTGCCGCGACGCTATGACGGCCCGCACCCTCTTGCATGCGATCTTCACCACTGCCGTCGATGATCGGCTCGTGCGACGTAACCCATGCCGCGTGGAGGGGGGCGGCCGCGAGGAGTCACCCGAACGGGAGACGCTCTCGCTTCCCGTGGTTTTCGAGATCGCAGATTGCCATCCCGGTGCGCTACCGGGTGCTGGTGCTGCTCGCCACGTTCGCGGGTTTGCGCTGGGGCGAGCTGATCGCTTTGCGCCGTGACAGCATCGACTTGGAGGCATGCGAGATCCGGGTCGTGGAGACGACCGCGCAACTGGACACAGGAACGCTGTTGCCTGAGACGCCCAAGTCCCGGGCGGGCCGCCGCACGGTCGCCTTTCCGGCCGAGCTGGTGCCTGAGATTCGTTGGCACCTGGAGCGATTCGCCGAGCCGGGGGAGCGCGGGCTGCTCTTCGTCGGTCCTCAGGGCGCGCGGCTCCGGCGGTCCAACTTCGGCCGGATATGGGTCAAGGCCTGCACGAGGGCCGGTGTGCCCGGCGTGCACTTTCATGATCTTCGGCATACAGGTGGCACCCTGGCCGCCGCTACCGGTGCGAGCCTCAAGGAACTGATGGCCCGGCTCGGGCACTCCAGCACGCGGGCTGCGCTCATCTATCAGCACGCCACCAGAGACCGTGACCAGGCCATTGCGATGGCACTTGGCGGCCTGGCCCGCCAGGTGGGCATGGCCACGGCAGGTCGCTCAGAAGAGCCGCGGAAGAAGGCATGACAGGCCGCCGTGTGGCACGTATGTGGCACGACGATGGCTGGTGAACCGATTCGGTCCGCGCAGCTGCCCGGCCATCAGGACTGTGACCAGCGGGTTTCTGGTGGAGCGGGTGACCGGGATCGAACCGGCACCACCAGCTTGGAAGGCTGGAGCTCTACCATTGAGCTACACCCGCGCGCAGACCATCGTGCCACAGGGTGGCACGCGGTCGCTCACGCCGAGTAAGCAGTGAGTGATCTCTTCTGATCGCCAGTAAGCTTCGAAGCGAGTGTCTGGGACGACGGGATGTGGCGCAGGTTGGTAGCGCGTCCGCTTTGGGAGCGGAAGGTCGTCGGTTCAAATCCGGCCATCCCGACTGTTGATCATGGCTGTTTGCTCCGCTAGAGAATCAGACAATCAGATCGCGCCCGCCGGGAAGAAGCTCAAGCCCGCGGCCTCCACGCGGGACCGCCGACACTTTCGCGGTACGATCGCGGTCCGCTGGTTGCTCATATCGGATCAAACCGGCATCTCGCCCCTGATGGTACCGAGAAAGTGTCGGTTGGCAGGTGGCCAGCGGTCGTCCCAAGCGCCTTCCACCCACAGTGATCCCGGCTCCCGGATAGCCGCACAACCCACGGACACGTCGATTCGGGGCGGCCGAGCGGGCCAGTCAACAGGGGTCGGAGCGACGCCCGGTGGTCGCGTAGACTTCTGCGGCAGTGCCGCGGGGCATCGTCGACGGCTGCCCGCATACCCCTCACCTGCTGAGGTTGTCTGATCGTTCCGCGCTGCTTCGTATGTCGACCAAGGAGATCGAATCGTCGTGAAGAGTGCTGTCGAGACCCTGAACCCGACCCGGGTCAGGCTGACCGTTGAGGTCCCCTTCGACGAGCTACGGCCGAGCCTCGACGCTGCGTACAAGAAGATCGCCCGGCAGGTGAACGTTCCTGGATTTCGCCGCGGAAAGGTGCCAGCTCGGATCATCGACCAGCGTTTCGGCCGCGCCGTCGTCCTGGAGGAGGCGGTCAATGACGCCCTCCCGGGTCTGTACACGCAGGCGGTGGTCGACAACAACGTCCGGGTGCTCGGCCAGCCAGAAGTCGATGTCACCGAGTTCTCCGACGGCACGGAGCTCAAGTTCACCGCCGAGGTGGACATAAGGCCCGACATCGAACTGCCCGACTATGAGGGGATCGAGGTCACGGTCGACGACGCCGACGTGATCGATGAGCGGGTCGACGAGGAGCTGACCAGCCTGCGCGAGCGGTTCGCCACCCTGCTGACCGTCGAGCGTCCTGCTGCAATGGGCGACTTCGTCACCATCGACTTGTCGGCAAGCAAGGATGGCGAGCCGATCGAGGAAGCGCAGGCGACCGGCATGTCGTACGAAATCGGCAGCGGCAGCATGCTCGACGGCCTCGACGATGCCTTGATCGGGCTGTCCGCCGGGGAGAGCGCCACTTTCAAGACGCCCCTCGTCGCGGGGGAGCATGCCGACGAGGAGGTCGACGTCGAGGTCACCGTCGGAGCGGTCAAGGAGCGTCAGTTGCCTGAGCTGGACGACGAGTTCGCGCTTCTCGCGAGCGAGTACGACACGCTCGATGAGCTGCGGCGGGGGCTGCGCGAACGGCTGGAGCGAGTAGGCCGGATCACCCAAGTCGGCCAGGCGCGTGACCGCGTACTGGAGGCGCTGCTCGACAAGGTGGACATGCCGATGCCTGAGCGGGCGATCGAGAACCGCGTCGAAACTCAGAAGCACGACCTCGAGCACCACAGACTGGAGCCGGCGGGCCTGACCCTCGAGACGTTCCTCGAGCACGACGGCCGAACCGAGGACGAGCTTCTCGCCGACTTCCGCAAGGACGCCGAGCAGTCCATCAAGGCTGAGTTCGTGCTCGATGCCATCGCGGACAAGGCGCAGGTCAGCGTCAGCGAGGGTGAGCTGGGTGAGCACATCGTCCGCAGTGCCATGCGCTACGGCGTGGCCCCTGACGATTTCGCGAAGCAGGTCATCGACGCTGGACAGCAAGGGGTCCTTGTCGGCGAGGTGCGGCGCGGCAAGGCACTCGCCGCCGTTGTCGAGGCCGCGAAGGTCGTCGACACCTCCGGCCGCGCGGTTGACATCAAGGCTCTCAATGCCGCCGAGTCCGCGAGGTCCGAAGCTGTTGATCAAGACACGGACGAGACCGGGACGAGCGACGACGGCGCGGAGGCAGAGACTGCGAACGCGGATAACGACCAGCCCGAGGAAGCCGTCCGCTCCTAGGTCATTCCGCCCCGCCGACCAAGATCTCCAGTTTTGGTGGGAAGGTGCAGTCCGCTGCACGTTCGCACCAAAACTGGAGATCTTCACGGCTGTGTTCCATCGCCACGCGCGAGACCGGGCGGATCGCTGCTGCGACAGGGCGCGAATCGCGGCTGCTAACACCCGTGATTCGCGCGGACCACAGGCTGAATGCCCGGAAGATCCCGATTCTCAACGTTCACTGATAGTGCATGCGCGAACGGCAGCCACGTGGGTGACAGCAATTCGCGCGCGTCGACCATCGGCCCGCCTGCGCCGTCAGCGAACACGGTCTAACCAGGAATGGCGACGGCCGCTCTGCGCGTTAAGGTCGGCAGCGCGACCGTCATTCGCAAGCTTCACGACAGGACCCCAATGCCGCCGGCACGGTAGGCGAGGAGAAGCAACATGAGTTCAGTGGAATCGGGGCACACCGGCCGACTCGTGACCCCGTCGGGCATCGAGACACCCGGTCTCGTCCTCCCGTCGGCGCGGG